>DOUU01000005.1:3679-23313 GCA_003520425.1 Deltaproteobacteria bacterium
CGCGGGTTTTCCAGCGGGAGGTCGGTGTCACCCCCGCGAGGTTCATCCTGCGCCTTCGCGTCGATGCGGCACGTCGAAGGCTCGAGGAGTCGCGGGACAGCGTCGAATCCGTGGCGGCTGCCTGCGGCTTTGGCAGCGCCGAGGTGATGCGGCGGGCTTTCTTGCGCACGGTTCGCGTTTCGCCGAGCGCCTATCGAAGCCGGTTCCACTAGCGCCGAAGGCGCAAGCCAAGGAGGCTCTGCATGGCTGCCACGACGGGAATTCTGCTGTTTGACGACGCGGAGGAGCTCGACTTCGTCGGCCCCTTTGAGGTCCTGACGGCCGCAGCGAGCGTCACGGGGGAAGGTCGCACGGTCACCATCGCCGAGCGCGAAGCTCCCGTGCGCTGCGCGAAGGGCCTGCGTGTGCTCGCCGACCACAGCTTCGCAAGCGCCCCTGCGCTCGACGTCGTG
Source organism: Deltaproteobacteria bacterium (assembly GCA_003520425.1). Classification (GTDB taxonomy): domain Bacteria; phylum Myxococcota_A; class UBA9160; order UBA9160; family UBA9160; genus UBA9160. Next base: position 4,132 of record DOUU01000005.1, read on the forward strand.
CTCGTGCCCGGCGGAATCGGGACGCGGCGCGAGGTCACGAATCCCGTGCTGATCGACTGGCTGCGCAAGGCGGGCGCACAGGCCACGTGGATCACGAGCGTGTGTACGGGATCGCTGCTCCTGCATGAGGCGGGCTTCGCCCGGGGAAAGCGCGTCACCACCCACTGGGCCTTCGTGCCCGAGTTCCGCAAGCGCCCGGAGGTCACCGTCCTCGACGGCCCGCGCTACGTACGAGACGGCAAGCTCGTGACGTCGGCGGGGGTGTCCGCGGGAATCGACATGGCGCTCTGGCTGGTGGGCCAGCTCCACAACCCGGAGATCGCTCGCAAGGTGCAGCGCTACATCCAGTACGACCCCTCCCCTCCCTACACCGCGGAGGTCTAGGGACTGGGCCTAAAGACCGAGTCTCCCGGCCAGCCTGGCGCGGTGGAGCGCGGGGTCGCCCAACAGGATCTCGGAGGCCTTCGCCCGCTTGTAGTAGAGGTGCGGGTCGTACTCGAAGGTGAAGCCGACCCCGCCGTGGATCTGGATGTTCTCTGCTGCTGCGCGCAGGTAGGCCTCCGCCCCCGCGGCCTTGGCGACGCTGGCCGCAAGCGCAAGATCGTCGCGGGACTCCGCCGCCGCCCAGCCCGCGTAGTAGACCGCCGAGCGCGCGAGCTCGAGCTCGAGGAGCACCTCCGCGCACTTGTGCTTCACGGCCTGAAACGAGCCGATCGGNNCGAACTGGACGCGGCTCTTGGCGTAGGCCACGGCCATCTCCAGGCAGCGCGCCGCCCCGCCAATCATCTCAAAGGCAAGGCACACGGTGGCCTCGGACAGGGTTTGCACGAGCGCGCGGCCTGCGCTCCCGGGCCTGCCCACGGCCTTTGCCCGGGCGCCTGCGAGCTCCAGGCGCGCCTGGCGCCGCGTGGGGTCGAGGGAGGGCGGCACTTCGAGCTTCACGCCGGAAGCCCCCCGATCGACACAAAGAAGCGTGATCCCCTCTTCGCCTCGGGTCCCCGGAAGACGCGCCACCACCAGAAGAAGTTCCGCGCAGCCTCCGTCGGAGACGAGCGTCTTCACGCCGTCGAGAACGAAGCTTCCCCCGTCGGCCCGACACTCGACGGACACGCTCTCGAGGTCCCAGCCGCCCGAACTCTCGAGCCATGCCAGGCTCGCCGTCCTCTCCCCCGAGGCAAGCGCGGGCACGAGCACACGCCGGTCCGCCTCGCTGCCGGCGTTCAAGATGGCGTTCGCGGAAAGGCACACCGTCGAGAAGTACGGCGTCGGGACGAGCGCCCGGCCGAGCTCCTCTTGCACGATGCCGAGCTCGAGGAAGGAGAAGCCTTGGCCCCCATAGCTCTCCGGCAGGTGCACGCCTTGCAGCCCGAGCTCCGTCGCCATTCGCTTCCAGAGTGCCTTGTCGAAGCCCTCGGGCGTCTCCATCGTGCGACGCACCTCGGCCATCGGCGCGGCCTCGGCGAGGAAACGGCGCAGCGTCTCCCGGAACTGCTCCTGCTCGTCGCTGAACGCAAAATCCACGCAGCTAGATCTTCCGCTCGCGACCCTCCCAGTAGGGGTCCCGCAGCTTTCGTTTGTAGAGCTTCCCGTTCGGGTCGCGCGGCAGCGCATCCAGGAAGTCGATGCTCTTCGGCATCTTGTATTTTGCGATCCGACCGGCGCAAAACGCCAGGATCTCCTGCGCGAGAGCCGGGCTCGCGTCGACGCCTGCGGCGGGCTCGATCACGGCCTTCACCTGCTCGCCCCAGTCGGCATCGGGAATCCCAAAGACCGCAGCGTCTCCCACCTTGGGGTGAGCCAGCAGCGCAGCCTCCACCTCGGCGGGATAGATGTTGACGCCGCCCGAGATGATCATGTCGCTCTTGCGATCGCACAGAAAGAGATAGCCGTCCTCGTTCAGGTAGCCGACGTCGCCCACGGTGAAGAAGCCCTCGCGGCGGTTCGCCTCGGTCTTGGCCTTGTCCTTGTGGTACTCGAACGCCGCTGCCCCGAGCGCCATGTAGACCGTGCCTGCCTCGCTCACGGGCTTTTCCTTGCCCTCATCATCGAGGATTCGAATCGCCGAGCCCGGCCATGCCTTCCCGACGGTCCCCGGATAACGCAGCCATTCCTGGGGCGAAACGAGCGTGCCTCCGCCTTCGGTGGCCGCGTAGTACTCGTAGATCGTTGGCCCCCACCATTCGATCATCTTCCGCTTGATGTCCGGCGGGCACGGGGCCGCCGCATGCACCATGGTGCGCAGCGACGAGACGTCGTAGCGCGCCCGCACCTCGGCGGGAAGCGCGAGCAGACGATGGAACTGCGTCGGCACCATGTGGCTCGTGGTGACCCGCCGTCTCTCAATCGCCTTGAGGCAGCCCTCGGGCGTCCACTTGTCCATGAGCACGAGGGTGTGGCCCATGTGGAGCGAGCAGCTCGCGAAGGTGAGGACCGCGGTGTGGTAGAGCGGGGACCCGCACAGGTGGACGTTCCCGTCTTGGGGCTTGATGCCGAACATCTGAAGGAACGCCGTGAACAGCGTCGCCACGGTGTCAGGATCGAGCGGCGCAAGGCCGCGCCGCACACCTTTCGGGCGACCTGTCGTGCCCGAGGTGTAGAACATCACCGATCCGGCCGAACGATCCTCGGGGAGCGACGTCGGCTGGCGCTCCTTCCACTCCGCGAGGGACCGGAATCCCGGCACCTGCCCGATCGCAAAGCGGGCGTGCGCCGGGAATCCGAGCTCCTCCATGGCGGCCTTGGCGGGGGCTGCGAAGCGCGCGTCGGCAATGAAGGCCTTCGCCTCGCAGTCCCGAACGATGTAGGCGATCTCCGGCGCCGCCAGGTGATGGTTGATCGGCGTGAGATACCAGCCAGCTTGCAGCGCAGCGAGGTAGAGCTCGATCATCGGTGCGCCGTTCGGCAGCACGACGGCGATGCAGTCGCCTTTGTCAAGGCCGAGCTCCCGCAGCCCATGCACGATCTGGTTGCAGCCGGCGAGGAGCTCGCCGGCTTTCACCTCGCGTTCGCCGCCTTCCGGCGGCTCGACGAGGGCGAGATGATCGGGATTGGCCTGTGCGAAGGCCCAGAAGCTCTGCGCCATCACGGACTCCTGTGTTGGGCTTACGCCTTTGCCGAGCGATCGATCACGAACTGCTTGGCCCAGGGATAGTCGGGCTTGCCGCTCGGCGAGCGCACCATCTGGTCCACAAAATGCACCTCGCGCGGCACCTTGTATCCCGCGATGCGCGCGCGGCAGTGCGCCGCCAGCTCGTCAAAGCTGGGTGATAGGCCCGGACGCGCCTGGACGATCGCGGTCACCCGCTCGCCCCAGCGCGCATCGGGCACGCCCACCACGACCGCGTCAAAGATTGCGGGATGGCTCTTCAGCGCGTTCTCGACCTCTTCGGGGAAGATCTTCTCCCCCCCGGAGTTGATGCAGATCGAGCCGCGACCAAAGACGGTGACGCTGCCGTCGGCCTCGGGCCGGCCGAGATCGCCCGGCAAAACCCAGCGCACTCCGTCCTTTACGACGAACGTGCGCGCCGTCTTCTGCGCGTCGCCGTAGTAGCCGAGAGGGATGCGCCCGCGCAGCGCGACGCGACCCGTGCGGCCGCTGCCCGGCGGGATCGGCTCGAGCTCGTCATCGAGCACCGCAGTATTCGCATTCATGCGGAAGCGGATGCCGCCGGTGGCTTGGACGCCTCCGGCATCCCCGCCCTGGGAGCCGGTCTCCGATGCTCCATACGCGTCCAAGATCACGAGCTGGGGCAGATGGGCTTTGAGCTCGTCTTTCACGGCCTGCGAGAGGATCGCCCCTGCCGACGAGAGAACCATGAGCGAGGAGAGGTCCCAGGCCGGGTCGCGGTCGGCGAGCGCCGCGGCAAGGGGTCGCGCCATCGCGTCCCCCACCACGGAGATCGAGAGCGGACGCTCGTTCGCGACCTGCTCCCAGACGAGGCGCGGCTCAAAGCGCGGCACGAGCACCGCCTTCCAGCCCTGGAACATCGCAATCATGGTGCCGAGCTGTGCGGCACCGTGGATGAGGGGCGCCGCGGACATCCCCGCCATGGGCGGCTTCGCCTTCGCGCGTTCGGCCACCTCCTCCGCGCGTTCGGGGGGCGGCCCGGCCGGGTTCGCACCCATGAGGCAAGAGAAGAAGGCGTCCTCATGCCGCCACATCACACCCTTCGGCATTCCCGTCGTGCCGCCGGTGTAGATGATGTAGAGGTCGTCGGGCGAGCGCTCCGCGAACTGGCGCTTGGGCGAAGCCGACGCCAGCGCCTCCTCGTAGGGCACCGCGCCAAGCGGCGAGCTGTCTGTGCCGCTGCCATCGTCGACGACGATGAAGTGCCGCAGCTTCGGCACGCGCTCGCTCACCGCGGAAACGCGCGGGCTGAGCTCGCGCTGGTGGAGCAGGGCCACCAGATCGGCGTCGTCGAACAGATACTGCAGCTCCTCGGCGACGTAGCGGAAGTTCACGTTGATCGGCACGGCTCGCAGCTTGAACGCTGCGAACATGGCCTCGATGTACTCGGCCGAGTTGTACAGGTAAAGACCGACATGATCGCCGGGTCCCACACCCTGGCCCGCGAGGTGATGGGCCAGGCGGTTCGCACGCTCCTCGAGCTGCGCAAAGGTGCGGCGCTGCGGGCCTACGACGAGCGCGTCGCGCTCGGGGACCACGTCGACGATCGACTCGAACAGATCCGCCAGATTGAAATGCACTAGGCCTGCTCCGCGCCGACGATCCACATCGAGAAGAACTGGGAGCCGCCGCCGTAGGCGTGACCCAGCGCAAGGCGCGCACCTTCCACCTGATGCTCACCTGCCATCCCGCGCACCTGCAGCGCCGCCTCGGCAAAACGCAGCATGCCCGAGGCGCCGATCGGATTGGACGAGAGGACTCCACCCGAAGCGTTGACGGGCATGTCGCCGTCGAGCGCCGTGGCTCCCTCGTAGGTCATCTTCCAGCCCTCGCCTTCGGGTGCAAATCCGAGGTTCTCCATCCACATGGGCTCGAACCAAGAGAACGGGACGTAGATCTCCGCCACATCGAGTTCGCGGCGCGGATCGCGGATGCCGGCCTTCTTGTAGAGCTCGGCGGCGCAGTCGCGCCCCGCCCGGGGATTCACCTGGTCGCGTCCCGCGAACATGGTGGGCTCACTCTTCATCGCCGTCGCGCGAACCCACGCCGGCCGATGGGGGGCGCGCTTTGCGGCGTCCGCGCTCGCGAGCACCATGGCGCAGGCCCCGTCCGACGAAGGACAGGTCTCAAGGTAGCGGATCGGATCCCACAGCATGGGCGAGTTCGCAATCTGCTCGAAGCTGATGTCGGGAAAGACAAGGTGGGAGTAGGGATTCTTGAGTGCGTTCTTCCGGTCTTTGAGTGCGACACGGATTCCCGTATCCTCGGGCGCTCCGGAGCGGCGGATGTAGGCGCGGATCAGGGGCGAGAAATAGCCTCCCGCGCCCGCCACGATCGCCTGCTGAAACGGCACGTGGACGGTGAGCGCCCACATGGCATTGCTCTCCGACTGCTTCTCGAAGGCGACCGTCAGCACACGCTCGTGAACTCCGGCCTGCACCAGGCTGGCCGCGACGATCGCGGTGGAGCCTCCGACGCTGCCGGCCGTATGCACGCGCAGCATGGGCTTGCCCACCGCCCCGAGAGCATCCGCCAGATAGAGCTCGGGCATGACGACGCCCTCGAACATGTCTGGCGCCTTCCCCACCACCACGGCATCGATCTCGCGCCAGGAAAGGCCTGCATCGTCCAGCGCGCGCTGCGCCGCCTCGCGCACAAGACCCGCGATGGAGACGTCAATGCGCTTGACGTCGTGCTTGGTCTGGCCGACTCCGATGACGGCGCAGGGATGGCCCACGGTCAGCTCCCCTCCAGCACGCAGACCAGGTTTTGTTGGAGGCACGGCCCCGAGGTCGCGTGCGCGAGGGTGCGCTTGGCTTCGCCATCCAAAATGCGCTGCGCGGCTTCACCGATCCTTGTCAGCCCCGCCACCATCAGCGCGTTCGCGGCCAGCGCGCCGCCGGAGGGATTGATCTTGACGCCGTCCGCCAAGCCGAGCGCCTCGCACAGGATGAGCTCCTGGTGCGAAAAGGGAGCATGCAACTCCGCCAGGTCGAAACGACCCGAACGCGCACCCGCCCGCTCGGCCGCAAGGGCGGTCGAGGGCGAGCGCGTGAGATCGCGCAGGCCAAAGTCGTGGCTTTCGATGCGGTGGTCGATGCCACGGATCCATGCCGGCCGCTTTGCCACCTTGCGCGCGAGATCCCCAGCTGCAATCACCACGGCCGCGGCGCCGTCGCTGATCGGCGAGCAGTCGTGTCTGCGGAGCGGCGACGCGTAGTAGGGTTCCGCGAGCAGGGTCGCCGGATCCACGTCGCCGCGCAGCTGCGCGTTCGGGTTGCTTCGGGCGCTCCGCCGGCTGCGCGCCACCACCTCGGCCATGTCCTTTTCCGTGTAGCGGCCGGAGTCAAGCAGAAGACGCGCCTGCAGAGCCGCCAGGCTCACCGCGTCGATTCCGAGGGGTGCCACCGTGTAGGGATCGAACTGCAGGTTCAGCACCGCCGCGGGATCCCCCATCGAGCTCTTGCCGAAGCTGTAGACGAGGGCGGAGTCGACCTCGCCGGTCTGAAGCTTCACCCAGGCCTCGTAGAGGGCAAAGGCGCCGTCCATCTCGACGTGCGACTCCGAGATGGGGGGCCAGGCGCCTACAGCATCGAGCGCCGAGACGAAGGCGAAGGGCTGGCCTGCCACGTAGTCGCAGCTGCCAGACACCGTGAAGCCAATCTCCCGCTTCGGGATGCCGGAGCGGGCGACCGCCTCCTGGACCACGGGCATCAGGATCTCGACCTCGTTCGCGTCCAGCTCCCGGCGCTTGGCCTTGGCCTGGGTGAAGGACACGATCGCCACCTCGCGCATCTACAGATGCTCCTTGAATGAGTCGAACGGCGCGTCCGGCTCGGCGAGAGGACGGAAGTAGCGGATGTTTCCAAAGCTCGTCGTCCACTCCTCCCGGGGCGCCCAGACGGCTTCGACCCGCATGCCCATGCGGACTTGATCGAAGGGACATTCCTGGATCAGGGCGAAAAACGGAATGTCGGCCCCATCCAGCAGGATGTGGGCGGCCGCGTAGGGCGGTTTCACGCTCAGGTTCTCCGAAGGAATCCGCACGATGCAGAAGGTCGTCACGGTGCCCTTGCCCGAGATCTCGACCTCCTCTTGCGTGGCGACGCCGCAGCGCGGGCACGAGCCGCGGGGGGGGACATACACCTTGCGACAAGAGGGGCAGCGCTGACCGAGGATGCGCCCCTCGCTCATGCCGCGCAGGAATCGCGCCGAGGCCCGACCGGCGGTGTAGGAGTACTCGAGCCGGATGGGGGTCTTGATGCTCGTGACGGGCTCGCTCATCGCCTTCTCCGCTAGAGGGGCTCGAAGCACTCGATGTCGTGGATGTCGCCCACGCGCTCACGGCGCCAGCGTGCGCGCACGCGCAGGCCCGTACGCAGGCGCGAGGCGCCTTCGGTGTCGATCGCATGCAGGAAGGCGGCGTCCGCGCCGTCGAGCTTGATCAGCGCGAAGGCGAACGGTCGCTGGAAGGGATGCGCGCGCTTGGGGGCCGTGATCCAGGTCCAGGAGACCACGCTTCCCGCGTCGGCGACCCGTTGGAACTGCGCGAGCGGCTCCCCTGTCACCGGATCGTACTCCGGCGGAGGCACGAGCAGCCGCCCATCGGAGCTGCGGCCCGCCCAGATCTCTCCGTCTCGCAAACCCGTGAAGAACCGCCCGAGCACGGGGCCGACGCTGCGTCGGTAGGGATACTCGAGAATGTGCGGCGCGCTCAGCCGAGCGGGGCTTTCGCTCGTCGAAGCCATGGCGGGCTCACACCACCGCCGCGCTGGGCGCGCTCGCGGGCCCGCTGTAGAACGGCCGGNNACACGGCCGGCACCAGCGCCGCAACAGCGCGATCGGGCCACTTCCGTCGCAGAGAATCGGCTGCGGCACGAAGACCTTGTTCTCCCAGATCGGCTTGTCTTCGCCCATCCCCTTCTCGATGTCCTGGAACCGCCCGTGGGGATCCCGCGGGAAGGGAAGGCGTGACATGGATTATTCCTCTTCCAGCAGGAGTGCCGCCGCCATGCGCAGCTGGTCTGCGACGGTGCGTGCACTGTGAAGGCCGCCCGCCCAGCCCGAGAGCGACGAGAACCAGAAGTGGGTGAGCACGAAGGCGATCTGCTGCTCGCGCTGCGTGCCGACCGGAGCGTCGACGGGAGCAGCGAGATTCGGCACCTCCCCGCGCTGCGCCGCGACGATGAGACGCGTCATGCGCAGCATGAAGCCCGCCACCTTGACCGCCATGTCCGAGTCACCCGCCGAGATGGAGCGCAGAACCGCCCGCGCGAACTGCGGGCGCCGCGTGAGGCCGGTCGTGGCACGAGCGAAGAACGCGACCACGCGGTCAAGGCGGGTTTGCCCGCGGATCGGGCGCGCGACGACCGTAGCCTCAAGACGCTCCATCTCCTCCGCGAGTGCGAAGAGGAGAATGTCTTCCTTGCTGCGGAAGTACTTGTAGAGCGTGCCGAGCGCAACGTCCGAGGCTTCGGCCACGTCGCGCAGTCGCACCCCGTCGAAGCCGCCTTGCTCGGCCAGACGCACCGCAGCGTCGACGATCCTGCGCATCCGACGCACCTGGCTTGCGGCAAGCCCTGCGACGAGCGGTGCGGGCTCGGCCCCAAGGTCGGCGGCCGCGAGCCGGCGCCGACCGGCGCCGCGGGGGCGCGGCGCAGCGGGACTGCGTACGGGGGTGGTCACAAGAATATTAGAACACGTTTCAGAAATCTTGTCGAGGCGCCCGGCCCCGCAGAGCGCCGGGAGAGGCGTCGTAACGCCGTGGAGTGTCCCGCCCGCGTCCGGCCGTGCGCCCGCAAAGGCCGGCAGGCGCAGCGCGGCCCGTGCGAGCGAACTCCCGCGCCGCCCGCAGGGATCTGCACAAGGCCTGGCCTTGGCAAGGCTTAGCGCGATGCGGGCAGCGTCTCCTGCACGGAGGGAAGAAGCGCAAGCTCGTGGAACAGCGCAACTTCGTCCTCGGCCTGGCGCGCCAAGAGTTCGCGCAAGAGCGAAGGGAGCGGCCAGCCTTCGAGGTAGTCAAAGCGTTCCTTGCCTGCGTCATAAAGCGCGCGCCAGTCTTGACGCACTGAGCGGCTGCGCTCGATGGCCTCGCGGTCGCCGCGCAGCTCCGCGCCGCCCACGAGAAGCTGGTTCCCAAGCAGGTTCGCGCGCATCGACTCCTGGCCCACGAGCTGGCGACCCACCCTGTCGAGGATCGCGGCGAGGCGAGGCAGGAGCGCAGGCGTCCCCGCGAGCTCGCTGGCCTTGGCACGCAGATAGAGCGTTCCCGGAGCCTCGGGGAAAGCGCGGCTCGCCGCGGCGAACGCCCAGTCCGTCGCCCGATCGTCGTTCGCGAGGGCCGGGTCGGCGCGGAAGTCGCGGTAGAGCGAGCGCACGGACGGCCCGAAACGGGGCTTTCGCACGGCGACCTCGAGCCCTGCCACCTCACGCTCGGAGAGCGGAGCAGCGGCGTCGCTCTCGTCGAGCGCGGCCATGAGCGCATAGGCGCTCTCGTCGGGATTCGTGCGCTGGAGCTCCGCGACGAGCGACCTGCGGAGCGCGCGCGCGGCGGGTGCGTCGTGCTGCGGGGCGCTCGCGAGCTGGGCGAGAACGAGGAGCTTCTTCGAGGGCGTGTCGGCCTGCCCCTGGACGCTCATCAGCTCCGTGAGCTCGGGCTCGGCCTTGAGCATCGCGCGCCAGAAGAGGTCATTCGGCATTCCGGGGACAAGCGGCCTCGGGCCCTCGGAGAGATTCCGCGTCCAGTCCTTGACGGGCGTCGCGGCCAGCGCCGCGGCCCCGCCGACCGCGCGCCAAGCCTCGAAGAAGGAGTCGAGCCAGCGCTCTTCGGGATCCCGCGCACGGCGCTCGGCGAGCACCTGGGCAAGGCGCACCTCTCCGCGGCCGGAGGCCTCGGCGGAGAGCGCGCGCAAGGTGGCGGCGGCCCCCTTCGGATTTCCGGCCTCGAGCTCGAGGCAGGCCTTCACGAAAGTCGCTGCGCCCGAGGGCTTTGCGTCGGCGAGCATCGCCTCGGCCTCCTGGGGACGACCCTCGTACGCGAGGGCCGCCGCCCCCTCCGGACTAGGCGAAGGCCGAGCAGCGCCGAGCGCAAGGGGCACGGCGCAACACAGGGAGGCAAGACAAGCGAGCCTGGCCATGTTGATCGCACTCACGGCATCCCTCCCTCAGGATTGGTCGTGAGGGACTCATCGGTCCGCCGCCCGGGCGATCTGTGATCTAGACCCCAGCTGCCTCCAGGATGGGCGGCAGCAGCACACTGGTATCGAAGTACTCCCGCGCAATGGCGAGGGCGGTTGCGGCATGCCGGNNCACAAGGCCGGTCCCGGTGGGGAGGCGGGTGCCAAAGCCCGTGTCCTGCAGCACGCAGGGGCGACCGGCCGCAAGGAAGCAGACGCTTCGGTCGCTGAACCAGCCCACCTGGAGGCGGGCCTGGTCGTCCTTTTCCACCGAGAACTCGCCCTTTGCACCCTGGATGTAGCGGCGGTAGACGCCGGCGCTGTGGGAGATGCGGTAGGGGTCTTCGAGCTTCCAGCCATGGGAGAGGAAGCGCTCGCGCAGCTCCGGGCTGGGGGACACGAGGGCCAGCTCGAGCCGCTCTTTCGTCTTCGAGGGCAGATCCATCACGCGGTCGAAGTTCGGGTGCTTCGACCAGTAGTAGGTCTCGCCCTCAATCACCACGTCCTTGCCCTTGTTGCGGTAGGTGGCGATGGTGCGCCAGTTCCCCCTGGGCTTCGGCGCGGACTCCCACAGGTCGACCACGACCGGCGGGTGGGTCTTGTGCCAGGCGATGTCGCCGGCAGGAACCCGGCAGCCTGGGGTTCCGAGGTTCCAGCCGTAGGTGAAGTGGACGTCGTGGGAGTGCAAGAACTCCCGGGTCAGGGGGTCGCCCTGGGCGTACTTGACCTGCTCGAAGATCGGATCGGTTTCGATGTAGACCATGCAGCCCTTGCGCCGGCGCCCGGGCTCGGGCCGAGAGGCACCGCAGAGGTTCACGATCGCGTCCGCGTGCTCGAGCAGGTCGTGAACCCGTGCCTGCTGGATGCCGAACCAACGCCGGGTGAGCGAATCGTAGTAGGACCAGATGTCCGCCAGGTCGTAGCGCCGGAAGGTCTCACGCAAGAAGCGCACGTTCTCGCGCGCGCTCGCGACCACGGACTGCTCGCGCGGGGAGTAGGGAGGGGCGCCCGAGTCCTCGATGTAGAAGCACTCGACGCCGAGTCGACGCAGACCGATCACGTGATGCAGCACCTGCCAGGCCATCCCGCCGAGCGGGTATTGACCCATGAGACCGAGGATGACCACGCGCTTCATGAGGCTCCCTCCGCCCCCGCATCGGGCGTGAGCAAAAACTGCGCCTCGTGGAGGCGCTGAAACAGCCCGCCCGCGCGACGCAGGGTCTCGTAGGTTCCGAGCTCCACCAGACGACCCGCTTCGAGCACGAGCAAGAGGTCGGCGCGCCGGACGGTGGAAAGCCGATGGGCGATCACGAAGGTGGTGCGTCCCTCCATGGCACGCTCGATGCCGCGCATCACGAAGGCCTCCGTCTCCGCGTCCAGGGCGGAGGTGGGCTCGTCGAGGATGAGAATGCGCGGGTCCTTGAGCAGAGCGCGGGCGATGGTCACGCGCTGCATCTGGCCCTGGGAGAGGGCCTGGCCCTCGGGACCCACGGGCGTCGCCAAGCCTTGCGGCAGGCTCGGGACGAACTGCATCACTCCCGCGAGCTCCGCAGCATGCTCGAGCTCTTCCGCTGTGGCCTCAGGCCGGCCGTACCGGATGTTCTCCTCGAGTGTGGCAGGAAAGAGAACCGGCGACTGGGGCACGATGCCGATCGTCGCGCGAAGCGTGCGCACCTGAAGCTCACGCAGGTCGGTGCCGTCGAGCAGCACGCGGCCATGGGTGGGATCGTAGAAGCGCGGGAGCAAGGACACGAGGGTGCTCTTGCCCGCGCCCGTCGGTCCCACGAGCGCGACGAGCGCACCGGCGGGCGCCTCGAAGGTGACGTGCTCGAGGCGGAAGGCGCGATCGCCCTCGGTTTCGTAGGCGAAGGCGACGTCCTCGAAGCGCACCTCGCCGCGCACTGCGGCGAGAGGGCGGGCGCCCGGCGCGTCCTTCACCTCGGGCTCCGCGTCGAGGATCTCGAACACCCGGCGTGCTCCCGCCGCGGAGCCCTGGATGAGCCCCATGGTCTGGGAGATGGAGTTGATGGGTCCATAGAGGGAGGCCAGGTACGTCACGAACACGATGATGTCGCCGGCCGAGAGCTTGCCCGCGAGCGCGAGGCGGCCTCCCACATAGAGCACGCCGGCGGTGCCGAGCGCGATCAGGACATTCACGATTCCCGAGTAGCTGGTTTCGAACACGTAGAGCCGAAAGGCGGAGCCGAGCGCCCGCGAGGAGGCATCCATCACACGCTGGCGCTCACGCGCCTCGGCGGTGAAGGCCTGCACGACCTGGATCGCTCCCATGCCACGCTGCGCTTCCGAGAGGAATCGGCTCTCGCTCTCGCGCTGCTCCGTGGCGAGGCTGGTCATGCGCCTTCCGACGGTCCGAATCGTCAGGAAAAGGAGCGGCGCCACCGCAAGGAAGATCCCGGCGAGGAGTGGATTCATGCGGACCATGACGACCGTCATTCCCACGAGCAGCGCGACCGCCGTGACAAATGGGAACAGGCCGTTCATCGCCATCGACTGCACGGCATAGGTATCGAAGGCCAGCCGGTAGACGAGATCCTGGCTCGGCCTTCGGCCGAAGAAGCCGAGGGACATGCGCTGCAGGTGCGCGAGCAGCTGCACCCGCAGATCGCTCACCATGCGTTGCCCGATCCCGATGGTGAGTCGGTTGAGGCGAACGCCCAGCAAGGCGAGCGTGCCCTGGAGCGCGAGCAGGCCCACGCACGCGGCTACGAGCAGGGAACGGGCGTCGAGATCGCGCAGCCAGGGAAGGAGGAGGGGCTTTGCGCCCAGCACCTGGTCGACCACGATCTTGAGCGGCCAGGGCTTTCCGATCTCGAGAACAGCGCTCAGCGCCACGAGCGCCAGGGACACAATGAAACGCGCCCGGTGGGGCCGCAGGTAGCGGCCGACGCGGCGGTAGACGCTCATCAGCCCTGGGGCATGGTCCCGGTGCGCTCGGGCCGCAGCGGGTCCAGCGGCAGCGACTGGAAGGTGATCTCGACGGCGTGCCACAGGGTGCGGCCGAGGCGATAGCCCTGGTAGGCCAGGAAGCCCGCCGTGCCCACAACCGCGGCGACGAGCTCGGCGCCGAGCAGGGGCTGGCCGCCCACGAACGCGAGCAGTGCCGCAAACGCGGTGACCGCCTGGACGCCCCTCGCGAGGGTGGTCTGGCGGATCCGAACCCCCACGTCGACCTGGCGCTTTGCACCCCCGTGGTTCTGGATCAGCACCTTGACCTCGGAGCGCACCCATATGCCCCGGGCGATGGACACATCCCACGGCTCCCAGCCGTTGTCGAGGATGATCGGGTACTTGCGCGGCCGCAGGAAGTCCACGAGCGCGGAGATGCACGCTTGCTTCTCGATTCCCGTCTCGTTCCAGTAGGAGAGCACGTAGCACCGGCTCAGCCAATCCACGTCGGGCTTCTGGCGCAAGCTCGGGAAGCGAATGCGTTCAACCCGCGAGAGCCCCTGCATGCGGTGGCGGTTGCGCTCGATCGCTCGCATGAAGGGACCCAGGTAGTTGAGCGCTGCGATCAAAAGGCGCGCCCGCCACGGCGAGACAGGCACTCCCTCCACGTCGACCTGAAGCGCCGTATACACGGCCTGCGCGATCGAAAGGCCGAGCAGCGTGAGCCCGCCCAAGACGAAGGTCGGCAGCGGAATGCCCACGCTGTACGCGAGGATTCCAACGAGGGTGAGCCCGAGCCCGGTGAGATTCCACTCGAGCGTTGCAGGCAAGTGTCGCAGGAGCGAGGAGGGCGCCTCGTAGAGCGTCTGGAACAGCCCGTTGCCGAAAGGCCCCCAATAGATGACAGGGCGCCGCCCGAGGATCCCCGGGCCGAGGTCGCTGTAGATGCGGCCCAGCCAGCGCGAGTTCCCGAGGAAATTGAAGCGGTAGGGATGCTTGAAGTAGAGCAACGCCTCGGCGCGACCGTAGCCTTTCTGCTGGTTCAGATAGGCCCGGACCGTGGCACGCCGCCGGTGCCAGACGAGGGCAGCCGCGGAGAAACCGATCTTGTAGCCCGCGTTCTGCAAGCGCCAGCACAGGTCGACGTCGTCACCCGCGGAACGGTAGATCGGGTCGAAAAGCCCCACGTCGATCAGCTGCTTGCGCCAGAAGGCCATGTTGCAGCCGGGGATGTGCTCGGCCTCCCAGTCCGTGAGGAGCACGTGCGTGGGTCCGCCCGGCGAACGCGCCACCACCTCCTGCACCCAGTCCGATTCGGGCGGCGGAAGGTTCGGTCCGCCGACGCCGGCGAAGCTCGGCTCCGAGAGCAGGCGGTATACGAGGAAGTTCAGCCAGTCGGGGTCGACGGCGCAGTCGGAATCGGTGAAGGCGACGATTTCGCCCTTGGCCGCGAGAATTCCTTCGTTGCGCGCCACGGAAAGGCCGCGGTTCTCGTGGGAGATCAGCCGATAAACGGGATAGCGCTCCGCAATCTCCTTGGTGCGATCGGTCGACCCGTCGTCGACGACGATCACCTCATAGTTCGGGTACCGGACCCGTTCGGGTCGCAGCGACTCCATGCACTCTTCCATCGTGCTCTCTGCGTTGTACGCGCAGACCACGACGGAGACCTTGGGAGCGGGATCTGGGGGCTGCGGCAGCTCGACACGATAGATCTGGCGCACCGCTTCGAAGGCGGGCTTCGGCTTGCGCTCCCGGGTGACCAGCCCAAAGGACCAGTCCGAGATGTCATGACCCCCGGTGTGCCACTCGTCCGTGAAGGAGAAGACCACCGTTCCCGCGCATCCGAGCTCGGCGGCGGCGGCCACGGTGGTCGCCAGGATGCGCGCCTGCTCCTGCGGTCCCTCGCGCACGGAGTCGACGCCGAACTCCGAGAGCACCAGGGGCTTGAAGTCCGCGACGTTCTGGAGTCGGGCCACGTAGCGGCGGAAGTCGACCTCGCGGTGGAGGTAGACATTGAAGGAGACGAAGTCGAGGAAGTTGAGCTCGAGGTACTCGCTCATCGGGAAGTTGGCGTAGGAGACTAGGGCCTTGGGATCCGCCTCGTGGGCGACGTCGGTCAGCTCCTGCAAGAAGGCCTCGAGCCGCGACGGCCCGTACCAGCGCACGACCTGGGGCGGAACCTCGTTGCCGACCATGAGCGAGAAAAGATTGGGAACGCCGCGCAAGGCCCGAGCGGCTTCACGCACGCGGCCGCGGATCTCCTCCCGATCCTCTCGGGAATCGAGGAAGCGCACGTGCTGCGCCCACGGGATTCCGACCATCATGCGAAGGCCGAACTCCGCCGCGAGCTCGCAAAGCCAGGGGGGTGGCAGGTGGTAGACGCGAACCGTGTTGGCGTTGAGCTGGCGCAGGAGTCCGAAGTCGCGCTCCACGGCGCTCTTCTCGGGAAACGGCTCCCCCATGAGGTTGGAGCGGAAGGGACCGTAGGACACCCCACGGACGAAGAACTTGGTCTCCCCGTCGAGCAGGAACATTCCCCGGGTACGAATGCGATTCACGCAGCAAGCCCCTTCGCGCCGGCCGGGACCCCTTGCCGATGGACGAAAGCCCGGCAGCGGCCGGGCTTCGCAGGGTCATGAGGCGGTGTCGGGGAGGAGGGTCGGCGGTTGGTGCGAGGCTGTCAATCTGGGCAAAACCACAGGCACCCGGTGGCGGCAGCTCCATGGCTAGTCCCCTGCCGCGCCATTGGAATTCGCGAAGGCGGCACGCTGGAAGGCGATCTGACGCAGGCCCCAGCGGTTCTCGAACGGCCCGCCGCAGCCGGCTGCGAGGGAGGCAAGCTCCCGGGCGAGCTCGGCGAGACCGCGCTCTCCCTCGCGCGCTGCGGCAATGGGGCTTCGGGCGAGGGCAGGAAGGTTCATCCCGAACATGCGGGCGGCATCCCCGGTCGCGACGCGGTGCTCGGCCACGCGACTCGCAAGGCGCTCGAGCCCGGAAGGCGCACCGACCCGGTCCAGGAAGGGGCCGACGTAGAGCGCTTGGCCCTGCCCCTCAAGGACGGCCGCCACAAGCGCCAGGTAGCGCTCGAAGACCGGGCAGTTCGTCCGGATCGACTCGACTTCTTCGACGAGAAGGCGCCCCTGCGGCGCGAGAAGCGGCCCCCAGGAGGCGATCACCCGTGCCGGCTCACGCAGGTGGGAGAGCAGGAAGCGGCAGACCACAAGTTCGGCTTCGCCCACGGGGAAGGGAAGGGCCGTCACGTCGTGTCGCAGGAACCGCACGCCGCGGCGCGCCCTGCGCTCGGCCGTGCCGAGGAATTCAGCCGAGGAGTCGAGGCCCACGGTCTCCGTCGCGCCCACGCTCTGCGCAAGCAGCCGCGTCGTATGGCCGGGTCCGCAGCCGAGGTCGAGGGCCCGGCGAGGCGCTCTCGGCGCGAACGCCTGCCAGAACGTACGGCTCGGCTCCTCGNNGAGGGCGAGCCGTTCCGCCGCAAGGGTTGAATCACCGAACGCGTAGGACATCCGCTCTCCCGCGGTGAGCGTGCCTTGTGCAGCATACACGCCGCCTTGTGCCTCGTGGGCTGCGGGGAGGGGTTGCTCTTTTGTGTCGCAGCACTGCGTGGGTGAGCCGCCAGGAGCGCACGCCCGGCGGCCTTGGCTACGAGCCCGCGAACTCGCGCACCGTGCGCAGCCTGCGCACGAGCGCGAAAAAACCCGGGGGCAGGCGGCTCGAATAGGCGAGGAAGCCCGGGAGCGTCGCGAACTGGCGCTCCGCAGCCGCAAAGCGCGGGGCGCCGCGAAGTGTCGCTTGCTCGCGAATCGGGGGCGGAGTCGTCGGGTCGGCCCGGTAGCCGCGCACGTACTCGAGCAGCCGGGCGTGGTAGCCGCAGTCCTCGACCACGGCCGCGATCGTGTGGGCGCGGGGATGCGTGCCTGAGACCATCGCCTCGAGCTCGCCTTCGAAACGCTCAAGGCCGCCGGGAAACGCTTCGAGAAGCTGCAGGTCGTAGATCGGGTTTAGATGCACGACCTGCATGACGTGCCCCACGATGGTGTCGCATTCGGAGAGAAGTCCCGTTGGATCGATCATCGAGACAGGATCATCGAGAATGCGAAGGAGCTGATGAAAGCCGAACGAGATGTTCTGTTGCCGGTAGTACTCGCGCGCGGCGGGCTCGATCAAGAAGCGCAGCATGTCCAGGCCGCCGAAGAGCAGCTGGAGCCGGCTCGGCCGCGCAGGGGCGAAGCCTCGCGCCTCGAGCGCCTTGAGGCGCCGCTCGAGCTCGCTTGGGTTGAGCCACAGGAGCACCGTGCGGAAAAGACGCTCGAGCTTGCCCGCCATCGCCTGCGGGCCGCCGATCGCCTTCGCGACAAGAGTCCAGGGCGGCGCCGTGTGGCGGAGGGAGGGGGCGCGAGGGCTCGGCGTGGAACCGCTTTCCACAGCGAGAGTCTACGCCGCCTGTGGGCTCTAGAGACGCCCCGCGTAGCGAGCGGCCCCGAGCAGCGCGGTCCGGGGCTCGAGCGAGACGCTGAGCTCGAGGCTCTCCATGAGCGGGGTGAAGCGCCCCTTGTCGCGAAAGCGTGCGAGAAAGCCGCCCTTCTCGAGCAAGGGCAGGATCTTCGGTGCGATGCCACCGCCCACGAACACGCCGCCGGTCGCGAGCCAGCGCATGCCGAGGTTGCCCGCCTCGCCGCCGTAGACGCGCGAAAACATGGCGAGCGCCCTCTCGCACAGAGGATCGCGTCCCGCGAGCGCAAGCTCGGTGATGCCCGCATTCGGATCTCCCTGCGCGAGCCGCTGTGCCACGAACTCGGGCTCGCGGTAGCCCGTGGTCTCCTTCAGGAACTGGTACACGTTCGTGAGGCCTGGACCGGCCAAGATCCGCTCGTAGCTCACATGCCCGTTGAACTTTGCGCGCAGCCAGCGCAGAAGCTCGATTTCGTCGTCGTCCTGCGGAGCAAAATCGGCGTGTCCCCCTTCCGACGCCACAGGATGGTGTTGTTGCCCGTCGAAGTAGAGCATGGCCTCGCCAAGGCCGGTGCCGGCAGCGATCACGGCCACGTGACCCTGCAGACGCGGGCGGGTCCCCGCCTGGAGCACCCGAAGCTGCGGCGGGCCGAGGCAAAGCATGCCGTAGGCCATGGCCTGCAGGTCGTTGAGCAAGCGGACCGGTGCCCCGGTGGCGCGCGAAAGCGCGCCCTCGTCAAGCGTCCAGGGCAGGTTGGTGGCGTGGGACCGGCCTTCCACCACGGCGCCGGGCACACCGAAGCAGGCCGCCATGAGCTTCGGCTTCGCGCCGCCGGCGCGGAAGAAGGAATCCAGCACCGCCTCGAAGGTCCCGTGGTCGCGGCTGCGGAACTGCTGCTCGCGCACGGAGCGAACTCCCTCCGGCACCCTCTCGAACAGACCAAGGAGGGTCTTCGTTCCGCCGAGGTCGCCGGCGAGGATCATCCCTTGGTCACCGGAGTGCGCACGAGCTTCGCCGCGGCCGCCGCGTCCACGATCCAAGAGAGCGTGCCCGACGATGGCTTTACGCCCTGGGCGGGAAGCCGCTCGCGGTCCTCGGGGCCTTCGAGCACCTCGGCGAGGATCGCGCTCTTCTCGGCCCCCGCGCTGAGAAAGACGAGATGGGAGGCGCGATTGAGCAGTGGATAGGTGAAGGTCATGCGCCGGGCCCCGAGCTTCGGCACGAGGTTTGCGACCACCCAGCGCTCGGTCTCGTGCAGGGCGCTCGTTCCGGNNCGTCCCCGGAAACAGCGACGCCGTATGGCCATCAGGGCCCAAGCCGAGAAAGATGAGGTCGAAGACCGGGAGTTTCGAGCCCTCCTGGGTCCCAAACACGCGCGCGATCTCGCGCTGGTACTCGTGGGCTGCGGCGTCGGCGTCCGCCCGCTCCGCCTCGATGCGGTGGATGCGGGCGGGAACGGCAGGAACCCGGGAGAGCAGGGCCTCGAGCGCCATTCGATAGTT
>DOUU01000281.1 GCA_003520425.1 Deltaproteobacteria bacterium
TCGGACCGCCCACGGGCCGGGCGCTCGTCCGCTCGCCGCTTACAAGCTCGACGCAATGTCCGAGCCCAGATCTTCCGGAGGTCCGCGGCGCGGGAGGTCCGCGCGCTCGGCGCACACCCAGAGCGCGAGCGCGCCGCCGCCGAGGACGAGACTCGTTACGGCAAAGGTGAGGAAGACCGCTTGCAGACCGTACGTGTCGGCGACGGCGCCGCCGATCGGCCAGGCCGTGGCCATGAGCGCGTTCTTCGTGACGGAGCGCACGGAGAGGACAGTCGCACGACGGCGGCTCTCGATGCGGCGGTTGATGGAGTTGTCGACCAGCGGGTTGTGCAGGCCGCGCACCAGGGCCATGCCGGCGAACGCCGCCGCGATCCAGGCGTGATCGATCCGCGCGAGCGCTGCGCCGCAGAGGAAGAGCGTCACCGGCAGCGCGACGTACGTGCCGCGCTCGCCGAGTCGGGATACTGCGCATCCCGCCGCGAGCGCCGACAGGATCTGCGCGGCCTGCACCGGCGCTTGCCAGAGGCCGAGCTCCGCGGTGTCGACGTGGTGCGCCGCGAGCCACGGCTGCTGGAATAGCAGGAGCGGGGCGACGCCGCACGGCGTCAGGATCCCGGAGAAGAGGAAGAGCCAGCGGAGCAAAGGGCGGGCCGAAGCCTCCCGTACGCCTGCGGCCAGCGTCCAGAGGTACGGCTCACGGACGTGCGCGTGCGGCTCCCGGGGCTCGCGCATCGCGAGCGCCACCGGGATCGCGCAGGCGTTCAAGAGCGCGCCGAGCATGATGGCGAAGGTGTAGCTGGTGGCGGCCGCGATCGGTGCGCCGAGCAGGAGGGCGGTCAGCAAGGCCGTCGAGCGCAGCGCCCAGAATCGGCCGTTGATCCGCTGAAACTCCCCCTCCCTTCCGACCCGCGCGAGGCTGTCGTAGAGCAGCGCGGTGTCCGCGCCGGAGCGGAACGTGAACGCAAGGCCCCAGGCCAGGTTCGAAACCAGGATCAGCAGGTAGCTCGACGCGATGCCGTACACCGCGATCGCGACCGCCAGTAGAGCGCTGCCGATTAGCAGCGAGACCTTGCGCCCGAATCGGTCTGCGACGGCGCCCGTCGGGACCTCAGCGAAGGTGATGAGCAGAAAAAGCGGCACCTCCAACCACGCGATCTGTGTGAGCGAGAAGCCGCGCGCGTCGCGGAGGTACAGCACCCAAATTGGTGCCGTGAGCGGCAAGTCCGTGAGGAAGCCGTAGAGGTAGGACTTCCAAACGTTCGACTCGAAGGCGCGGCGTTGCGGGTCGGGCAGCATGTCGTCCTCACCCGCCGGCCCTCTCGGTCCTACTTCGGATCTGGCCAGTACGCACCTGGTGCAGGCGTCGGGGCCCGGTAGATCCCGGTGCGCACGGGGAGCCCAAGCGCCTCGCCGACCGAGCGCACGGTGTCCGGGCAGAAGCCGTAGGCGCGGATGCGCGCGATCCGCCCGTCCTCCTCGTCGAACCGAAAGACCACCTCGAGCGCCTCCGTCCCGTGCCGTGTGTTGATCGCCAGCACGATCGGCTCGCCCTGGAAGTCCATGCGCTCGAGCCGCCGCGCATCGGGCGTGAACGCGGCCGGCCACTCGGGGTGTCCGTGGACCACCGCGTGGAGGAAAGCCGGGACGCCCTTCTCGGGGTCGAGGCCCACGTGGACTGAGTTGCCCACGTTCACAGCCGACCCGCCCTCGAGCATGAGGGCAACAAGCCCTTTCAGGTCCCTGGCATTCCAGCGTTCGATGAAACGGTCCACGAGCTCCGGAGAGGGCGCCCGGCGACGCGGCGCTGCGCCCCCATCGGGCTCGCGCAGGCGGTCGCGTCCGCGGTGCAGGGCCGCCTTCACGGCGCCGCTCGTGGTGGCGAGCAGGTCAGCGATCTCCTCGAGCGTCATGTCGNNTTCAGTACGACTGCGGCGCGCTCCTGCGGCGAGAGCTGCTGCAGGAGCCGCGTGCTCGCAGCGCGCAGGTCGCTCGATGTCTCGAGACCTGTGCCGCGCTCCGGCGCGTCGGCGGGGCTCAACCCGGAGGCGCGCGCCTCCGTCTCGCGCCGCCGCACCGTGTCGATCCAAAAGTTCGTGGCCGTGCGGAGCAGGTAGGCTTTGGCGTCACGGATCGGCGGGTNNGGCGGCAGTACCCGTAGAGGGCCGGCCGGAACGGCACCAGCCGATCGACGTAGCGGTGCCATGCGGTGCGCAGGTCGTCGGCCAGCGCGTCGCTCGTCTCGGGTTTGTCATGGCAACCCTCCTCGGCGGTTCGAGACCTCTTACCCGGTAGGACGGATGGGGCCTCGCCCATGATACGGGGGGCGGCCGCGAGCGCGGCTTCAGCCCGACGCGGCACGTCGAATGGTCGTGAGCGGTTCGCCGAAAGGCCGCAAGGTGTCGCGCGAGCCTGGGCTTCCCGTCCTCGCCCGGGTGCCGGGCTCGGGGATCTCCCCTTCGAGAGGGCCCCGATCAGACCAGCCGCTCAGCTTAGTCCTCGCCTAGCGCCCGCGGTATGTCATTGGCAGCTCGACTCCGAAAGCCTGGTGGAGAAGGCGAACGTCGTGCAGATCCTTCTCCTTAGGTTCGTAACCGAGGTGGCAGAGGATCTGAACCGCCGCGGAGATGCAGTGAACTGGTCGGCCTGCGATCTGGCCCCTGACGAACCCTTCAGGCGGATAGCGAAACGTCTTGCCACTGGGTTGCGGCTGGAGCCCGCCTCCCTCTCTGTCGAAAGTGACCGTGTGGAAATCGATGTGCCCAAGGTGTGGGTGTGACAGAACGAAGCGAACCGGGAGGTGGTCTTCAGCCAGAGTGAAACCGTGCGAGCCGAGGACTTCACGAATCTGGCCGACCTGGTCGAGGGCAACGACGAGGTCCAGGTCCTCGTGAGGTCGTGACTGATAGCCAAGGAGCGCATCAACGCCCCATCCTCCGTCGACCCACGAATCGACTCCCCTCGATTGCAGAAGATCGAGGAGTTCAACGACGGCTTCGGCTCTCATGATCGCTTCCCGCACGGTCGAACGCATCGGCCGCGCAGCCACCTTTCCGCGTGGGAAGCAATCATGCCACGAACGGACGGCTGACGGCTCAGCGACCGCTCCCACGGTCGAGGTCGCGACGCACCCAGGTCAAGACCTCGTTCATGCGCGGATCTCGCGGCGAGGATGGGCCCGCGGCAGGCCGACTCTTCGGAAGCTTCACTCGACGATCCGCGTCCCAGGCTCTCTGCCTCGGCTGTCGAGACGAACACGGAGCCGTCTGGATATTCACTTAGCAGAGTTCTTGAGACGCAGCTGCTGCTCCCTCACCTCGCTGCTGGGCCCGTCCACGAACCTGACCATAACCACGCCCACGGCTGCGCCATCAGCGGGCATGGGATCAGTCCTACGAGCGGCTGTCCGTCAGGCCAGCTCCCGGGCTTCGAGCGCGCCCTCGATCGATCGCAGAGTGTGCGCTCCGCGTGCTCACGGTGA
>DOUU01000138.1 GCA_003520425.1 Deltaproteobacteria bacterium
CGACTTCGCGGTGCGATTGGATCTCGTCAACGACGGGCCCATGCCCGCCGATTCAGCGGCCGTCTGGCTGTGGCCCGGGTTCGCCCTGGACAGCGTACGCACCGGCGCGTCGATGGTGCGCCCGAACGGCGCCGACGGCGTGTCGCGTCTGAGCCTCCCCGATGCAGTACAGCCGCAGGGAACTGCGGTCATCACGTACTTCTACCATCTCGGCGCCGAGGCCGTGGCCCTTCCAGCGCAGTGGGGCCGCTTCGCCCCCGACGCGGCGTACCTCGTCTTCGACTGGCTCCCCCGCACCCAGTCCGCAGTGGACTCTTCGGGGCGGGTCGCGCTCGTGCGCAGGGCACGCTTCACCCTGAGCCTCGACGTGCCGGGCGCCTGGCGGGCCATCGCGCCCGGCAGGATGACCGCGGAGATCGTGTCATCGGGGCGCAGACGGACGACCTTCGCCACGGAGGACGCGACGGCCGGTGCACCGGCCTTCGCACTGGGGCAGTACCGCATCCTCACACGGCGCGCGGCCGGGCTGGGGGTCGCCGTCTGGCTTGCGCCAGACGATTCGGTCCCGGCCGCCATGCTCGACACGCTCGTCGCCGCCGTGCGTTCCGCGTGGATCTTCTGTTCGCGCGCGTACGGCCGCCTCCCCATCGCGGACGTGGAGGTGGCGTCCACCCGCCTGCCCGAGACGCGCGGCTTCCTCGGATTCGTCCTGAGCGGCGGCCTGGAAACGTCACGCGACCTGCTCTACCGGGAGGTGGCGCGCAGCTGGTGGGGCAATTCTGTGGACGCGGCCGGGCCCGGATCGTGGTGGGTGCGCGAAGGGTTCCCGGCCTGGACCGCGATCGCCGCCCGCGGCGCGCTCGAGGGCGATACGGTCCGGCAGCGTCTCGTGCGGGAGGCGGAATCGGCCTGGCATGCAGCGGTGCCGCGAACGGGCGATGCGCCGCTCGCATCGCTCACTTCGGGCGCGCTCGCGGCCGAGCTGCTGAGTACGAAGGGGGCCGCCGCCCTGGAAGCAGCGCGGCGTGCGACCGGCGAGTCCCGTTTCCGCGAGGCGATGCTCTCCCTCGCGCTCGAGCACCGCAACGGATGGGTGGGCCTCCAAGCCATCCTCGACGCTCTCGGCCTCGACGCCGAGGCGGTGTTGCGGTCCTACCTGTTCTAGGGTACCATTCACTTCGCGAACAAAAACATTGGTAAAGTTGGTATATCTGACTATTCCACTAGGATTTAGCGGCCCATGAAGGACACCAACGGTGCACCGACGGGAATCCGTGGCCCCAGGGCCCAGATCCTGCTCGAGATCAAGAGGTCGCAACCAATTACAGCAAAAGAACTTAGCGTGATCTTCGGCGTGTCGACCAACGCCGTCAGGCGGCATCTCAAGGAGCTGGAGCTGGACGGCTCGGTGATCTACGCGCGCGAGCAGCGGAGCATGGGGGCGCCGAGCTACGCGTATCGGCTCACGCCGCGGGGTGAGTCGCTCTTTCCCAACCGCTACGAGAATGCGCTGAAGGATCTGCTCCGGCACATCGAGGAGAAGGCCGGGCGCGGCGAGATCAACCAGCTGTTCGCCGATCAGTTCCGCCAGCGCGCGGCCCAGCTCAAGACCGAGCTGGCGGATCAGCCGGTCGAGGTGCGGCTGCAGCGGCTGGTGCGGATCCTGACGGAGGAAGGGTACATGGCGGAGTGGGACAGCCGGGACGGCGCGATCCGTCTGGCGGAGCACAACTGCGCCATCAGGGCCGTAGCGGAGCGGTATCCGGAGGTGTGCGCCGCGGAGCGGCGCTTCCTGACGGAAGTGCTGGCCTCTCAGGTGGAGCGCCGGACCCACATCACCGAGGGCTCGAACGCGTGCGAGTACGCGATCACGCCCGACTCTCCGGTCGATGGTGAGGCGCCGGCGCGCCAGGAGCGGGCATGACGTCCATCGAGACGCAGGTCCTGCAGCCCTACAAGTACGGATTCGTCACCGACATCGAATCGGACGTCGTCCCGCCCGGCCTCANNNNAAGATGACGGAGCCCACCTGGGCGAACGTGAAGCACCCGCCGATCGACTACCAGTCCATCGTCTACTACGCGGCGCCGAAGCAGGCGAAGGCGCTCGACAGCCTGGAGCAGGTGGATCCGAAGCTGCTCGAGACCTTCGAGAAGCTGGGCATCCCGCTCGCCGAGCAGAAGCGGCTGGCGGGGGTCGCGGTGGACGCCGTGTTCGACAGCGTGTCCGTGGCGACGACGTTCAAGGAGACCCTGGCGCAGCACGGGATCATCTTCTGCGCTTTCTCGGAGGCGGTGCGCGAGCATCCGGACCTGGTCGAGCGCTATCTCGGCTCGGTGGTCCCGGCCAACGACAATTTCTTCGCGGCCCTGAACTCGGCGGTCTTCAGCGACGGGTCGTTCGCGTACATCCCCAAGGGCGTGCGGTGTCCGCTGGAGCTGTCGACGTACTTCCGCATCAACGCGGCGGCGTCCGGGCAGTTCGAGCGGACGCTGATCGTCGCGGAGGAAGGCGCCTACGTCAGCTACCTCGAGGGCTGCTCGGCGCCCATGCGGGACGCGAACCAGCTGCACGCGGCGGTCGTGGAGCTGGTGGCGCTGGACAAC
>DOUU01000171.1:0-130 GCA_003520425.1 Deltaproteobacteria bacterium
CAGTGCGACGCGCTGGCCGCCCACATTTCCGAGAACTCCCTTCCCGGGGAGTGCCTCGAACTCCTCGACCTTCTCAAGCGCGAGGTCACGCTCCTCGGCGCCCGCCATGATGGCGACGGCCAGCGGGTGC
>DOUU01000171.1:151-5436 GCA_003520425.1 Deltaproteobacteria bacterium
TCTTGTCGACCACGAGCGTGTCGACCGACCGGAGAATCTCGATCGCTTCGGCGTTCTTGAAAAGGACGCCGACCGTCGCGCCCCTACCCGTCGCCACCATGATCGAGATCGGGGTTGCAAGCCCAAGCGCACAGGGGCAAGCGATGATGAGGACTGCCACGGCGTTCACAAGGGCGTGGCCGAGGCGAGGCTCGGGACCGAGGAGGGCCCACACGGCGAACGTCGCCACAGCGGTGAGAACGACCGCGGGGACGAACCAGCTCGAAACCAGGTCCGCAAGGCGCTGAATCGGTGCCCGGCTGCGCTGGGCCTCGGCCACCATGCGGACGATCTGCGCAAGGAGGCTCTCGGCGCCGACGCGCTCCGCTCGGATTACCAGAGTGCCCGTCTGGTTCACGGTCGCCCCGACCACGCGGTCCCCGGGATTCTTCTCCACAGGGATGGGCTCGCCCGTCAGCATCGACTCGTCGACCGCGCTCCGTCCCTCCAGCACGACCCCATCCACCGGCACCTTCTCACCGGGCCGCACGCGCAGTCGCTCGCCCGCCTTCACTCCATCGAGCGGGACGTCTTCCTCGCTGCCGTCTTCGCGGATGCGGCGCGCAGTCTTTGGAGCGAGGCCAAGGAGCGCTCGAATCGCAGCGCCGGTGCGGCTGCGTGCCCTTAGCTCGAGAACCTGGCCGAGGAGGATAAGTGTCACGATCACAGCCGCGGCTTCGAAGTAAGTGGGAACCTCACCGGCTTCCGTCCGAAACGAGGCTGGAAAAGCGGAGGGCATAATCACTGCGGCCAGGCTGTAGGAATACGCGGCACCTGTTCCGAGGGCGATCAGGGTGAACATGTTGAGGGCCCGGGTTCGAAGCGAGTTGAAGCCGCGCGCAAAGAACGGAGCGCCACCCCAGAGGACCACCGGAGTTGCGAGCACGAACTGCACCCACGGGAGCATGCCGGCCGGCAGCACTTGTCGAAGCGGCTCGCCTGGAATCGCGTCGGACATGGCGAGAACGACCAGCGGCAGAGAAAGGACGAGGCTCACCCAGAAGCGCCGCTGCATGTCGCGGAGTTCAGGACTCTCCTCAGCCTTGAGCGAGGGGACCGTTGGCTCGAGTGCCATACCGCAGATAGGGCAGTTGCCCGGTGCGTCGCGCACGATCTCCGGATGCATCGGGCAGGTGTAGCGGGGGGCCGAAACACCAGTCATCAGTTCCGCACTAAACGCGGTGCTTGGTTCTTGGTTGCGCCTTGCCGCCGAGCCGCCGGAATAGCGTGTGGGATCGTCGCGGAAGCGAGCNNAGACAGCGAGCGCTGCAGAAGCGGTACAAGATCCCCCCGTGCTCCAAGGAATGGGGCCCGCCGGAGGCCACCGTCATCCCGCACACGGGATCAGTGGAAAGCTCGCTCATCGTGGATCTCTGGGCTTCCGTCAACGCGTGCTCACGGATCCGAAGCGCGAGAACACCTCGAGCAGCTCCTCGCTCTTCTTTCGCCGCTCGCCGGCACTCCCACTCGCAAAGGCGTCCGCCACGCACGTCTCAACGTGCGCACCCAACATGAGCTTGCCCACCTGATCGAGGGCCGCGCGGACCGCCGCGACCTGAAGCAACACATCCACGCAGTAGCGGTCCTCGTCCACCATGCGCTGGATACCCGTCACCTGGCCCGCAATCCGCTTGAGGCGCGCGTGAACTTGCCGCCGGACTTCTGCCTTCATCACAAACCTCCACGATTCTCCAGTCTATACCCCTAGAGGGTAGGTGTAAAGGACTGCAACGCATGATCCCCTCCTTCGATGAGAACCCAGACGATCCAGGATATGAGGAGAAGGCTTTCCATGTCGCAATCTGGGTTCACGGGGAGCTGATCCGCATCCACGCGTTCGAGGACCAGCCCGCGGCGGCCATCCGCGATCCCGACCGCGGCTATGTCGTGGAGGGCGAGCTGCGGCTGGAAATTGAGCGAGATCCCCAAGGACTCGGGATCTGGCTAGTTACTTACGGCCTTGGCCTTCGCAAGCGTCCGCTCGAGAAGCACAGAATAGATCGGCTTGCTCCCAAGGAGTTCAGCCACGATCGTAGCGGCCGCACAGGTGAGGAGGAGCGGAAGAATCTGTTCGTAGTTTGCGGTGATCTCGATCGCGAGCGCGACAGCCGTAATTGGCGCCCGCACCGTTGCCGTAAAAAGGGCCCCCATCCCGGCAACCGCAAAAACTCCGGGGTCGGCGATTAGCTGCGGGAATAAGGCGCAGACAGAGTGCCCGTAGGTCATTCCGAAGAGCGTCCCGAGTGCGAGCATTGGTGCAAAGATCCCGCCTGGGGCTCCACAGCCATAGCTCACCAGACTTGTGCCAAAGCGCGCTGCAAAAAGGAGCAGCAGCGAACTTGCGGCCATCGGGATCGCCAAAATCGACGGAATGAGCTCGTCCCCACCTCCGACTGTCGCCGGATAGAGCCAAGCGAGAAAGCCGATCATCGCGCCGACAAGTGGCCCAGCCGCACCCCCGGCTCTTCCAGGAAGGTCGGCGAAGCGATCGAGCGTCCACACTAGAAGACGTGCGTAGACAAACCCAAGCAGCCCGAACACGCCCCCGAAGAGCGGAAAGAGCCAGAGGGACGTCAGAGGCGGAGCTTTGAATGTGAGGATAGAGATCGCGGGTCCCTGCCCAGTGAGAATTCGGACGACGATATCCGCCGTGGCGCACGCGATGACGACCGCTTGGACCGATGTAAAGGTGTATTTGAACTGAGGTCGCATCTCCTCAAGCACGAAGAGGACACCAGCGAGCGGCGCATTGAAAGCGGCAGCCAGTCCTGCACCGGCTCCCGCAGCCACGAGCGTGCGCTGAACTGGCAAGGGCAGTTTGCCGCAGTCGGCAATCATTTGCCCAAAGCTCCCGCCCATCTGAATCGTCGGGCCTTCGCGGCCGAGCACCATGCCTCCACCGAGTGCAAGAAGGCCGCCAACGAACTTGATCGGAAGAACACGTTTCCAGCGGAGCGGGCGCACACCATCGAGCGCACCCTCAATCTCCTGCACCCCGCTACCGCTTGCTTCCGGGGCAAAGCGGCGCACCAGGAAAAGGGCTGCGGCGGTCATCAAGGTTGTCGAGCCAATCGAGAGGGCGAGGGAAGGAGATTCGTGGGATCCGACTGGCCCGAGGATCGTCATCCGCGTTTGCGCGAAGCCACGAAGCAGGAGCCGAAAGAGAGCCCCCACCAGACCGGCGCCACTGCCAACCAGTGCGGCCCACGCAAAGATCCGCAGTGGGCTGTACTGCGCCTCTAGTTCTTCCACGCGGTGCGACCGACGTTCTGTGCCGAGCGAAGTGGAGCAGGGAGCGCTCATCACCAAGGAAGCTTCGTGAGAGGTGCGTCCACCGGGAGTTCTCCCCCATGCTCAAGGCACGGTTTGCGCGTCGACAAGGTCAAGGAAAGTCGAGGGCGGGGCACCGCCTCGAGAGTCCGCGAGGCGGCCACGCGGGATCATTTCGAAAAACACCGGCGCTCCCGCTCTGCGGCGTCTCTCGCCGGTCGGCCCGCGCCTTGCGCAGACGAGCGGCGGAGCTGCCCCGTCGAGTCGTAGTACGCCGAGAGCGCGAAGGCTTCGCCGTCATCCGATCTCCCGCCTATGAGGCTCCCGATGGACACCCTCGTCGCATGACACGTAGCCCGCGTGGGGGCCACTTTCGTCAGACAGCTTGCGCAGCGCCGCTCACATCCAATAGTCTCGAGGCAAGGCAGTCGCCATATGTCACGGCTGACAGATCGTATCGAGCAGTTCAAGAGAACGTTCGAATCCGGAGCTCCTCCTTGTTGACCCGGGGTGGCCCACCGCCCTGGCGAGAAAACGAAAGAATCTGCTTCCGCTAGAGACGACAATGCCTGACCGAAGCCGGGGCGTTTCGCAGCCACGTTAGAGAATCGGGCGGCTCCCGCCCTATTGAGCCGCAATCGGTGCGCAGGCTGCCACGGTGCAGTCTAGCTCGTATCCAGTTAGGGTTACGACTTGGACGAAGCTCGCGGCGAAACTTGGGCTGCTGCCGCCATAGAGCGTAAGGGTAACTACGGCCTCAAGCCCGGAATCGACGTACATCAAGGTCGGCTGATCAAACAGGCCGCTGGGCGTTCCTGTCGGAATCGGTGCAAAAAAATTTGAGGCAAATGTCGCAGTTCCATTCGAGATACTAACATCGATGACGGTGGGCGCGGAAGTATAGACGACATACGCGCTGACGTGTTGAATCACAACGCGATGCCCCGTGGGCACAGCTGGGAAGGAGAAATTGCAAACTTGCCCCGAGCACTTGTTGGTATTGTCGACCTGAACTTGATATGCGATCCGTCCCGGGTCGGTTACGTTCACGGGGCTCGTCGGCACCGGGCTCGTGGTAGGGTTCACCACGTCGACCAAGGATGCAACGACCGCTTGGGCCGTGCCCGTGCCAAATGCAGCGCCGATCGCCCCTGCCAGACCAAAACCAAGTGTAGCCAGTAGATACGTTTTGACGCGACTCATCGGAACACTCCCCTTGTTACCACGTTGCGGTTCGAGTTGTTGCGGCTGCTCTCTGTCAGATCGATCAAAGCAGGCACTGGGCAAAGCTGCTTGCTCCTCCACCCTCCTCGCCAAACGAGCCCGTCCAAGGAGTCCCAGACTTGCTCTCGTCGAGACCCTCCTCGAACGGTGTGAAGAGCAAGCTCCGTGCCTCCCGGGGGAACCCCGAGAGCCAGGCGGGCTACAGCACAAGCCAGTTCCGCGCTGTACTGAGGCCGATCGCAGCACTGAGCGTGTGCGCGTGCGCATATTCGACCCAGGCCTGTGTTTCGCCCTGCCAGCCTAAGATGAGCGGAAAAGAGCAGTGCTAGTGCTGTCGCCCTACTCCGATACCGACTCGGACTCTGGCAAAACGACAACGCTCCGAGCGAAGTCGAGGGGTGTCACAGGGTCACGCGGGGATAGAGTCCGGTTGGACCTACCTGGGTCTCGTAGACAGTTGCGCGCTTTCGAGAACTTCTCGAAGGCTGATTTAGCTTATGGGTCTCTACTCTGAGTCTTCCAGATCTTCCTTCCATCGTCCTGGGGACCGGGGGCGAAGCCCCCGCTCTTCCGGCCGGCGCCCTGCGGATTGCGGCTCGCGAGGTTGAGCCAGAATCGACGATCTCTCGTTACCCCGATCACTGGGTACCCCCCTTTGCGTGGGTCTTTTCGAATTCCATGGGCGAGAGATATCCAAGCGAGGAGTGCCGCCGGCTGACGTTGTACCAGCCCTCGATCCAGTCGCAGACTGC
>DOUU01000083.1 GCA_003520425.1 Deltaproteobacteria bacterium
CACTGGCCGCCGGGCCTGCCGCGGGCGGCGAGAGCTGGGAGTCACGGACAGCTCGGGCGGTAGAGCACGACCCGTGAAGGTGGCGTCGGATGCCGGGCGAGCGAATCGCGTGATTCGCGCGGGATGAACTTCCCGGCCACATTCCTTGCCGCGCCGGTGTCATCGAGTAGCGTGGTGGCGTGAGCGAAGCGCCCCGAGCCGCGACCACGTGGTGGCTCACGCGCTTTGCCATCCTGCGCCTCCTCGGCGCCGTCTACGCCGTGGCGTTCCTCGCCGCGGCGCTGCAGCTCGTGCCGCTGATCGGCGAGCACGGGCTCACGCCGCTCTCGCTCTACCTCGAGCGCGCGCGAGAGCAGCTCGGCTCGCCGCTCGCCGCCTTCCAGGCCGTGCCGTCGCTCTTCTGGATCGATCCCTCGGATCTCGCGCTGCGCGCGGTCGCCTGGACGGGCTTCGCGCTCTCCTGCGCCGTCGCTGCGGGCTACGCGAACGCGCTGATGATGGCGGCGCTCTGGCTGCTCTACTCGTCGATCGTGCACGCCGGCCAGGAGTGGTACGGCTACGGCTGGGAGATCCAGCTGATCGAAACGGGGTTCCTCGCGATCTTCCTCTGCCCGCTGCTCGATGCGCGGCCCTTCCCGCGCCGCGCGCCGCCCGCAGCGGTCCTCTGGCTCTTCCGCTGGCTGATCTTTCGCATCATGCTCGGCGCCGGGCTGATCAAGCTGCGCGGCGATCCCGCCTGGCGCGACCTGACCGCCCTCTTCTACCACTTCGAGACGCAGCCGCTGCCCAACCCGCTGAGCCGCGCCTTCCACTTCCTGCCGCACCCGCTGCTGCGCGCGGGCGTGCTCTTCAACGACCTCGCCGAGCTAGTCGCGCCCTGGCTCGCGCTCGGGCCGCGCCGCGTCCGGCGCGTCGGCGGCGCGCTGATCGTCGCCTTCCAGGGCACGCTGATCCTCTCCGGCAACCTGTCCTTTCTGAACTGGCTCACCATCGTCCCTGCGCTCGCCTGCTTCGACGACGCCGTGTGGGCGAAGGTGCTGCCCCGGGCCCTTTCCGCGCGCGCAGCGCGCGCCGCGGCCGAGGCGACGCCGAGCCTCGCCATGCAGCGCGTCTCGTACGCGCTCGCGGCGCTGGTGGGGCTCCTCAGCGTCGGGCCGGTGCTCAACCTGGCCTCCTCGCGCCAGATCATGAACAGCTCGTTCGAATCGCTCGCGCTGGTCAACACCTACGGCGCCTTCGGATCGGTCGGCCGCGAGCGACTCACCGTGGTGTTCGAGGGCACCGACGCGCCCGAGCCCGGGAAGGACGCCGTGTGGAAGGAGTATCCGTATCTCGCGCAGCCGGTCGCGCAGGACGAGCGGCCGCGCCAGATCGCACCCTACCAGCCGCGCCTCGACTGGCAGATGTGGTTCGCCGCGATGGGCTCGCCTGCGCGCTACCCGTTCACGCTGAATCTCGTCTGGAAGCTCCTCCACAACGACGCCGGCGCCCTGTCGCTCTTCCGCAGCAATCCCTTCCCCGCGCAGCCGCCGCGCTTCGTGCGCGCGACGCTCTACCGGTACGCCTTCAGCCCGCCTGGCGATCCGAGCGGCCTCTGGTGGACGCGCGAGCTCCTCGCGCCCTGGCTGCCCCCGCTCTCGGCCGACAACCCGCGCCTGCGCGCCTACCTCGACGAAGAGGGCTGGCTCGACGAGACGTCGGCCCACTGACCCCTTCGCTTGCCCGACGGGCTGCGCGTCGCGCTCTTGCTTTTGAAGGAGCAGGCCAGGTTGTGAGACGGTAGGGCGCTATGAGCGGAACGACGTATGAAAGCCTTGTTGGAGTCTCCTTCGTTGTGCTTGGAACCTACATGTTCCTAGTAGGAAGTGGGAGATTGTCGGGTTCCAAGAAAACTGCGGATCCCGAGAAGGTGGCAGAATGGCGCCAAAAATGGGGACGCACCGTGATGCTGGGTGGTGCGTTGGCAGCGGCAATCGGAGCGTTGCGCATATTTTTGGCAATAGCGGCGCGTTGAGCCAGCGTGGCGGCGTGACGCTCGGCGGTGTTGAATGGAAGTCGCTCAGTGTGCCGCGGGTCCTTCCAAGGACCCCTACCACGCGGGTCGACGCGGCGCGCTTACCGCAGCCGTACACGACACAAAAAAATCGCAAGGCGAGGCGTGAGTGACGCCTTTTCGGTGCTCGAGCTTTCTAGGTTGACCGGCCACGCGCGGAGCTTTGTGCAAAAGCGGATCGCTGGCCTCAAAGCATCCGGCACGCGCGATGGCGCGCGTGTGTATCCCGCGAAAGCGGCGCTCGAGCGCATCTTCGGCAAGCCGAACGGGCCGGCCGACGCGCTCACGGCGGCCAGGGCGAAGCTCTACAAAGCGCGCGCCCAGGCAATGGAGCGCCGCAACCGGATCGAGGCCGAAGAGGTGATCGAGCTGCCGATCCTCGAGGAATTTCTGAGCGCGGCCATTGTGAACGTGCGGCAACGCCTCATGGCGATCCCGCGCAGCGCGGCGCTGGCCGTCGCTGCGGAGGCCGGCGCCCCGGAGCGGATCGCCGCAATC
This sequence comes from Deltaproteobacteria bacterium, assembly GCA_003520425.1. Taxonomy (GTDB): domain Bacteria; phylum Myxococcota_A; class UBA9160; order UBA9160; family UBA9160; genus UBA9160. The sequence goes on from DOUU01000083.1 coordinate 2,552, forward strand.
GAAGCGATTTTGCAGCGCCACGTCCACGAGGCGCTCGAGGACCTCGCGGCCGGGGACATCGTGCGCAGGGCCGCGCGCTCGGGGCGGTGAAGGCTTGATCATCAAGGCGAAGGGATGTGCTCGGTCGAAAAGTAGTCCTGACTATAGTCGATCGCCGGACTGACTTGCGTGAAGCAGCGGGCGGCGACGGAGGGATCTGGATCGATGAGCCAATAGCGCAACCGGCGAAGGCGGGCGCGCACATTCAATGTGCTCAGGAGTGTTCGGGCCTGCGGGTCGTCCAGTGGAGCCGAGTAACCTACGACGGTGACGCTTTCAGCCTCGACGAGCGCATTGAAGGCCTCCTGCCAAAGGTTTGTCAAAAAGGGCTCTGCAAGCGGCTGCTTGCCTAGAATGGGACGCACGATAAACGGCGGCTCGTCGAGAGCGTCCCAAAGATTGTACGGCCCGAAGTCTCGAGTAGAGGCGATGCGTTTGTCGCTGAGCCAGATGACGGCGTCGGGATCCACGAGGCGCTTTCCCTCTGGAATCAGAGCCCACGTCATACTTCCGTGAAGCTTCAGAACGGTGACACCTTCGGGATCGCGATTGAGGAAATGGAGCCGCCGCTTCAAAATCCAGGGGGCGATCTTTCCTTAGCCCTCCGATCGAGACGGTCCTGCCATTCGCCCCTTGAAAACCGCGCCTGGAATGGCTCGATGGCGACCGTGCGCAAGGGTTGAAATAGCTAGAGAGCTCACGGGGTATCATTCGGCGAACACTGGCCTTCGAAGGCGGCAAGCCTCGCGGCCCACCGTGAGCAGCCCATCGCAGGAGCGCAGCTTGGATCCGGCATCAATCCACATCACTCGGTGGGGCGACTCTGGACCGCGAGTGATCATGGTCCATGGCGGCGCGCAGGGCAGTGCGGTGGGCGGCGAGCGCAATTTCTCCGCGCAGAAACCTCTGGCGGAGCGAGGCTGGCAGCTAATCGTCCCGGACCGACCCGGCCATGGACAGAGCCCGAACCCCGGCCGACCAGACGATGCCGAGGCGGACGGCGCGTGGGTCGCTGAGCTTGTGGGCGATGGCGCGCACCTGGTTGGACATTCATTTGGTGGCTGCGTCGCCCTGGCGGCAGCGGCGAAGCGACCGGCGGTGGTGCGTTCACTCACGCTCATCGAGCCGGGCATGCTGAAGTTCGCGACGAGCAATCCACACGTCAAACGGTTCGTGTTCCGCCTGCTGCTGACGACCCTGTTCTCGCCGTCCGCAGTCAGGCGAGCCGAACGCTTCGCGAACCTTATCGGCCTCCCTCCCGAGATAAGGGGACGTTACGACCGCGAGGAGCTCAAGCGGGTGGGCCGGAGCCTTGCCCGCGGCAAGATTCCGTCCAAGTCTGCGATCGCGCGAGAGCTGACTGAGACCAAGCGAGCGGAGATTCCCTTGCTTGTGGTGACGGGGGGCTGGAGCCCTGCCTTTGAAGCGACGGGCGACATGGTCGCGGCCGCCGGGGGTGGCCACCGGGTTGTCATCAAATCAGGGCACCACTTCCCGCACTTGATGTCCGACGAGTTCAACCAGATTCTGACGGTTTTTCTGGAGAAGAGCGACGCGAGGCAAAAGGCGTAACGCGAGTCTCCCCGGCTCGGAAGGGGCCGAAAAGAGGAAGCCCCCGGAATCTTCGCGATTCCGAAGGCTTCGTCAGGTAGCGGGGGGGCGCTTTGGAACATGCGAGTCCGCGGATTTCCACCAGTTCTTCGGCGCATATGCCCCACCTGGCGATGCGTAGCGTAACGAGGCGAGGGCGGGAGCTTGAAGTGTGTAGGAAGTCAGACTTCCAGCAGGTCCTACGGGTCCCCCGCGTAGGCAGACCTCGAGCAGTTCGGCCCGCATCATCGGAGACAGAGAGGTCCCTTTACCACAAGCTGAGGCGGGGCGGACGGCCCCGGCCCGATGCCTTATCCTGCGTCGATCCGAGCGGAGACCGGAATGCCGACCGCTTGCTACCTGCGCGCCATCGAGGGCGGGGTCCTGTTGACCGTCCGCCTCCAGCCGCGCGCGGGCCGCAACGAGATCGGCGCGCCCCACGGCGACGCGTTGCGCGTCCGCGTGACCGCGCCGCCCCACCGGGGGGCGGCAAACGAGGCGCTGCTCCGGCTCTTGGCCTACACGCTGCAGTGCGCGCCGAGCCGAGTCCAGCTCGTGCGCGGCGCCGCCGCGTCGCAGAAGCGGATCCTGCTGCACGGATTCACGGAGGAGGAGGTGCTGCGCGGGCTCGAGACATGAGCTCGCTCCCCCCGGTCGTGTTCGTCAGCTAGAGCAGCTTGTCGACGATCTTGCGTTTGCGCTTGTGCTCCGAGTAGGGCGGATACTTGACACGGGGATCGATCCGAGATGTCCGCGCGCTCCAGTGCGGTGCTCCGGCTTGTGGAGGATGGGGGCAGGGCGCCGGAGCGGACGCCGGGGCGCTGCGGGTGCGGCTTGAGCCCTCCGCCCGCGCGGGGGCGGAGCGGAGGGCTAAGCAGGTAGCGGGGGGGCGCTACAACCGGGTCGCACGTGCCTTCCCAGACGGTGGCATTCCCCTGAAATGCACCAGCTGAGAATCTCCCCACCCGCTATGCAGGGTTGGAGGCAACGGTCGTGCTCGCAGCGTTCGCGCTATCGGAGCGAAGCGCCTCGCGCATGGAGGCGTCGGACGGCGAGGCCCGCGAGCCCGCCGCAGAAACCGAAAACGCCCCGACCGAAGCCGGGGCGTGTCAAATCACGCAGCGACGCAGCAATTCAACACACGCGTCGCCACCGCCTTCGGCCGAGGCCCGCCAGAGCTCACGTCGGCCCCGCGGGTATCTGCGGAGCGCGCCGCTTCAAAAGGTTCACCGGAAGGGACCGATTCATCGCCGCGTAGCTCTCCGCCGCGAGATCGATCAGATCGCATTCGAGATCGTACCGGAACCGCTCGAGAGCGGCACAGTCAGCGAGACTCTCTGGCGCGAAGTACGGGCCGCGGCAGGCGTAGACGATCTGATTGAAGGGGAGTGGAATCGCGGTGTGGTCCCACGTAGGGAGGCGGAGGTAGCGGCGATACCAGGTACGCACGAGCGCGATCGGCTTCCCGCATCTACTCGCGATGACGATTTCGCCAGTTTTCATTCGATAGGCGGGACCCTTCGACCCGTCGACGGTAAGCCCGTACATCACCCCGTGATGGGAGCGCATGTGCGCTACGAGGTCGTCGATCACACCCTCACGGTGACGTGAGCGCGACGTCGTCGAGCCACCGCGGAAGACGGTGTATCCGCAGCGCAGGAGCAGTCGCGTGATCACCTCACCGACGTCACCGCGGCTGGCCAGCGTGTGCCCATGGATGCCGGCCCACCAATATCCATAAGCGACGGTGAACACTTCCTCGTGCCAGAGAAGCGCAACCACGCCGTCGTACTTGTCGCACAAGCGCTGGAGGTCCCCGAAGTTCCCAAGATCGACTTGACTCGTCGACCACACAAACCGCATGTACAGCATGTAGAGCGGCGGTGCGACGGCCGCGGTGAGTGCTGCGAGCGGCCGCGTGAAGAATCGGCGCACGCGGCGGCGTACGCGCGTCCATGCGCTGCGGATCCTGGCCTTCATCGTGACACTCCACAGGGCACGAGATTTGGGCTTCTCTCGGCGTCCTCCTCCGGGCGGGTCATGCCCCGCCCTGGGACGAAGGCTGTGACGGCGAGCATGTCTTCGGGAAGATCCTTCAGTTGAAGAGATTCGCCACTCTCAGCGGAGTCCCGAGGCTAGCGGCGCTGCACCCGGTGGGGGTCTTTCGCGTGATCCGCCCATCCCACACCACAGTGGACGCAACGCGCCTCCGTGCGTGCACTCGCTATCGTATCTGGACTCCTCCTGCAAGCTAGTTCCTTCTTCTCGACGGATCGGCTGCTCAAGGTCCGACTGCAATCGTATCTTCGGCCTCGTGTGTGGAGCGCTTGCGCTCCGGGCGATGATGGAAATCCGCGCGCTGGGAGCCATTCAGGACACCGGCCTTAGCGGCCAACGATTCCCATCGGCTTGTCCCTGCGCCGGTCAGGACCGGTGCGCCATCACCGTCGTGCACTCGAAAGCAGTCTGTTCGGTGGATTACTCCTTCGTTGTTGGGGCGGCGACGTCGAAGGGGCGTTCGTTGCGCCACACTGCCCAGACGATCCGAGCCAGCTTGTTGGCGAGTGCGACCGCAGCCTTGTTATGGCCCCGCACCCGCTCACGATCGAGCACCCATTTGCGTAGGCGATCACCGTCGACGGTTCTCTTCTTCGCGTTCCAAAGCACAGCCCTGGCACCGTGAATCAGCAGCATCCGTAGGTACGGATCCCCGCGTTTACTGATCGCTCCCAGGCGCCGCCGCAGCCCACTCGACGACTCCCGAGGCGTCAGACCGAGGTAGCTCGCAAAGTGGCGTCCCGACGGGAAGCGCTGGACGTCGCCCACGAAGGCGACGAGCGCGGTCGCCGTAAGCAGGCCCACGCCGGGGATCGTGCGCAGTCGGGTGAGGACTTCGCTCTCCCTCGTCATGTTCTCGAGCGAGCACTACCTCATGCACGCGTACCTCGAGCTCGCGGATCTCGCGCGTCGTCTCGGAAAGCACGGCCCGCAGCGCGTCGGGGAGCCTGGAGTCGGCGTCCGAGACGAGCGCAACCACGAAAGGCACGACCTGGCGGGCACCGACCGGAATCGCGAAGCCGAGCTCACGCAGCAGCCCCCGCAGCGTGTTGAGCCGCGCGGTCCGCGTGGCCATCCAGGCCGAGCGGAGACGATGGAGCCCCGCGAGCACATGCTGATCAACGGACTTGACCGGGACCGGGCGGACGCCGTCGTTGCGAATCGCCTCGAGCAGGCCTTTGGCGTCCGCGCCATCGGTCTTGTTGCGCAGCACGTAAGGGCGTACTGCGTGCGGTGGGAGCAGCACCACCCGGTGGCCGCGAGCTCCCGCCTCACGACCCCAGTAGTGCGCCGTCCCGCAAGCCTCCATCACCACCGTGGCCGGAGCCTGCTCCGCAAGGAAACGCGAGAACTGTCCCCGCGAAGGTCGCCGGCGCAGGCTCACCTTCCCGGGTCGTACCGATACCGCGACCTCGAACACGGACTTCGCCAGATCCACTGCGATCGTCGTAGAATGCATCTCGGACTTCCTCCTCCCCGGAGCTGTCCAGGGCGCAAGGCGACTCTGGCACTTGATGCCGCGCGAGTCGCTGGAGGAGTCCATCTCATCAGGACAGCAGCGCGGCATGATTCAAAGCGCGGCCAGCGCGTCTTAGAGGGCCGGAAGGGAGTTAA
>DOUU01000228.1 GCA_003520425.1 Deltaproteobacteria bacterium
AACAACGCTCCTTGTCGCAGCGCCCGCCCTTTGGGTTGTGACGGAACTCGCGCGGTGCTCGAGCGAGCTCGGAAGCCAGTTCCATCTCGGCTATGCGCTCGCCGACCATCCCGCGCTGATCCAGCTCGCCGCCCTGGGCGGGGTGCACCTCGTCTCACTCTGGATCGTCGCCGTGAATGCCGCGCTCGTGGGAGCGGCGGCGGCTCCGCGACGGATCGAGCCCGCTCTCCTTGTCCTTGGGCTCGTGGTTCTCCCGTGGGCATTTGGCGCCGCAGCATCGCGCACCGCCCCAGAGTCCGCTCCCGAGCGGCGCGTCACGGTGGCTGGGGTCCAGGGGCTGGTTCGCGCGCGTGAGCGCTACGTGCCCGAGCACTTTGACGAGCACCTCCGGGAGCTCCTCGGCCTCTCGGAAGGGACGCTTGCGGAGCGCCCCGATCTCATCGTCTGGCCGGAGTCGGCATTCGAGCGCCTCAGCCCCGCAGCCGGCGCTCCCTTTCTCGGAGCCATCGCGCACCACCTGGGAACGTCGCTTCTAAGCGGCGTCTGGCGTCTTGGCGAAGCCGAGCCGGCCTCGCTTCGCAATTCCTCGCTCCTTGCCACACCCGACGGGTCCGTGACCGTTGCCGCAGACAAGGTGAACCCGATCTGGGTGTTCGAGAGCGCCCCGCAATCGCCCTTCGGCCAGCGACTCGCGGAGGCGGGAATCTGGCCGGGACGCTTCTCCCGGGGAACAAACCCCGACGTCCTCCTCCTCCCCCACGCTCCAGCACCGATCCGCCTGGGTGTCCTCGTATGTGTAGACACGACCTATCCCGAGCTTGCCCGGGACCTTCGCCGGCGCGGGGCTGAGCTTCTGGTCACGATTGCGAACGAGGCCGACTCGGGCGTCCTCACCAGCGCCTTGCAGGCGCGGATCGCCCGGCTCCGAGCGGTCGAGAGTCGCGTGCCTCTCGTTCGCGTCGCAAACACCGGCCCGAGTGAATGGGTCGATGCCCGCGGGCACGTCGTCGCTTCGATCGAGGCGGGCGCCTTGCGAGCCTCGGCCGCGACTCTCGATCTCGGCGACGGGATTCCTCCCTATGTCCGCTTTNNCGGCGACGCTCCGACGTCTGCCGTAGCCCTCGCAATCCCTGCCTTCCTCGCTGCGCTTGGCGTGGCGAGGCAGAAGCGTCACGCGCAAGGAGCGCGCGACCGGACTTCTCTCACCCTCATCCAGGAGAATGGTCTATGAGATCTCCTTCCGATTCCGCGCTTCGCGGCCTTGGCCGCGGGTCAGCTCCGCTCCTAGCTCTTGTCGCGGGCGCGCTCGCTTTTGCAGCGCCTGCAGGAGCTTCCGACGGAGGAGCTGTAGTCAGTCTCACGTACTACCAGCAGATCACAGGAAGCCAGCCCATAAGTGCGCTCGAGTCCACCTCTCCGGGAGTCCCGACAGCTCTTGCGATCGATAATTGTTCGGCGACGGTCGAGTACATTCACACCGCGCAGCCCAACGGGTCGGTCCTGTGGGACGTCCTGGTCCAAGGGTTCCAGCGAAATTCAGAACGCGTGAACGCCGTCTACGACATGGTGTTCGTGCTGCCCCTTCCAGTCACGTCCTCTGGCGCCGCGGCCTTCACCCCTGTGGACCCCGCCATTGCCCCGCAGGTGGGCACTCCCGCAGCTCCGGAGCCCCTCGTCTACGGCGGCGAGACGATTGTATTAAAGCGCGATGTGGGGCTCGAGAAATCCCTCTTGCCCGGCCTCGTGGGCGACCCCTCCCAAGGCAAGCTTCCGAGCCTCGCTGGGACGGGCTACGCCTACACACTCTGGGACACGATTGTCCAGTATGATCCCGGCTACGGTCCTACAATCCAGGGATGGGCGAGTTTTCACTATACGACCGACGCAACGGTGAGTCCTCCGGTTGCATCGGGAATGAACGCGTATCTCATTACGTGGATCCCGACGCTGAACTCGAACATCCCCGCCTACGCCGTGCGCATGACGGTGCAGAATCCGTAGGCGGAGATGGCCAGGGGCTGTGCTGACGGATGAGCCAGGTCTGTCCCAAATGTGGTGAACCGGACCTGCCGCAGAGAAGCCGGTTCTGCCTGTCCTGCGGCGCGCCCTGCGATTTCCCGCAGGGGCCCCGCAGGCCAGGTGCCGGCCTCGATCCCTACACGCCCGCGCACCTCAGGCGAGAGGTCCTGAAATCCCAGTCTGCCCTCGAAGGTGAACGCAAGGAGGTGACGGTCCTCATCGCAGATGTTGCACGCTCGCTCGAGATGGCCGAGGCGCTCGATCCCGAGGACGTGCACAGCATCATGGACGGCTTCTTCGCCTTGGCGGTCGAAGCCGTTCACGCCGAGCGCGGCACGCTGAACCAATTCCGCGGGGACGGATTCATGGCTCTCTTCGGCGCACCCCATGCCCGGGGGAATGATGCGGTTCGGGCGCTGCGCGCCGCTCTCGAGGTCCGCGCCCTCACGAAAGCCTACAGCGAGCGGGTCCAGGCCCGGTTCCGGCTCCCCATTGCGCTTCGCATCGGCATCCATACCGGCACGGTCTGGGTGGGCTCGATCGGAACCGATCTGCGCATGGACTACACCGCGGAAGGGTCCACCGTGGGACTCGCTGCTCGACTCGAGCATGAGGCGGCGCCCGGCGAGATCTGGATCAGCGAGGAGACCGCGCGTCGCGTGGCCCCCTATTTCGAGCTCGTGGACCTCGGCCCCCGCATCTTTCGCGGGCTAAGCAGCGCCGTACGGGTGTACTCGCTCACGGGTCCAGGAAAATTCGAGACCCGGCTTGAGGCAGAGAGATCTCGGGGGCTCACGCACTTCGTGGGGCGCCGCAGCGAGCTGAGCTGCCTCGTCGACGCAGAAATGCGTGCCGGCGCAGGCCAAACGGTCTTGGTGGAGATCCGCGGCGAAGCGGGGATCGGGAAGTCGCGGCTCGTCCTCGAGCACAAAGCCGGTGCAAGCGCTGCGCTCCAGTGCCTCGAGCTCAGCTGTCGCGAGGCCAACGCAAAGCGCGCCTTCGCGCCTCTCCTCGATTGCCTGGAGCGCTGGCCGGAGAGTCTTCCCGATGCAGGGGAGGCCGCCCGACTGGCGGGAATCCTCGCCAATCCCGCGGCGTGTCCGGCGATGCAGCGAGCGCAGGTCATCGATGCGCTCCATGCCCTCTTTGCGCGCGCCGCGAGATCCGCGCGGCTCCTCGTCATGGTGGACGACCTGCAGTGGATGGACCCTTCGACACGGCTTTGGCTGGATGCGCTCCTTTCGCGCGCGCCGTCCGCACCACTGCTCGTCCTGGCGACTGCCCGACCGGAACATCAATCGCGTTGGCCAGAGGGCGCGCAGGTGGAGTCGATCGAGCTTGCGCCCCTCGGGATCTCGGAGGCGCAGGCCCTCGCGCATGAGATCGTGGCGGGGCTTCCGGACGAGGATGCGTTCGTTGCGCTCGCGGTGCAGCGCGGGGGCGGAAACCCGCTCTTCCTCGAGGAGGTGTCGAGGTCTCTTCGCGACGGCTCCGAGGAGCTTCGCCGCTCTGCGCGTCTTGAGATGGCGCTGCGCGGCGCGGCGGTCCGGGTGCCGGAAACGCTCCAGGGTGTCATCGCGGCGCGGGTCGACGCCCTGCCCGAGCCGGGAAAACGCCTTCTCGAGGCGATGTCCGTGGTGGGGCTTCCGGCCGGCCTTGATCTCTTGCGCACGATCGAGCCTTGGGCGGGAGCGGATGCGGCGCGAACGCTCGACGACCTCTGCACGCGGGGACTCTTGTGCGTCGACGGCGCCGAAGCCTACGATTTCCGTCACGGCCTGGTGCGCGAGGTGGCCTACGGCCAAATCCTGCGATCCCGACGCCAGGCGCTTCACCGCAGCTGCGCCGAGGCCCTCGCAAGCCTTCCGGGCTCGGAGAGCCCCGTGCTCTCGTCGCAGATCGGGACGCATCACGACCTCGCAGGGGAGCCCGCGCGAGCGCTTCCCTATCTCCTCCGCGCGGGAGAGATCTATGTGCAGCTTTGTGCAGGGATCGAAGCCACCGCCCACCTCCAGCGTGCTTGGGAGCTGGTCCAGGAGGGCCGCGTCGAGGACGCAGCCGCTCGCGCGAAGGTGGGCCTCTCCCTCGTCTCGGCCCTCAATCTCGTCGATCGCACCGGGGAAGCCGCCGCCGTTCTCGAGGCGTTGCAGGGCGAGGGGCTGGAGGAGCCCGACCGGCTCCGTTTGGGAAGTGCGTATATCGAGGGCGGCTGGATCAGCTACACGAGCCGCAATCAGTTCGAGCGAGCCGTGACGCTCGTCGAGCGCGGCGTCGCGGTCCTGAAGGAGATCCCCACCGGGCGAGCGGTCGAGGGCCGCGGACACGTCTACCTTTTGCGCCTCTACCAGCTGGATGGTGAGGTGGCGCGGTCGCTCGGGGCTGCACGCAGCCTCCTTGAGATCGCAACGGCGGCAGGAGACCGCTGTGGACGCGCCTATGCACTCGCCAATCTCGCAGCGACCTACTGCGACGGCGGAGAGATCGAACTCGCCGCAGAAGCCATCGAGGACGCTCTCACAATCGCGCAAGAGAGCGAGAACGAACTGGTGATTGGTTTCTGCCTCGCCTTCCAGGCGAAGGTCTGGGTGTTCCGAGGCGACGCGGAGCGGGCCCTCAATGCTGCGGACCTGGCCTGGAAGGCGAGCGAGCGCGCCGGGCAGGTGGGCGGACAATACACGGCGACAATGTGGCGCGGCTTCGCCCACCTTCTTCGCGCCGAGCCCGCAAAGGCGGCCGCGGAGTTCGATCGGCTTGCGGTCTTGAACTCGAGCTGGCCCACCACGCTCGATCTGCGGGCGCGGGGTCGCCTGGAAGTCGGCCGCGCAGCGGAAGCCATGGAGCTGGCTAGCGCTTGTCTTGTGCTCGCTCCTCCCCGGCTCGTGCGCGCGCGTGCGCTCTGCACCCTCGGGCGAGCGATCGCCGTTTCGCAGCGGGGCGCCGCAGACGAGGCGGAAGCTGCGCTTGGCGAGGCCGTCTCCGTCTGTGATGCCCTGGGTCTGCGGCCCCAGCTCGCGGAAGCCCATCTTGGCCTTTTCGAGGTGTGTGCGCTGCGCGGCGAANNGACCGCGCCCTCTACTTCGCAAGGCGCGCCGAGCAGGGTTTCGAATCATGCGGAATGCGTTTTCACGCTCGTCGCGCGGCCGAAGAGGGAGCGCGGGTCCGCGACGGCGCGGACCGATTACGGGCGTCGGCCGATGCCCTCCCTCAAGACGAGCGCCGCCTCGCCTAAGGGTGCAAAGGCGCGAGCCTCCGGCGCGCCCGAAACGCGGGGCACTACGCGTTTCGCGCGTCGCCCCGCATCAGCTACCCGCGGCCACCACACAGTTGCGCCCCTTCGCCTTGGCGGCGCCGAGCGCGTCTTCTGCGGCCTTCAATAGCTCCTCGCGCGTTCTCAGGGGAGGATGCAGGTCCGCGACGCCGAGGCTGATCGTTATCTCGACCTGCTTTCCCTCGCCGAGTTGCACCGGGCTCTTTGCCACCATTTCCCGCCAGAACTCCGCCACTGCGACTCCTCCGGCGATGGGCGTGTGCGGGAGGATGAGGAGAAACTCTGCCTCTCCCATGCGCCCGGAAAAATCCGTGGAGCGCAGGTTCCTGCGCACGAAGCTCGCCGCGTGCTTGAGGACCGCGTCCCCCGCAGGATGACCCCACTGCTCATTCACGCGCCCTAAGTCGTCGAGATCCGCCCTCACGATCGAGAGGGGCATGCGATGGCGCTGCGCGCGGAGAATCTCGACTCCGAGGGCTCCTTCCATGAAGCCGCGCAAACGCAGTCCGGTCAGGGGGTCCGTCGTGGATCCCTTCTCGAGCTGCTCACTCTTTTCGAGCACTTCATCCCGCAGTCGCTTGATTCTCATCTGCAGGCGCAGACGCGAAATGAGATCGGCTGCATCGAAGGGCTTCAAGACCACGTCACAAACCTCGTTGTCGAAGAGGCCGAGCGCGCGAGGCGCGTCCGCGGATGCAGCGAGAAAAAGGAACGAGCTCGCTCCACGGCCAGCGCGCGTATCTCTCATCTGAAGGAGTTTCTGGGCGCCCACCCGGGGTGCCTCAAGATCACAAAGCACGATGTCGACGCAGTCGGACCTCAAGACTTTTTCCGCTTCGAGCCCACCTCGGGCCCGAAGGACACGCGAGAAGAGCCCGCAGCGATCCACAGCTTCTTCGATCTGCGTCCGCTGGCTCTCGGAGTCTTCGATCAAGAGAATGCTTGTCATGAAACCGGCGCCTCCGCGGGGAAACTCAGGCGGTTTTATCGGAAACTTTCCGCTCCTGCGAAATCCGTATTTTCATGGAGACTGTGATCGCGGAACCCGGGAGCCGGAGCAGCGGCGCTCGGCGAGTGCGGAAACCCGCACCTTTCCACTTCGTCGGTGGATGGAATAGAGGTTTCCCTGCCCGGTTTAAGGGAAAGCTCCGCCCCTCTCTCGCAACTCCCCGCTCCTCACCGGGGAGAGGAGCCGCTCATCGCCACGGCGGGATGAAAGCGAGCGCCGGGATTTTACCGAACGGACAATTGGGCTTTCGCGCTCCCGCTTCCGCTCGATGCGAGAGCCGCTCCGCAGAATCCGGCGAGGGTCTTTCGGTGGCCTTGCGCACCGGTTCCCAGCGACATCCTCGAAAAACGGTGAGAGGCGGTCTTCGGCTCCCGGGTCCGATCCCTCCGAGAGGCGGTCTCCTCCCTGCGCTGCGCCGTTCATGTGCGGATTTTGCGTGACGTTTCCGGGGCGTTCATTCGCGCAGCCCTCCGAACCTCCGACGGTGAGCCTCGATTCATAAACGTTTCACCGTCACGTCAAGCTCGTGAGGCGCGCGCGGCTCTACCTTGGCGCCCGATCGCTATTTCCTCGACGAAAAAAGGCATCTGTGTGCGCCGACGAGCGCGAAAGAGGGAGGAACGGATGGGAACGACACGCAGCGCGGCTGCGGTGTGCAGGAAGCTGCTCGCCTTGCTGGCCGTATCGGTCATACCTTTGGGACTCATCGGGGCTCCGGGCCACGCTGGCCTGAAACCGACGGGGACCGCGACTCCAATTCAGCATCTTGTCGTGGTCTTCCAGGAGAATGTCTCGTTCGATCACTATTTCGGAACCTATCCGAACGCAAAGAACCCTCCCGGCGAGCCGGCTTTCTACGCCAGGCCCGGAACCCCGACGGTGAACGGCTTTACCCCCGTACTTCTTAGCAACAATCCAAACCTGAATCCGAAGAATGGGACGGGGGCCACCAATCCCTTCCGCTTGGACCGCACGCAGGCGGTGACGGCCGATCAGGATCACGACTACCTGGCCGAGCAGCAGGCCTATGATGCGGGGCTCATGGACCTCTTTCCGCTGTTTGCCGGGACTGCGGGACCGCCGCCTGCAGGCGGCGGTGTGCTGAGCACCACGGGTCTCAACCTCGGCTATTTCGACGGCAATACGGTGACTGCGCTCTGGAACTACGCGCAGCACTTCGCCATGAGCGACAACTCCTACGGCACGACCTTCGGGCCCTCGACGCCGGGGGTGCTCAACCTGGTGGCCGGCACGACCTTTGCCGCAACCCCGAGCGCTGCGACTCCCAAGGTGGTGCCCAACAACTCAGGTCCCGGCACGCTGGTCGGCGATATGGACCCCACCGGGGATGTGTGCTCTGCGGGGACTACCGTCAAGTTGAGCGCACCCAACGTCGGCGACCTGCTCAACAAGAACGGCGTCACCTGGGGCGCCTTCATGGGCGGCTTCGACCTGACGGTCACCAACGCCAACGGCACGACCGGCTGCAAGCGGTCGAGCCCGGCGACGCCAGCCAATGGCGGGCCGACGGCAGATTACATTCCGCATCACTCCTTCTTCAACTATTTCGCCTCGACGGCGAACTTTATGCACACGCGGCCGGCGTCGGTGTCGGAAATCGGGAATGCCGGGCCAGCGAACCACCAGTACGACATCAACGACTTTTTCACCGCGCTGAATCATGGAAACCTTCCGGCGGTCAGCTTTCTGAAGGCCATCGCGGCACAGGATGGCCACGCCGGCTACTCCGATCCGCTGATGGAACAAGCGTTTCTCGTGAAAACGGTGAACGCCCTGATGAACTCACGGTACTGGAGGGACACGGCGGTCATCATTCTCTGGGACGATTCGGACGGCTGGTACGACCA
>DOUU01000252.1:0-2348 GCA_003520425.1 Deltaproteobacteria bacterium
GGATGAGCCGTTCTCGGCGCTCGACGTCCTGACCGCCGAAACCCTGCGCACCGACTTCCTCGATCTCTGGATCGAAGGCCGGCTGCCCACTCAGGGAATGCTGCTCGTGACCCACAACATCGAAGAGGCGGTGCTGATGTGCGATCGGGTTCTCATACTCGCCGCACATCCGGGTCACATCACTGCACAGGTTCGTATCGCGCTGCCTCACCCCCGTGATCGCTTCAGTGCGGCGTTTCGCGCCGTGGTGGACGAGATTTATGCGGGACTGACCTCGCGCTTCGCCGAGTCGCTCGGCGCCCAGGGTGGCGGCCTGGGTCAGCTGCTGCCGCCGGTATCACCCAATCGCCTGAACGGTTTCCTCGAGGTGCTGGCATCTCCCTCGTACGGGGGTCATTGCGAGCTGGCGCAGATCGCCAGGACGCTCGCCCTGAAGGTCAACGAGCTGTTTCCCATCGCCGCCGCGCTCCACGTTCTCGAGTTCGCCGAGCTCAGGAACGTGTCGATCCGTTTGACGGCAGCGGGACAGCTATATGCCGCGGGTGGAACCGAGGAGCGCAAGCGCCTGTTCAGAGAGCACCTGCTGCGATTCGTGCCCCTGGCCGCGCACATGCGGCAGGTGCTGGAGGAGCGCAGCGATCACCGTGCGCCGCGCGAGCGCTTCGAGTTGGAGCTGCAGGACCATCTGGGGCGCGACGACGCGGACCGGACGCTGCGGGCCGTAACCGACTGGGGGCGATACGCCGAGCTCTTCGATTATCACGCGCGCTCGAAGACGTACGTGCTGAGCTCCTCTGGCGATTAAAGGCATGAATGATCGGATCCGGATTCGCGTGCGCCCCATGCTCGCCACACTCGTCGCCGAGCCATTCGACAAGCCCGGCTGGGTGTACGAGGAGAAATACGACGGGGACCGGATTCTCGCTTACAAGGAGGGGGCGCGGGTTCGCCTGCTGTCACGCAATGACAAGGACAACACTGACCGTTTTCCGAAGATTGCCGCGGCGATTGCCAGGCTCCGGCCCGCAACCCTGGTGCTCGATGGAGAAGCCGTCGTATTCGACCGTAAACGCGTTTCACGCTTTCAGCTGCTCCAGCAGAACCAGGGAGAGCCAACGTACGCCGTCTTTGACTGCTTGTTTGCCGATGGCAAGGACTTGCGGGATGAGCCGCTCTCGGCACGGCGTGCGGTCCTCGAGAAGATCGTCTCCTCGGAGGGCGTTCTGCTGCTCTCACACCGCCTCGCCGCAAACGGTCTTGCCGCCTACGAGCTCGCGAAGCGCAGCGGCTACGAAGGCCTCGTAGCCAAGGACCTTGCCTCGCGCTACCTCGGCGTGCGCTCCAAATCCTGGCTGAAGCTGAAGATTCACCATGAAGATGAGTTCGTCATTGTCGGCTACACCGCGCCCGAGGGCTCGCGCGAGTACTTTGGCGCGCTGCTGCTCGGAGCCTACGAGCGCGGCAAGCTTCACTACGTCGGCAAAGTAGGCACCGGCTTCGATCGCAGGACGCTGGCCACGCTCTTCCGGCAATTTCAGCCGCTCGTCACTCCCAACCCTGCGCTGGTGGACCCGCCGCGCGAGCGGCGCACGACGTTTCTGCGACCACAGCTCGTCGCACAGATCTCGTACCAGGAATTGACGGCGGAGCGAAAGTTGCGGCAGCCGGTCTATCTCGGCCTGCGCGAGGATAAGCGCGCCAGCGATGTCACCCTCCCGGTGGCGGGTGCCTGACCCCGGCGGTCAGTGGAGCGCGACGGCACGCGCCGTCGTGCCCTCTCGGCTGAAGTCGAAGCGAACCTGCATGATGCGCTGGGACGGAGTGTCCGCCGGTGGAAACGTCCACTTCTTGGCTGCCTCGAGCGCGAGTCGCTGGAAATATCTGCTCGGACCGGCCCGATCCGGGACTGCGGCGAATACCGAGCCATCCTGGTTGACGATGACTCTCACCCACACCTTGATGTGTCCACGGATGGTTCGCCGGGCGCCCCACGGAACGTCAGGAATGACTTCGTGTACCGCCGGCGGCGGTGCCGTGAGCTCGCTCCGAGCCGGTTTGGTGGCGGAACCCGCAGAGCCAGGCGCCCCTGCCGCCGCCGCCGCGGGTGCGGCGCGAGCCTGAACGGGAGGTGGAGGGGGAGCCGGCGGAAGATGGCTGCCAAACATGCGAACTCCCGCCCAAACGAGCGCAACAACTGCGAGCGCCCCGAGTATCAGGGGGAGCAACCCGCGCGGCGGCGAGGACGGCTCTTCCATAGACTCCACAGACGGTACGGACCGCGCCGCCTCGAAAGCGTCCGCTGCGGGCACAATCGCCGTCGGTACCGGCTCGGCTGTCGCCACCTCGGG
>DOUU01000252.1:2359-2526 GCA_003520425.1 Deltaproteobacteria bacterium
GTCGCGACCTCGAGTGTCCCCGGCTCGGGCGGTGGCGGGACCGCGGGCTGGACGGCGGCCGGCACAGACTCCAGCGATCGCCCGCGGGCGAAGGCCGCGAGCTCTGTCACGGTGGGCCGATCCTGCGGGCTTGGGCTCAGGCAGCGCGCGACGATGTCGCGGAATGC
>DOUU01000185.1:0-292 GCA_003520425.1 Deltaproteobacteria bacterium
GTCACCCAGTCGTCGTAGTCCGCGGCGCGCATCTCGTGCGGATAGCCGTCCTTCAGCACCCAGCCGATGCCGATGATGAAGATCGCCGGGTACTTCTGAAGCACCTGCGTCTCGCGCTGCTTGCGCGGCAGGTCCGGATACATGTCGAGCAGATCTTCCGCGTGGATGAACGTCAGCTCCTCGGGCAGCGGCGGATAGCGCGGGTCCTTGAGCTTCGGGAACATCCCCAGCACGTGCCGCTCCGCACCGGTGATCACCTTCCAGATCTTCCGGACGACGTCCTTGAGGAAGG
>DOUU01000185.1:299-2551 GCA_003520425.1 Deltaproteobacteria bacterium
TTGCGCACGGCGCGCATGTCGGTGACCAGCCCTTCGCCCACCTTCATGCCGAACTGCTTCAGCGCCATCCGCTTCCACTTGGTCGCCGCCTGCACGACCTGCGTGCACATCGGCTGCGCGAGGCCGAGGCCACAGGGGAACTCGATCGGCGTGCGGGACCCGTCGCGGTCGAGGTAGTCGTTGACGCCGCTCTCGCGGCTCACGATCAGCGGCACCTCCACGCGGATCAGGTTGAGCTCCTTGCAGAGCCCGTCCTCGATGTACCGCTTCGCCGCGGTGATGGCGATCTGCGTGTCCTTCGGATCGAGGAGCGACCGGTAGTCCTTCGGCAGGATCTTCTCGACCTCTTCGTAGGTGCTGATGCCTGGCCCGGCCAGGTCGGCCTTCTTGTCCGCCATGCGTCGATCTCCCCTCGTGGTGCGGCGTTCGCGTCGAGTACGACCCTTCGCGGAATCCGCGTGCAAACACCGTTCCCCCGACGGTCGTCGGCTATCGGGACCGGCGGAGTCGGCTTTTGGAAAGCAAGACGGAAGTCGCTACTGCAGGAACCTGCTGAGGCGCTCCAGGAGCTTCGGCCACCGGCCGGATGCCGACCGGTCCGTGACACCGTACTCGGCGAGGGCGCAGTGGGTGCCGCGCGGCGTGCGTCGGAGGATGACGACCAGCTCTCCTGTTCCCGTCTCCCGCCGGAGCGCGAACCTGAGGAAGCGGCCCTCCAGGCTCTCGGTGAGCTCGGCTGCGTCCAGTTCCCCGTCGCTCCAGCGCGCCCGTACGTCCGGGTCGGCGAGAGAGCGGAAGACGGCGTCGGCTCCCGCTTGCACCTCGGCCGAGGCGAAGTAGCGCTCCTTGCCGCCGAGGACGGCCGAGCTGGCGCGCGGGTCCTTGCCGCTCTCCACCAAGAGTCCGAGCGCGGCCACGGCTTGCAGCCATCCGGCGAAGTGACCTGCGATCGCGTCCTGCCAGCCCGGCTCCTCGTGCCAGCCCTCGTGCTTGAGGTCGATCCGCGTGCCGCCGGAGACCTCGGTCAACGCGATGGCGACGCTGGTCGTCGCGGTGCCGCCGCTCGAGAAAGGCCAGCGCACCATCAGGCGGGAGGGCGCGTTCTCTTCGCGCTGGTCGGGCCACGCCTGGACCGGCAGGGCGTCGAGCACGATGTCGGGCCGCCCCATCAGCTGATCCCACACCGCCTGGGGCGGCGCGGACACGAAGCTCTGGATGTGGATCGTCTCCATTGCGCGGGACTAAGATAGCGGCGCGGCGGCGGCGCCGGAAACGGAGCCCCGCATCCCGGCGCGGACGGCTACGGCGCGCCTCCGCCCATTCGGACCGTGGCCGTGAGCAGCAGCGCGCCGTCGGGATCGACGCGCAGGGAGGTCGGAGGAGCGGCGAGCGGGATCCGGAGCGTCTGCTGGCGGGCCGGGGCGACCTCGACGACGCGCCGTGTCACCTGGCCCGAGCTGTCGCTCCATTCGAGCGCGACCCCCGGGAGCCGAAACGTCCCCCACGTTTCCGGCTGCGCCTGCGCGACGTTGACCACCGCCTCGTGGGTCGTGGAGTGGTAGCTCCAACGCACGTCGAGCTGCGGATAGCCGGGCTGCCGGAGCCACTGGTCGAAGAACCAGCCCAGCTCCTTGCCCGAGGCCTGTTCCATCACCCGCTTGAGGTCGTCGCTGAGCGCCGTGGAGTCGCGGTAGGTCCGATAGTATTCGCGGATGCCGACATAGAACGCGGGCCGCCCGATGTACCCGCGCAGCATGTGGAGCACCCACGCGCCCTTCTGGTAGCTGTTCTCGTTGAGCAGCTGCACGGGGTCCGTGACCGTCGTGTCGAGGATCGGGCGGTCGACCACCCGGGAGGCCTCGACCTCGCGCGCCGCGCGGCGCATCGCGTTGTCGAGGAGCGTGTCGCCGTCGAGCATGGCGCCCGCTACGAGGTCGAAGTAGGTCGCGAACCCCTCCGACAGCCACAGGTGGTGGAAGTCGCGCTCCGTGACCGCATCGCCGAACCACTGGTGGGCCGTCTCATGCCGCACCACACCCTCGGTCATGCGCCGGCTCACGTACATCTGCTCGGCATAGAAGATGGCGGAGGAGTTCTCCATCCCGCCGTACCGCGTCGAGGACTCGACCTGCGCGAGTTTCTCGTAGGGGAACGGCCCGACGAACCGCTGCAGCGCCTCCACGACCTCCGTGAGGCGGCGGAACGGCACCGAATCCGCGAACGCCGAATCCTCGGGGTACGCCCAGACCTCC
>DOUU01000245.1 GCA_003520425.1 Deltaproteobacteria bacterium
TCATCTCCCTTCCAGCCCACCCGGTCGCGACTCTCTTCATGGCCTGCACGAGTCCGAGCGCCCCCTGCTGCAGGTCGAGCCTACACGACTCTTCGAGCTGTTCCCACGTGGGGAGCTTGATGCCGACGAACCGTGCCATCCCTGCCGCCCACTCGTTCCACGAGGCTTCGGCCATCGCCCGCGCCGCATCCTGCTCGCTTCCTTCAACCNNCCTATCCTCCTCTTCTCTCAGCTGTTCCAGCTCCGGGCTCACGACGTCCGCATCGTACGGACAGCTTTCATACTCGTGCCCCTGGGGCAGCTCCCAGCAAGAGAGCCGCACGGCTGCTCCCACGGCCCCCGGCAGGCACGCATCCCTCTTGGGCTCCGGTGAGAACCGCAGGTTGCGCGGCGGCGGCTGTACCCATCGCCCGTAGTCCTCCGAGCGCCGGAACTCCCACCGCCGCCCGACGCGGCGGATCGCGCTCTTGGCTCCAATGAAGAGCCTGCGCGAGGGGACCTGAACGGGCGCCATGGGTGCGTTCTTCCACCGGGCCAGGATGATGTTGCGGTGCTCGTGCAAGACGGCGATGCCCATGCCGCGCGCGGCCGTCTCCTCGATGGGTGCGTCCTTGCCGAGGCGGAAGCGCATGCCGGGCCTGCAGAGGAACGATCCGGCCTCGTTCACGGGCGAGGCGTCCCACGCCCCGAGGGGATTCGAGCCCGCGCGCTTCGCCGCGCGCGCCGTGCCTAGGTCGACCGGGGGCCCGAGGTCGAGCGGCTCGGTCGAGAGCACCGAATCGGTCGCGACCTCGACGACGCTCCAGGGGCTGCTCGCCGAGGCGATGGCGTCGAGCAGCCGCGCGCGCGTGAGGCTCGTCACGAGCCCGGCCCGCACGAGGCAGCGGTACTTCGGCTGCCCCACGCTCTGCATCGCCTTGCCGGTGCAGGAGTTCATGCCGAGGCGCAGGACGCGCCCCTTGCCCTTGTTGCCCCACTTCAGGCGCGTCTTGTACCAGGCCACCATCGGCGCGCGGAACGGAGCACCGCATCGACAGCGGGGCTCGAAGACGTACCCGCCGAGAATGACGATGCCCGGGTGAAGCCTGCGTCCGGCCACCACCTCGGGCGACCAAGCCCACCCACCGGCCGAGCGAGCGGGGAAGACGATGTTGCCATTCGGCAGGCGATGCGGAAGAGGGCCCCACGCAAGGTGGGCTTGCGCCTTCGGCGCGTCCACGCGATGGCGTACCAGGACGAGCCGTCCACGATCGACCGCACGAGCAGCAGCCGCTGCTCCCACGCGCCTCCAGCGTCCGTGCTTGAAGCACGGGAGCAGGCACCAGGCGTAGGGGTACGCGCTCGCGAGGTCGTAGGCATAGAGAGGCCCCTCCACGGGCCCAACACGACTCTGCTCGAAGCGGCCACCGAAGAAGGCCGAGGACACGGCCCGCATGAACGCGGGGGTCCCTGCTACGTTGTGCTCGTGCGCGCTCATCTCGTCCAGCATGACTGCGGCGGTGGAACCTGGACCGAAGAGGGACGGGAGCTCGATGCCTGCCTGCAGGTGTGCATCGACCAGCTCGCGGACGAGACGCGCGAGGAGGCGGCACTCGGACTGGCAGTAGCGACGCTCGCGCGGACCCACGTTCTGGAAGGTCGCACGCTGACCTTTCATGTGGGCGATGCGTGAGCGCTCGCGCTTGCTGCCGATGCCCCACTTGTCGAGCGCGGCGACGAAGCTCGTCTGGAAGAAGCTCCACACGTCCCACACGACGCGGTGCTGGCCGCCCCGGCTCACGCTGAACTTCCGCGACACCTTGTTGACGCGGAAGCCTTCCCAGCGCACCGCGCGCGGCCCGTGCTCCGGGTCGGCGCGCAGGTCCGGGTGCGTGAGGGCGTAGATCGCCCCGTCGCGCATCCCCTCCACCCACTTGGCGAAGTCGTAGCCGAGGGCGAAGCCCACAAGCGTCGCTTCCTTGGGGAGCGAGAGCAGCCACGCGAGCAGCTCGCCCGTCTGGATTCCGTGGGGGCGGTGCAGCTCGCTGACGAGGCGCTTGCCCGTGCAAGCCGCGACGTACGTGTAGCGGTGTCGCCCGCGCCGGTCGGTGTAGCCCTCGCCGTCGAGGGCGATGATGGGGTGAGAGAGGTTCATGCCCGAGGTCCCTTCGTTCAGTCTCAATCGCGCAGCGCGTTCACGTTGACGCTGAGGTCACCGCATGGATGCGGTTCACCAGCGCTTGTGTCGCGTTGCACTCACGGCACGATTCAACGCACGACACGCCGGGACATGGGCATCCAAGCGTGTAATGGTCGAGCCGGCTCTCAGCTTCTCGCAGCAAGGCATGCAGCTCACGGATGATGTCGCGCGCGTCCTTACTCACGGAATGGCACGCACACGAGCACTCCAGCTCGAAGCATCCGCCCACGTCGCCGCATTGTGTGCAAGCCACCGAATCCTCCTCGCGCAGCGGTCCGCGTTGACGTTCCCTACTCCCATTCATCCACGTCGAGCCTCGGTCGACGAAAGCATTCCTCGCAGCACGGTAGCCACCCGCAGACCCACGACCACCGCCACCTCGTCGCCGGCTTGTCGCACCATCCCCAATCACACGAGCCGCACGGCTCCTCTGATGGCTCACCACTGCCGGTGTCTTCGTAGCTCATGGGCGTCGTTTACTCTCCCTCGCGCATTGTGACTCACTCGACGTCGTACGCATCGGGGTCGATGCCGAAGACG
>DOUU01000145.1:0-6400 GCA_003520425.1 Deltaproteobacteria bacterium
CCAGGGGGGAATTCTCGGAAGCCACACCCGTGCCAATCTCTTCGCCAGCGGATCTGCCGGCGCGCACGGGAGATCCTGGACCATGACTTTTGATGCCTCGCTATCGTCTGTGTCGGGAGCGAAATCGGAAGCGCTGAGTTCGGATGTGCCCGTAGCGCGGCTGTGAGAGGATCTGCAAGCGTGGCAGGAGTAGATGATTGTTGTTGCTCAAGGTGTCTGATCGAAGAGCGGACCGCGTTGGTCGTCGATGATGATGGAGTCCGCGCCACGATGCGTGCCGCACTTCGAGGCGTGCGACACCCGGAACCTCGCCAGCTGATCAGCGGTGTCCCTGTTGCCCCGCCTGAAGCGGTTGATGTGTTGCGCTCGAAGGTCGACGAAGGGGTTTGCCTCGCCACGCCGGAGTACCTCGAGGCCATCGGCTCCTTCTATCTCGACTTCCACCAAGTGGGCGACGAGGAAGTTCGCGAGCTGCCGGATCGAGCGGCGCCGTTGCAAAAGCACCCGAACGCCCGGGATGCAACGTGAGCGGACCGGGAATCGAAGCCACGGTCGCATTCTTGCGGCAGCGTGAGGCGTACGCGGAACATCCAAACAAGGTCGCGGTCATCGAGACCCATATGTCGTGGCTCTTCCTGACGGAAGAGTANNGTCTACAAGCTGAAAAAGCCGGTGCGCTGGAACAGCTTGAACCTCAGCACCCCGGAGTTCCGGCGGCGAAACTGCGAAGAGGAGGTGCGATTAAACCGCCGCCTCGCGAAGGACGTGTACCTCGGCATTCTCGCCCTCACGCTTGGTTCAGACGGGAAGCTCAGGCTGGACGGGGGCGGTGAGCCGGTCGACTGGGTGGTGCATATGAGACGGCTGCCCGCCGACCGGATGTTGGACGAACTCATCTGCCGCGGCGGAGTTGAGCGCGGGGATGTCCGACCGGCTGCGCTGCGACTCGCCCGATTCTATGCAGCTGCACCTCCTGTCGAACGGACCGCTGCGGAGTACCGCCGGTGTCTCGAGGCGGGCGTCCAAAGCGATCGGCGAGAGCTGTGCCGTCCGGAGTTCGAGCTCGATCAAGATCGGGTCCGAGCGGTTGCCGAGGCGCAGCTCGAATTTCTCGAACGTGACAGCGGGCTGGTGGATGCGCGCATTCACCAGGGCAGGGTCATCGAGGGGCACGGCGACCTTCGGCCCGAGCACATCTGCCTCGTGCCTGAGCCGGCCATTATCGATTGCCTGGAGTTTTCTCGAGACCTGCGTCTGCTCGATCCGGCGGATGAGCTCGCCTATCTCGCGCTCGAGTGTGAGCGGCTCGGCAAGGCCGTGGTGGGGCAGTGGTTTCTGGAGGCTTACAGTCAAACGACAGGCGACGAACCTCCGAGCCCGCTCATGGATTTCTACCGCAACTACCGGGCCCTGCGACGTGCCAAGATCGCGATCCGGCATTTGAAGGATCCAAGCGTTCGCGACCTTGCGAAGTGGTCCGAGCGTGCCCGACGCTATCTCGAGCTCTCCGCACGGGTACCGCGATGGAAGGCGGCTTACGCTCCGAGCAAGTGAACGAGCAAACCACTTTCGTGCATCCTGCGAATCGCTTCCGCAACGAGACCCGAGGTGTGGAGTACGCTGGGCTTCGCGTCGACGCGGCCGGGTTCGAGAGCAAAGGGGGGATGCGACCGAGGACGGCGATGTGGTCGATCGGTGCCTCGGCGAGAGCGCGTGATGCCTCGGGGACGAAGGCACCGTGAGCCGCGGCGGCCACGATCTCTCGCGCACCCCCTTTTGGCAGACGTCGGCGGCTCGTGCGAGAGTCGTGCCTCCGCAGATCATGTCATCGATCAGCAGGACCGTGCTCGACCTCCATCAACGACTCTCCGCTCACGACGTCCGCGCTTCGGCGCTTCTCTACGAAGGTGCTCGGCAACTCTGGGCCGAGCCGTCGAGCCAGGGCGTCCCGGTAGTGATCCGCTCGCTTGATTCCGCCGAGATCCGGCGAGACCACGACGAGCTCATGCTTGGCAAGGCGTCTTGCAAAGAATTCTGTGAAAAGGCCATGTGTTTCCAGGTGTTCCGCCTGGCAGCGGAACGCGTTCTAGCAGGCCGATTCGTTGTGCAGCACGTTCGGCGGCGATCCGGGCAACGTAACGATTTTCGGGGAATCATGGGCTGTGCCTGCGTGGGGACTCTTCCACCTAGGCGATCCCAGAAAACCGCGCATGCCAGCCCGTCCACACGGATCGTGCCAGCTCCTCCGCTCTGGCTGCGGCGATGCTGTCAGCACTCGGTCTCTCCTCCCCCCACGTTCGGTCGGCTGCGTGACGTGCCGGTCGAGAAGTTGATGATCCCGAAGCACCAGGTGGTCTTGCGGCACATGCTCACCGGCGGCAAGCACCTGCTTTCGTTCCAACCAACTTGAAGGGTTCCCTCTGCTGGGTTCGTGCTTGCGTCACGTGAAGAGTGGGTCCGGGAGCTCACGCGGCCGGTCAAGGCTGCGCCGCGCGCCGGAGCTCGGGCGGGCCGCCGGGTGCCGAACCCGCCGCCACGGAGGCGCGCGCGGGGTCGAGGAGATCGCGGGGGTCGTGTAGCGGCCCCTCGTTGCTCAGTACCGGCGCCAGGTCGCGGTCGGCGAGCACCTCGGTGATCTCGCGCGGGACGCCCTCAATCCCAACTTCGTGCCAGACCAGGCGTACCCCGTGGCTGTAGTCCGCGTAGCGCACGCCGTGCACGGTGCTCAAGGGTTGGATCGGGCGCCCGTCGAGCCGGTGCCAGCCGTAGATCGCTATGCGATCGGGATGCAAGAGGAGGCGCTCGCTCAGTACGATGTCCTTCTTGTGTCCAGCGATCAGCGCGCCAAGCGGCACGCCGGTGCGCTGCGCGTCGATCAATGCTTGGTGTCGGGCGCAGTAGGCGTTCGAGCGCATCTCGGGGCCGGCCGGCAAGGGTTGCGGTGCGAGATGGACGGCAGCCTGTTCGTAGATCGCATCCACGATGCGAGGCGTCGGCAACACGCAGCCGAAGCGCTGCGCCACCTCCGTGGCAGACGGCCACGCAAGGGGGATGTAGAGGAAGTCGGTGTCCGAGCCAATCGCGAGGTAATCTGGCGCTACCCAGAGCGTGGCCGTCACGGTAGCGCCGCGAGTGGTGCGGCCGCGGAGTACGACAGGCTGGAACTGCCGGAGGAAGGAGGGCACGTCACCCTGCTCGAGGGCGTCGAGGGCGGCTCGCTGGCGCTCGCTCTCAGGCCAGCCTTCGGTGCGGCGCGCGAACGCCGAGCCTGTGGGTGCGTCCGCCAGGCGAACCGGGATCGCGGCGAGTTGCGTAGCGGGCGGAGCCTCAGGCTCGTCGCGCGGCGCCGCGTTCGCCGCAGTTGCGGCAAGCAGAAGACTGACTAGGAACGTCGTCGCACGCGCCTGCATCTCATGCTCTCACGTCCCGCCGTCATGGCGCAGGACCGTCCGAACCGTCGCTGGACCACCCTTCATCGGTCTCCCGCCTCAAGGAGCGTATCCTTCCGGGTGCGCGCGTCAGGGCCGTCCTACGACCGGTGAGGCTCATTGTCACACCCCGGCCGTAGTAGATGGCTCGCGCATTGGACCTCGATTAGCCTGCGATTTCAAGCCCACCGCCCGACGCGAGGGGCCGTTGACCGGGAGCGCCGCCGTTTTAAGCCACAAGCGCCAGACCACAGCCTACCCCCGCGGCGGGGACGGGGGTCGCCGCACGCGGGTCCTACACATGGTCGCGGCGCTCGCTGGGCTCGGGATCGTCTCCGCGCTGCCCGCGCGAGCCGCCACCGCGGCGCCTGAGGTCGTGTCCCGCGCCCGCAAGAGCGTGGTCGATCTCCAGCCCTTCCGGCGCGAACAGACGGTCGAAATTGTAGACGGGGCCGGGCGACGGGGTCGGGCCACGCTGGTCGATCTCGCGCCCGCGGTCCACACCTGGCTGCTCCTTGAGCTCGCCTGGACCGACAGCCCGCGGACCGAGACCTACCACCTCGAGAACGGCGATCCGGCGCGGTTTCGCTTTGCGCTCGAACCGACCCACGCAACGGGTCTCCTTGTACAACGCGACGGTGTGCCCGAGCCTCCNNCCTCCCTGCGAGCTCTGGCTGGCATCGGTGCCGGACGGACTTCGAGCAGCGGCGTCGATCAGTGCTCCCTTCGCTCCGCTGTGCGGGGGCCGGCTGCTCCTGCGGCAGGAAACGAAGGGACGGCGCACGGCGAAAGAGTGGGTAGCAGACCTCTTGCGCGACCACGTCCCGGGGGGCGCAAAACTGACGGAACTCGTGCGGGACAAGCTCTTCCAAGACGCGTGGATCGAGACTCCGCGGCTCTCCCAGGACGGGGAGGCCGAGGGGTCGGTACCCGGCGCGCCGCCGCCACCCCGACTCGACACGCGCTACACCGACCAGGTGCTCGAAGCCAGTGAGCTTGGTCTCGATGTGCCGCGCGGTCCGGGCGGAAAGCTCCGCATCGGCGACTGGTTGCCGGTGCGGGACGACCCCGGCGTCTTCGCGAGCGCGGTGACGCCGGGTGCGATCTCGCGGGAGGTCCTCGCCGGGGCGGGGCACCGGGTAAATGCCCTCGACAGCGTGGAGGCTGGGGCGGCGGACTATCTCGTGGCCTTCGACCTCGCCCAGTTCGAGGTCGGCTTCACCCTCGGCACCGAGCACCCACGCGTCGGGTGGTCGGATCACATCCCCCCCGGCACCCGCGACCCGGCAGTCCCTGGGCCCGACGGCATCGGGTCGATCGCACCGCTCGTGCGAACGGGCATGCTTTCGCCGGCGCTCGAGCCGCGCGTCGCCGCGACCTTCACGGGCGGCTTCAAACGGCAGCACGGCGCGTTCCGTTGGGGCCCGCTCGCCGAGGTCAACCAGGGCAGCCACTACGGGTTCCTAGAGGAAGGTGTCGTGCTAAGCCGCCTCCAGCCGGGCCTCGCCACAGCTGTGATCTGGCGCAACGGGCGCGTGGACCTCGTGACCTGGCGAGACGGCCTGGCGCTCGAGGACGTGCGCTTCGCGCGCCAGAACGGCGTTCCGCTCGTGGAGTCGGACCCGGCCACCGGCCGCCCGGAGCCCGGCACCTTCGTCACGCAGTGGGGCCCAGGCAACTGGTCGGGCTCCGAGGACAAGAAGCTGCGCACGCTGCGGGCGGGCCTGTGCCTGGAGGAAGACGGCGATCGACGCTATCTCGTGTATGGATACTTCTCGACCGCGACGCCATCGGCCATGGCCACGGTGTTCCTGGGCTACCGCTGCCGCTACGCCATGCTGCTCGACATGAACGCTTTGGAGCACACCTACCTTGCCCTCTATCGCCGGAGCGACAACAAGATCCGCACCCAGCACCTGGTTCGGGGCATGGGCGCGCTTGACCAACAGCTCGCCGGACAGTACCTGCCCCGGTTCGTCGCCTTTCCCGACAACCGCGACTTCTTCTACCTGCTGCGGCGGGCGAGCCCGTGAGCCACGGCCCCCTCGGGCGGCATCTCAGCTTGGCCCAGGTGCCCGGCGTCCTCGGCCCGGGCGTATGGGCACACGGCGTACGAGCACTCTGCGTGCTGGCGCTCGGCCTCGGTGTGCTGTCGGTCGCGGTGCCCTCGTGCGGGGAGGAGGCCTCCTTTGCGGCCCAGAACGAGCGCTTGTTCGAGGAGCTGCGCGCCACCCACGGGCTCAGCGATGCGCAGATGGAGGCCGTGCGCCGAATCTTTGCGCGCTCGGGTTTCATGGGGCAGGGCAACCCTTCCGTCGCGCGCCATCCCATGGACGAGGCGACCTGCCGCAGCGAGCTGGCGCGGCGGAGCATTAGCTACGCCGATCCGTCCTTTGAGCGGATCTGCGGCGCCAAGTACATGGCACCCCTCTACGACCCCGCGCGCCAGCAGCCCGAGGACGCGCCGGCGTGCATCGACCAATTCGAATTTCCGGACATCCCTTGCGCCTGGCCCGTGGTGTGGGTGCGTGCACGCGAGGCCGCGGAGGTGTGCGAGGCGGTGGGCAAGCGGCTTTGCGACGCGCACGAGTGGGAGGGTGCCTGTGACGGTGCGCTGGGCTCGCCGGACTATCGCTTCGATCTCGCGCGCGGGGTGGCGCCCAACGTCGCCGTCGAGCGTATGCGCCGCGAACACAACCAGCGTTACGCGCCGACCAAGCGTTGGAGCTACGGACCGGAGTACCACAAGGGCGTATGCGCGACCTCCAGCCACAAGACACCGGGCTGTGAGGGTGGAGGCTGGAACCGCTGCGGCTCGAACACCTTCCCCGCCGGCGTTTTTCCGGACTGCAGGAGCCCGCTCGGCGTCTACGATCTCAACGGGAACGCGGCCGAGCACATGAACCTACCCCTGGCTCCCGACGAGATGGCGAGCCGCGGCAGCCGCAAGCTGGGCTACACCGAGATGAAGG
>DOUU01000145.1:6443-6598 GCA_003520425.1 Deltaproteobacteria bacterium
GAACTATCACCTGGGCTTCCGCTGCTGCAAGACGCGCACGGACGCCGCGGCGCCGCCGCAGCCCGGGGAGTGAGTGCACGAGGAGCATTGCGTTCGAGGACCGTGGGCACGCGGGCGGGGCGGGGCGCGCCCCCTCGTGGGAGCCCGACTTCGCC
>DOUU01000375.1:0-4494 GCA_003520425.1 Deltaproteobacteria bacterium
ATCGAGATGGCCGGGCGCCGCGGTCTCGGCGCGCTCGCTTTTCAATTCCTCTCGGCCGAGGCCGCGCATGCCTGGGTGCACGCCTATTACAACAGCCTGACGAAGCGGCTCGACAAACTGACCGACTACCGGATCAATCCGAATATCGCGATCGTCAGCTATTTCATGTGCGCCGAGACCGACGAGGAGGCGCGCCGCCGGGCCGACGGCATTCCGTTCTTTCAGTTCGCATTGCGCTTCTACGGATTGCGCGCAAACCGCGAGCGCCCGCCGCCGGGCACGGTTGATCTTTGGCAGGAGTACGAAAAATGGAAGCGCGAGAACCCGGAAGGCCTCGCGCGGGCCCTCTCCGGCGGGCTCATTGGCTCGCCCGAGACGCTGCGCCGCAAATTGCGCCGCTTTGCCGGCTCCAATATCGATCAGGTGATCCTCTTGAACCAGGCCGGGAACAACCGTCACGAGCACATCTGCGAGAGCCTCCAGCTGTTTGCCCGCGAGGTGATGCCGGAATTCCATGCCGCGGAAGCCGAGCATCAGGAGTGGAAGAAGAAAGTGCTTGCCGGCGACATTCTTCTCGAAGAGATCGACACGCAGCCGTTCCGCGACCGNNGCCCCAATTCCGTGCAGATCGCCAAGACGGCGGCGGAATGACCCCGGCCCTTCCGCCCTTGAGCCTCGGCGTCGATCTGACGAGCACTCGTCCAGGGACGCCGGGCGGCACGTTCATGCGCCGCTTTTGGCTGGCGATCGCGCGCGGCGAGGATCTGATGCGGGGAGAAGCGAAGCCAATCCGCATCATGAGCGAGGACTACGTCCTCTATCGCGGCATATCGGGGCAGCCGCGGCTGATCGCGCAGCGCTGTCCGCATCGCGGTGCGCCGCTGCATCTGGGCTGGGTCGAGGGCGAGCACATCCGCTGCGTCTATCACGGGTGGAAGTTCGACGGCGCCGGCGAGTGTGTCGAGCAGCCGGCCGAGGACCCCGGATTTTGTCGCAAGGTGCAAATTGCCACCCGGCCGGTGCGCGAGCATATGGGCCTCGTCTTCGCGTATCTGGGCGAGGGCGACCCTCCCGAATTTCCGCCTTATCCCGCTCCGCCGCAGGAGGGTCTGATCGAGGCCTGGCCGGTCGAGAGAGTGCCGTGCAATTACCTGCAGTGCTTCGAAAATACGATGGACGAGGTGCATGTCGCCTTCGTGCATGCGCCCGGCGGCAGTCACCGGGCGATGTCGGACCTGCCGCTGATCTCCGCCGAGGAGACGGGTTGGGGCATGATCCGCTACGGCAAGCGGAAAAGCGGCAAGGTGCGCGTAACCCTGCATTACGCGCCGGCGGTGACGCGCGTGATCGTGCCGCCGCTGACCGGCATGGAAGGCGTCGGCGGCTGGACGGAGATCTACTTCAATTTCACCCCGGTCGATGACGAGAACCATCTGTGGCTGATCACGCACCACGTAAAAGTCACCGGCGAGTCGGCGACGGCCTACAGGCGAAAACGCGTCGAATATCTCGAGCGGCGCGCCATGGCGCCGCCGGCCCTCGATGTCGCGCTCGATTTGATGGCGGGGAAGGGGCGTTTCGCCGATGTCCTCGGTCATCCGGACCTGGCGATCGTGCAGGACATCGCCGTGCAGGCCGGGCAAGGGCGCATCCAGGACCGCAGCCGCGAACATCTCGGCCGCTCGGACGCCGGCATCATCGCATGGCGCCGAATCCTCGCGCGCGAACTTTCCTCGATCGCCGCCGGCCGGTCCGGCAAGGCATGGCGCCGCCCGCCGCCGGACGCGCTTCCGGAGCTCGGCATTTAGACCGGTTTTCTATCAAGTTTGCACCGATCGAGCCGCCTCCCTNNGGGGGGAACCAACGCAAACGGAAATTGCTCTAGCCGGATCGGGGACCCGCATCGTCGAACTGCTATGGTTTCGCCGCGTTTCCGGCCGCGTACTGGTCGCGGAAGAGATTGCGCATATGGCCGAGGCCGGCGGCGATATAGCCGCCGTCGATCGCGATCTCGGCGCCGCTGATGAAGCTCGCCTCCTCGCTTGCGAGAAACAGCACCAGTTCGGCGCATTCCTTGGGCGTGCCCTGTCGATTGAGCGGGATCGCCGTACGGGCGGCATGCGCGAAGGCGTCGCCGGCGCTGCGAAAGAAGCCGGTATCGGCGATCTGCCCGGGATGGATCGAGTTGACGCGGATCTTCCAGGGCGAAAATTGCAGCACCGCAGTCTTCGTCAATCCCCGCAATCCCCATTTCGAGGCGGTATAGGCGGCATCGTCATGCGCCGTCAGCCCGGCCGTCGAGGAGATGTTGACGATCGACCCGCCGCCCCGCTCGAACATGTGGGGCGCGGCCAGGCGCGTGAGCGAGAAGGCCGTCGTGACGTTGAAGTGGAAGGCCTGCTCGAAGGCCCTCTCGCTGGTCTTGAGGGCGCCGGAGGGCGGCGAGCCCCCGGCGTTGTTGACCACGATGTCGACGCCGCCGAACTCCTTCAGCGTCTTCGAGACCACGTCTTCCAGCTGGGCCCGGTCGTTGACGTCGCAGGGAACCGCGAGCGCCCGGCCTCCCGCCCCGCGGATCGCCTGCGCCACCTCCTCGATCGCGGCCGCGGTGCGCGCCGCGCACACCACAGAAGCGCCGGCCTCCGCGAGGCCGAGCGCGATCCCGCGGCCAATCCCACGCCCCGCACCCGTCACAATCGCCACCTTGTCGCTGAGCCGGAATCGATCCAGGATCATGGGGTCCTCCCTGCGCTTTGCAGAGCTTACAGACTCGTGAGGAGAAGCGGCATGAAATTCTCTGTAGCCCTTGCACTGCTCGAGCCTTCGCAGATCCTTCCGCTCGCCGTGGCGGCCGAGCGCTGCGGATTCGATGCGGTCGCGGTTCCCGATTCCGTGTTCTATCCCGAGCGCGTCTCCGCCCCCTATCCCTACACCGAAGACGGTAAGAGGTTCTGGAGCGCGCAGACGCCGTGGATCGAGCCGTGGGTCGCCATTCCCGCCATGGCGGCGGTGACAAGCCGCCTGCACTTCTACACCAACGTGCTGAAGCTCGCGATCCGCCACCCTCTGCTCGTGGCGAAGACCGTGGGCTCGGCCGCCGTCCTCTCGGGCAACCGGGTCGCGCTCGGAGTGGGCCTCGGCTGGATCCCCGAGGAGTTCCGCTTCTGCGGCCAGGCGTACGAGACGCGCGGCCGGCGCGCCGACGAGGCGATTGCCGTGATCCGCGCGGTCCTGCGGGGCGGCATGGTCGAGTATCACGGCGACTACTACGACTTCGAACGCCTCGAGATGAGCCCCGCACCGAGCGAGCCGGTTCCGATCTATGTGGGAGGGCTCTCGAAGGCCGGGCTGCGTCGGGCGGCGTTGCTCGGCGACGGCTGGATCTCCGTCATGAACCGCGAGTCGGAGCTTCGCGGCTTCATCGCGCAGCTCTCTTCGCTGCGGAGCGAAGCGGGCCTCGCGGGGGAGCCGTTCGAGATCAAGGTGGTCTGCACCGATGTCGTCGATCTCGATGGCTACCGCAGGCTGGAAGAGGCCGGTGTCACCGACCTCATCAGCATGCCCTGGTATCTCTACGGCGGAGATCCAAACCCGCTCGAGACCAAGGAGCGTGCGCTGGAGCGCTTCGCGGAGACGGTGATCGGCAAGCTGCGATAGGAGGACGAAGACGATGTCCGGTCCGCACGATCTCAAGAGCCAGGGTGCGACCCATGAGGTGGTGAACCAGCCTCCCCCCTTTGAAGACGTAAACCTTCTCGATACGGATGCGGCGCTCTGCGAGGGGCTCGCCCGGGAGGGGGGAGGAGGCTTCCGCGATGCCGTCCGCAGCTTCGGCGCCACGCTCGGTAGCGCGCACGTCATAGCTCTCGGCCGCGACGCCAACCGCATGACGCCCGAGCTCCGCACCCACGATCGATTCGGTCACCGTCTCGACGAGGTGGCGTTCCATCCGGCCTGGCACGAGATCCTGCGCCTCGCGATGGCTGCACAGGTGCACAACCTCCCCTGGCGCGCGCGCCGGCCGGGCGCGCACGTCGCGCGCAGCGCGATGCTGTCGCTCCTCTCGCAGGTGGAGAGCGGGTCGTGTTGTCCTCTCACGATGACCTTTGCCTGCCTTCCCGCGCTGCGCCACCAGAAGGAAGTGGCCGAGGAATGGGAACCTCTCCTGCTGGGCACGGTCTACGATCCGCGTCTTGTGCCCGCGCGCGAGAAGAGCGCGGTGCTGGTCGGCATGGCCATGACGGAAAAGCAGGGCGGAAGCGACGTGCGGGCGAATTCCACCCGCGCCCATCCCGCAGGTGCGAGCGGGCCCGGCGCGGAGTACACGCTCGTCGGACACAAGTGGTTCTGCTCCGCACCCATGTCGGACGCCTTTCTGACACTCGCGCAAGCCGAGCGCGGCCTGTCGTGCTTTCTCGTGCCTCGCGTCCTGCCCGACGGCACGCGCAACCCCTTCCAGATCCAGCGCCTCAAGGACAAACTCGGCAATCGCTC
>DOUU01000375.1:4671-12445 GCA_003520425.1 Deltaproteobacteria bacterium
ACTCATGCTGCGGCTCGCTCGCGCCTATGACCAGGCGGCGACGGACGAGCCCGAGCGGGCGTTCGCGCGTCTTGCGACCGCCGTCGCGAAGTACTGGGTCTGCAAGCGGACGCCGGCGATGATCTACGAAGCCATGGAATGCCTCGGGGGGAACGGGTACGTCGAGGAGTCCATCCTGCCGCGGCTCTACCGGGAGGCACCGGTCAATGCCATCTGGGAGGGCTCGGGCAACGTAATCTGCCTCGACGTGCTGCGGGCGATGGTGCGTGAGCCCGCGAGCCTTCCCGCCCTTCTCGACGAGCTGCGTCTTGCGCGGGGAGGAAACCGAGCCCTGGACGCCTCCGTGGCCGCCCTCGAGCGGGAAGTGAAAGAACTCGCCGCGCCCGAGCCGCGTGCCCGCAGCCTGGTCGAGCGCATGGCGCTGGCACTCCAGGCCTCGCTGCTTGTGCGCTGCGCGCCGCCCTTCGTGGCCGACGCCTTCTGCGAGGCCCGGCTCTCACGGGAAGGAGGGTTCCTCTTCGGAGCCCTCCCTCCGGGAGCGAAGCGGCGAGAGATCGTGGCGCGCGCTCTGCCTCCTGCGGTGTAGGCCCGCCCAGAGGGCGACGCGGCGCAAGGCCTAGTGAGCCGCGACCCCCGCCAGGACGAAGAGCCCGATCACGCAGGCGAACCCGACGGTGAAGATGGCACTGCGCGCGCGATCCAGGTCCGCCAGGTAGAAGATGCCGTGCAGGATGCGGCAGACCAGGAAGAGGACCGCGAGGCGCGCAGACCAGACGGCGTCGGCACCGGCGAGATGTGCCACCAGGACGGCGGGAGCGAATGTGATCAGCGCCTCGAACGCGTTCTGATGCGCACCGAGCGCGCGGGCGCCGCGGCCTTGGAGCTGCGCCTGCTGGACGCGGGGAAGCTTGTTGTCCACGCTGCCGAGCTGCTTGATGCGCTCGGGGATCTGGAAAGGAGCCCAGATATAGGGGAGAAGACAGGCGATCGCGAGACAGAGAAACGGGGTCGTCATCTCATCGGCCCTCCCGAAAATGTGCGCGCATTCTGACACGCTCGGGGGTCGAGGGGGAAACCGATTGGGAGTCGAACTTCGGCCTAGAGCATGAGATCGGAGAGCCGCTCCTGGGCGAACACATGGAGCAGCGCCTCGGCGTCGAGGGGCGAGCTCTCAAAGCGCACGCCCATCCCCACCGGCAGATTCTTATGTTGCAGGTTTCCGGGCACGTTGGTCATCACGACGCGCGCCTGGAGGCGGCCGCGCATGCCTTGGACGGGAAGCTCAAGCGCGATCCGGGCACCTCGCGGCGAAGGCGCTGGCGTCGCGAGAAAGGCGCCCGAAGACGACACGGTGTACACCGAGGCGGCCTTGCTGCGGCCTTCCACGAAGACCGGAATCTCCCAGTTCGTGGGCGCGCGCAGGCTTCGTCTCTCGCCGCGCACCACGGACGAGCCCGCCAGGGCGCGGTTCACCTGGAAGCGAAGCGTATGCTGATGGAGGGGCTCGAAGAGCGCGAAGGTGACTCCCGCCGATCGAAGCCGCGCACGGTCGGCATCGTCGGGCCTGGGACCCGCAGCCAGAAACCACAGCTCGCCCGTGGCGACATCGCAGAGGAAACGCAGCGTGCGGCGCAAATCCACCACCGGCAGATCGGGTGCAAGCACCACGGCACCGATCGCGCCGCGCGCGATCCGCAGCAGGACGTGCGCCTGCTCCGGGGTCTTCGCGGGCACCGCGCGATAGCCGAGGCGCACGAGGCGCTCGCGCACGAGCTCGAGGGAGGGCGCGGAGGCGCCGAGCAAAAGCACGTCGTTCGGCTGGCTGATGGCCCTTCCCTCCCCCTGTGGCCGCCTCTTGGATCGGCCGCCCCGCGAAGCACCCCTGTGATCGCGCTCACGAGGGGTTGAACCGCGCCACCGTGTGCTCTTGCCGCGATTCTGCGGCTTGTGCGTGATGCTGCGCCTTCTCCCTTGTGGAAGAGCGCCTTTCGTGGGAATGTAAAAGGCAACGGGAAGGGTCGCGGGGGACGCTATGGCGCTGGCGAGCCGAGCGATCGGACTGCTGGCGCTCATGCTTGTCTTGCCGGCGCGCATGGCCGAGGGAGCCGCGCCGGCTCAGGGGACTTCCGAGCGGCTTGCCCCGATGCTCCTCCAGCTTCTCGACGAATATGACCGTGCAGGGGAGGACGGGGTGCGGCGCATGGCCGCCGCGCGGCGGATCGAGCTGCGCGAGTCCGCACGGGGTGCGCTCCTTCCCGTGATCCTCGAGCCCAGCGCCGGCATTTCGACGCGCCAGATCGACGCCCGCGAGATCGAGGCCCTGGGTGGACGCGTCGACGCTGTCTCCGAGTCCTTCGTGCGCGTCCTCGTGCTCCCGAGCGAGGCCCGCCGTCTGGCCGAGCTAAACGGCGTGCGCGTCGTCCGCACGCCGACCCTTGCGACGCCGGTTTCAGGCTTCGGGTCGATCGTCTCCGAGAGCGTGGCGCTCACCGGCGCAAACGTCTTCCAGGAAAGCTTCACGGGTGCCGGAGTGAAAGCGGCAGTCGTGGACCTCGGGTTTCAGGGTCTCTCCACGGTCATCGCGGCCGGCGAGCTCCCCGCAAATGCGATCACTATGGATTTCACGGGAACGGGAATCGAGTCGACGACGCCGCACGGCGTGGCTGTCGCCGAGGAGCTCATGGACATGGCCCCGGGCGTCCAGCTCTACTGCCTGAAGATCGGCGATGAGGTGGATCTGCAGAACGCGGCTACGTACCTGAGCCAGAACGGCATTCACATCGCCAATCATTCGGTCGCCTGGGTGCTTGCCGGCTATTACGACGATACGGGTCCGATCAACGACATCATCAATTCATCGCACGACAACGACGGTGTCTTCTGGAGCGTCGCCGCCGGCAACGCTGCGCAGAGCCACTGGAGGGGGCCATGGTCGGATCCCGACCAGGACGGGCGACTGAACTTCACCCCCACGCAGAATACGCTCGGCTTGGGATTGAGCGATGGCACGATCACCGTGTTTCTCAACTGGAACCAGTACGGAAACTCGGTCACGAATCTGGATCTCTACGTGCTCGACGGGACAGGCGCAGTGGCGGCCTCCAGCACGAACCCCCAGAACGGTCCCCAGGACCCTGCGGAGGCCGTCTCGTTCTCGTACGATCCAGCGCGCGCTCCTTACACGGCGGAGGTCGTTTGGGTTTCGGGACCCACGACCGGACTCGACATCACGCTCTTCAGCTTCGACAACACCTTCTCTCCCGCGGTCGCGTCTTCGAGCACGATGGATCCCGCCGACGCGCACGGTGCAACGGCGATGGGGGCGATCCCTGAATCCTCCTACGCGCAGACGAATCCTCCGCTTGAGCCCTATTCCAGCCAGGGACCGACCACCGATGGCCGGGTCAAGCCGGACTTTTGCGCCCCCGATGGAACCTCGACCTACACCTACGGAACGCTTTCCTCCTACGGCACGTCCTTCGCCGCCCCGATCGCCGCGGGCGCTGCGGCCTTGTGGCAGCAGAAGCTGGGCGTGGTTGCTCCCTCCGAGTTCGTCTCGACCTTTGTGAATTTCGCGCGCCCGGTGGGAGCGCCGATCCCCAATTCCCTGTGCGGATCTGGCGAGCTCATGGTTTCGGGACCGACCGTGTCCTGCGGCACGGCCGGCGAGCTCATCGTCGTGCTGCCCGCCCTCCTGTGGCTCCGGAGGAGAAGAGAGCGCCGAGCCCTCCGAGGCAGCGACGGGACCGACCTCGCGCGGCGCCCGCAAGTCTAAAGTCGCAGGCCCGCCCCTCTCCCCAAGGTCCTGGCACGCCCTGCTTTGCGCCGGGCGCTAGGCCTTTCGACGCGGTGCGAGCAGGAGATAGATCAAGAGCAGCGCAGCTCCCACGAGAACGAGCAGTCCCAAGGCGGGGCCGATGCGGTGAATCGCGGACGCGATGGCGTTGAAATCGCGTCCGAACCCATAGGCTCCGAGGCCCCAGAATCCCACCCACAAAAGGGCGCCGATCGCATTCCAGACAAGAAAGGGCGCGCGCTCCATTCCGAGGGCGCCTGCCGCGAGGCCGTTGATCTGGCGCAGGCCGTCGACAAAGCGACCGAGCGCAACGACGCGTGGCCCCCAGCGTGCGAAAAGACGCTCGACCCGGGCCAGTCGCTCGCCGTGGGCGAAGCGCTGGAGAAGGGGCCGCCCCCCCTTGCGCCCGATCAGCCAGCCGAGGGCGTTGCCCAGGGCAGCCGCCACGACCGCGAGCGCGAGGAGCGGGACGAGCGCAAACTCGCCCCGACCGGCCAAGACGGCGGCCGCCACGAGGAGCGTTTGCCCGGGCGCCGGGATCCCGACGCCCTCGGCGAAGATGCACCCGAAGACCGCCGCCTGCCCCCACTGCCGGAGCAGCGGCTCCGCAGCCGCAAGGTGCTCCTCCAGCGTCGTCACGACTGCCACACCGAGAGGCGTCATCTCACCCGGAGAGTTTCGAGCCCGGGAGGCCGAGGCCTCCCCCAAGACGACAGGCCGACGACTACTTCTTTTTCGCCGCGGCGGGCTTGGTCTCGATCTCGGTCGCGATCATGCGGTAGTAGACGGTGACCTTGTCACCCTTCTTGGGCTCGCCCGTCACCTTCGTTCCCGCATCCTTCGCGATCTGCCAGTTCTCCTTTCCCTTCATGACCGTGATCGTGTCGGCGGTGGTTTCGACCACGGGACCCGTCACCTGGTAGGTCTTGGTCTCGGCGGCGAGAGCCGGTGCCGCCAGGGTGAGCGCTGCCGCAAACCAAAGGGCATGCCTTCGCATCTTTGAATCCCTCCTCGAGCACCGCGCGCCGGCGCGGGCGGGTCATGCTAGCGCGAACGCGCGGACCGACGGAAGAATTTCAGTGGGGCGCGGTCCGCTCGGGGCACTCCCTGCAGGGCCGGCTCGGACCTGTGGAGCAACCCACCCACGTCTGCCCGAAGTCTCGGGAGGTCGAGGTTGTGCGGCTGTGTCACTGCGTCGCGGTCCGATTCGGCCGGCCGCAGCCGCCCTCGCTCCGACCGGTGTGGGACTCGCGCACTGGGGGCCACAGGCTGGACGCATGGCGCGGGCTTAGGGCGGAGGGAGACCCCTGGGTCCTTGGGAGCGCTCCCAGAGCTTCACGTGCTTCGCCAGCACATAGAAGGCCGAGGTCGCAGCGATCACGAAGCCGGGCCAGCCGTCCAAGAGGCCGAGCTTCCACAGCCAGCACTCCAGGAATTTCACCGGGGGGTGAAGGATCGCCCTGGCGAGCGAGAAGCGCCGACCTTCGCGGATCCATTCCGACGATACGACCTCCGAAAACTGCTGAACGGACTCAAGCTGCTCTGCGAAGTCGTGGTACGTGTAGTGCTCAAGATCCGCCTCGATGCGCCGGACCGGCCCGTCGGCGCCGAGTCGGTCATGGGGATCCGTCCCTCCCCAGCGCCCGCGGGCGCGGCGAACGATGCGCAGCTTGCGGTCCGGGTACCAGCCCCCGTGATTGATCCAGCGGCCGAGGTAGAAGGTGTGGCGCCTCACCTCGAAACCCACGGCGTCTCCAGCCCGCGCGATCTCCCGCCGGATGGCGTCGCGCAGCTCGGGAGTGCAGCGTTCGTCGGCGTCGAGGCAGAAGATCCACTCGCCCGTCGCAAGGTCGAGCGCAAAGTTCTTCTGGGCGACAAAGCCCTCCCAGGGATGATGAACGACGCGGGTTGCGTACCGCTGCGCCTTTTCCACGGTGCCGTCTGTGCTGCCGGAGTCGACCACAATCACCTCGTCGCACCATGCGACGCTGCGCAGGCACTCCTCGATGTGATCCACCTCGTTCTTGCAGATGATCGTGGCGGAGATGCGGGGAGTGGGGCCGGTGGAAGGGGAGGTCATCCGGCGCTCTCTCGGTCCGCTGCCGGCCCTTTCCGCAGATTCGAGAAGGAAGCGCGAAGGGCCAGGGGCGGCGCCGTCCCTCGATTGTGAAAGAACGATGCCATGCCATCGCTCCTCGGGTTCGCCCTGCGCATCGGATCCTTCGACCCGCTCGCGGCACGCGCAGGCCCTCGTCCCGCGCACTTCGCTTGCTTTGGTCCCATTCGTACCTGGGGATCTCTCGCCCCATCGAGAGCACGACGCCGCATGGCCAAGAAATCCCACTTGCCTTTTGGCGACGAGTAAACTCGCACCCTCGGCGGCTTTCCGCCACGGAGTTTGGCTCCATCTCGGCGCTGCGCTAGGGACGGAGCCGGCCGAAAAGAGGACCGCCTCGGCCCCGGGAGGAATCCTGTGTCACTTCGCGTGATCGGTGCCGGGCTGGGTCGCACAGGCACCCATTCGCTCAAGCTTGCGTTGGAGCGTCTTTTCGGCGCGCCTTGCTACCACATGCTCGAGGTCTTGCAGCAGCCCGCGCACATCGCGATCTGGCAGAATGCGGCGGCCGGGGAGACGCCCAGGTGGCGCGAGGTATTCACCCGCTATCGCGCCACGGTGGACTGGCCGGCCGCCGCATTCTGGAAGGAGCTGAGCGACGAGTATCCAGACGCGCTCGTCTTGCTCTCGGTGCGGGAGGTCGATGATTGGTGGGCGAGCGCCGACCGAACCATCTTCGCAGTCTCCCGCCGGGAGCCGCCTCGCGATCCCGTCTTCTCTGCACAGCGCGAGATGGCGACCACGATCTTGAACGAACGCTTCACGCACGGCTGGAGCGACGAGAGGATCGCGAAGCAAGCCTACCTGCGTCACAACGACGAGGTCCGCAGAAAGATCGCCCGCGATCGCCTTTTGGAGTGGCAACCCGGAGACGGCTGGGAGCCGATCTGCGCGCGGCTCGGCCTCGCGGTCCCGAGCGAGGCCTTCCCTCACGTCAACACCACAGAGGAGTTTCGCGCCATGGCGGGTCTTGGAAGAAGCCGCTGACGAGCGCAGGGATCGCAAGTGACACAGTACCAGAAGGAGAAACGAGATGGCCCGGGAGTTCGACGGCAAGGTGGTGGTGATTACGGGAGCTTCGTCGGGCGTCGGCGAAGCATCGGCCTGTCTCTTCGCAGCCCGCGGGGCGAAGGTCGTTCTCGCGGCGCGCTCGGCGGACAAGCTCGCCGCCCTGGCCACGCGGCTTGGAGGTCTCGCGATTCCCACCGACGTCACTTTGGCCTCTGATCTCAAGGCCCTGGTGAGCGGGACGATCTCGGCCTTCGGACATCTCGACGTTCTTGTGAACAATGCCGGCACGAACGCGCGCGGCCCCCTCGAAAAGCTCGACCCCGCGGGCATCGCTTCGGTCATCGACACCAACCTGAAGGCGCCCTTGCTGCTCACGCACTTTGCCTTGCCTCACCTCAGGACGTCGAAGGGCGTGGTGGTGAACGTGGCGTCGATCGCGGGTCACCTCCCGCTGCCGGGCGAAATCCCTTACTGCGCGTCGAAGTGGGGTCTGCGGGGCTTTAGCTTCGCGGTCCGCGAAGAGATGCGAAGGAGCGGCGTTTCCGTGTGCGCCGTCTCGCCAGGCCCGATCGCCACACGGTTCGTGCTGGACCACCTCGATGAGACGCCGGACATCGTGTTCTCTCAGCCATTCCTCACGGCCGAGGAGGTGGCGCAGGCGGTCGTCGCCTGTGCCCTCGACCGCAAGCGGGAGCGGGCCTTCCCTTTCTCGACGCTGCGTCTTGCCCAGCTCGCGCAGTGGATGCCCTGGCTGCAGGAGCTCCTCCGGCCCGCGCTCGAAAGGCAGGGCGCAAGGAAGAAAGAGGAGTGGCGGGCGAAGGGACGGGCCTAGGCTGTCCAATGCCGCATAG
>DOUU01000507.1:0-604 GCA_003520425.1 Deltaproteobacteria bacterium
CATTTGGGCGATTCGGTCGATGACTGCCGTGCCAATGTCGCCCCCGCGGCTTTGTCCCCAGCTCTCGAACTTGGCGACCTTATCCAGCGCGATCCCGCCGACGACGCTGAGATCCTTCGTCGCG
Source organism: Deltaproteobacteria bacterium (assembly GCA_003520425.1). GTDB lineage: Bacteria > Myxococcota_A > UBA9160 > UBA9160 > UBA9160 > UBA9160. Next base: position 125 of record DOUU01000507.1, read on the forward strand.
ATGCTCTCGGGATCTTCCACCAGCCGCCGCTCGAGCTCTTGAGTCGTGAGATCGGCGAGCCGCCGACAGCCTGCCACGAGTCGGCTTGTGTGCACTTCAGTTAGGCCTTCGCGCTTCGCCGCCCGGTGCACGTCCTGGTGCGACGCGAGCCCAACCTCCCGNNAGACGTTTCGCGCAGCGGTGCACGTGTTGATGCGACGCAAACCCGACCTCTTGCGCCGCCTCCCGGTACGGCATGCCGTCGAGGATGAGATGCAGCGCGGCCTTGATTGCCGGGCTGTGTGCCGTGGCGTCGATCGTCTCGTGCGTAGCGGAGGGCTTGGCTTGAGCTTCGGCAAGAGTCGGCGGGGCGGGAAACGAAGTGGACACAGCGGCGCTCCTCCCTTTTGTCGCGATCTGCTTCTAGTGTAGCAAGCGAGGACAGGTTCCCGAGGGGACCCTTTGTCGGCATTGATGCGCGGGGCGGACTGTCGGCGGCGG
>DOUU01000507.1:653-8521 GCA_003520425.1 Deltaproteobacteria bacterium
GCTCGTCGTCCGTGAGCATCATCACCACCCGGTTGCGGCGCACAGCCTCCTCGGGCCCCTTCGGGCGCCCTGACCCGGGCCGCGGACCACCCCGCCCAGTCTTCCGCAATCGCATACGAGATCCTCTTTGATAAGGTTTACTAGTTAACCTATCATACGGGTTGAGGAGGTCCCCACAATTGCTCCGCGTCGCCCTCTACGCCCGCGTGTCCACAGCCGACCAACACACCGAGCCCCAGCTCCATGCGCTTCGCACGTACGCCGAAGCTCGCGGCCTGGAAGTCACCGGCGAGTATGTCGACCGTGGCGTCTCCGGGGCGAAGGACCGAAGGCCCGCACTCGACCGACTGATGGACGACGCCCGAAGACGGCGCTTCGACGTGCTGGCGTGCACGAAGCTCGATCGGCTCGCCCGGAGCGTCCACCACCNNCGGCCGCGAGCTCGAGGCCCTCGGCATAGACCTCGTGGTGCTCGATCAGTCAATCGACACGAGCACGCCCGCGGGGCGTCTTCTCTTCCACGTTCTCGGGTCAATCGCGGAGTTTGAGCGGGACCTAATTTGCGAGCGGACGCGGGTGGGGATGCGCGCAGCAAAGCGGCGAGGGGCCAGGATCGGGCGCCCCGAGGCCGCGGTCGACCGCCTGGAGCTCGTCCAGGGCATCCGTGCGGGCGCCTCGGTATCCGCGCTGGCTCGGCGCCTCGGGATCGCTCGCTCGACCGTGCGCAAGCTCATGGCCGACGAGGTGGCGAAAAGGGTCTCGCGCGAGGGCTCGCGCCAACACGCGATCGCGCAGCCTGAGGCCGCTACGCCGTTCTAGCGGGCGCCCCGCTGAGGTGCGTTTGCGCCGAAGCGCTGGCGAGAACCGTCCCGTTTTCGCCAGAGAGACCACTCCAGGGCAGCTCGCCGTTTCCCTGGCAGTGACACTATCAGCCGTCGGCGACCACTCTTCCGCCGGGGGTAATCGCGCGATGGACGTCGACCTGAAGTTTCTGTCCGGTTTCGCAGCCGGACTCTGCCTGCTCACTGCAGGGACCGCGGGGGCGGTCCCGGCCGACGTCCTAACTGTGAGTGCAGGTACCGCCTACACCGGTGGCCCGCTCGAGGCCACGATCCAGGAGGCCGACGAGGGTACGCCCCAGACCGTCACGCTTACCCTCTCGCTTTCGTCACCACTCGCCCAGCTGCCGCCCGATCTGGTTCTCTTCGAGAACCTACTGCCGGGTAGTGGCGTGCACCGCATCCACCTCGCTCCTGGCGCGGGGGCCGATACGGTCGAGCTGGAGTTTTCGTGGGCCCCAGACGACCTAGCGACGAAAGCCACTAAAGCGATCTGCCTCACGACCGTAGGCTTTGGCCTGTCTTGCCTCGATGAGACCGGCAGTCTCACCCCTACGCCCGGGCCTTCCCAGGATCTGACGGACCTACTCTTTCCTCCGGGCGGCGAACCGTTCCACGTGATGCTCCAGACCGATCCCGAGCCCGTGCCAGAGCCGGGTGCCTTGCTCCTCACGAGCTGGGGCTTCGCTGGGTTCCTGGCCGTAAGGCGCCGAAGACACTGACGCGCTAGAGGCTTCATTTTTCGGTCGGGAAGACCAGGGCGCGGAACTGTTTTTTTGCCCGCAGCTTGCCGCCTTGCTCCCTTCCCATTCTAGCGCCACGCTCCCAACGCAGCCTATTGCATCCCAAAGAAGCCGACTGGCGCGACCTCATGAACCTGATCCGCATCGGAGATCTCACTCGGCTCCAGCATGCCAAACTCGCATCGCGGGTGATCGCGAGGCTGCGGTCCAGCTGCGAATTCTGCGACGCCGTCGCCATGTACTGCCATCCGTTCCTCTGTACTGACTGCCTTCAAGATTGGGCCAAGCGGTTGGGGAGATGGCCCCAGCCTAACGATTTCGCCCAAGCTGGTGGGCTCGTCGATGCCCAAGACTTGTCGATTGCTGACACCCTTTGCGAGGAGATCGAAAACCACCCGGGTGTTCCCACTGATTCGAGTAGTCGCCAGAGGCGAGCGGCGCTGCACCGCCTCCTCATTAACCAGGATCTTCTTCGGCGCAGTCCGGCATTCGACCGCCGGTGGTACTGGCTTCGGAACTGGATCTGGGCCGACCCGGCCACAGCACTGGACCGGCTGCGGGAGTTTTACGGTCTCGTGCATTCGGCCCTCTACATGCTTGAGGACGACTCCAAGACCGCGAAGCTCACCGAGCGTGCTCGCGCTGCGCTATCGGACAAGCGCTGGAAAGTGAACCTGGCGAAGGCAGGTGGGTCTGTAGCGATCCTCGCCGAGTCCATCATGGACCTAGAGAAGCGGCAGGCCTTCCTAAACATCCCGATCGCTACGCGGGCACTCCCGGGCGAAGACGAAAGAGCCCTGAGGATTGTTCTCGGCGACCTGGTACCAAGCGCGAAGGGCCGCTCCAAGCTGAGGCCTGGTTCCGGAGCGCCAAAGCGGACCGAAACGTGGAGTGAGGAGTTCCTGCGGTTCTTTGAAGGTGGGTCATGCTTGACTCCTCACGCAGCCGTTGAACTTACGCTCGACGTCGGCCGCTGGTTCCTGGGTCAGGCTCTCCCAAGGGAGACCCTCCTATCGCGGCTGAAGGCTCAAAAGACCTCATAGCCGTCCCTTTTTCCAACCAAGATTTAAGGGTGAGCATCGGCCAGGATCGGCCTCGATGCACACAGAGCGCTCAGGGTTCAGCGTCGCAGCACTCGCAAGAGAGCTGCGCACCTCAAAAAGCACGATAGCCGCCGAGATTCGCAGCGGGAGGCTCCGCGCCGCAAGGATTGGGAAGCGCCGCTACCTCATCCTCGCGAAAGATGTGGAGGCGTGGGCCTTCCCTTCGCCTCCCCGCGAGCTCGGGCGGCAGCCGACCCTGCCGAGCCTTCCAAGCATCGGCGGTAGCGATGGAACTCAGGGGCCGTAGGCCACAGATGCGAAGCGCTGCCCAAAGCTTCCCGGCTCGGCAGCGCTTCGCGAGGACGGAGACTATGAGAACAAACTGCCTCCATCGTGACTCATGCGCAAGCCGACCGCTCAAGATTCGCCCTCCTCGGCGGTGTGACCGCTTTCGTCGCCGCCGGCTCTCTCGTCACCGTCGTCGCGTGCTCAAGGCTCTCGAGCAAATCGGCTCGATGAGCGGACGAATCAAACCCCCAGAGTGGGCGCTTTCGCTTGCCCTCGAGCGGATCGACTGGGAACTCTCACGATGAGCACACCGAAGGACGCTCCTCGGGTGCCGCCGCGCTTTGAGGAAGACTCCGCGCGCGGGTGGCTCGAAGCACTCTTCGAGGGTGTCCCGGGGCTCATCGAGGTGCGCCCGCTTCCCTGCTGCGAAGACCTTCGCGCTTTCGCCAGCTCGCCCGAAGAGGCGCTTGCGGCCATCGAACGCGCGGCCCTGGCCGACGCAAATGTCTACGTCGCAATTGCCACGCGGCGCGATTCCTCGAGCGGGAGGAAAGAGAACACCGCCGCGGTGCGCGCCGTGTATGCGGACCTCGACGCGATAGCGGGCGAGGACCTGGCCGCGCTCTCGAAGCGCGTCGAAGCGTTTCCCCTTCCACCCTCGCTCATTGTGGGATCTGGCGGCGGGCTGCATCTCTATTGGCTCCTCGAGCAACCGCTCGACCTCACCAACCCGGACACACTCGCGCACTTTGAGCGGACGCTCCGCGGCGTCGCTGCCGTGCTGGACGCCGACCCCGCAGCCGCAGAGGCGGCCCGCGTGCTCCGCCCGCCCGGAACTCTCAACCTCCCGAACACCGATAAGCAGGCGAAGGGACGAACCGTTGCGCCTGTCCGTCTCTTGATNNGAGCTGCGCGGACGCGTCGTCTTGTCCGAAGCAAGCGCGAACGCCGGGGGCGAGAAGGTTCGCGAGGGAGGGCGACACCCCTTCCTTTTGTCCCTTGCCGGAACACTCCGCAAGCGCGGCCTTGAGGAAGCGGCGCTTATTGCTTCGCTCCGCGCCGTCAATCAGGCGCAATGCGAGCCCCCGCTCGGTGACAAGGAAGTGGAGGCAATCGCGCGGTGGGCGGCCAGGAAAGAAGGCGGCCGACCCTACGTCGACGAGCGGCTGCGCGCTGAGGGCGAAACGGCCGAAGCCGAGCCTGCATCGGCCGCGGCGTCCAGAGCAGTCTTGATTTCGCTCGAGAGTGTGACGCCCGAGCGCGTGAGCTGGCTTTGGGAAGGATTCATTCCCCTCGGCAAACTCACAGTGATTGACGGAGATCCGGGCCTAGGCAAATCGACCCTTTCCTGCGACCTGGCCGCGCGCGTCTCGACGGGGCGACTCATGCCAGACGGAACGCCCGGCATTCTCGGCGGCGTAGTCCTCCTCTCAGCCGAAGACGGCCTCTCCGACACAATCTGCCCGCTTNNGCGGCTCATGGCGGCGGGCGCCGACCTCTCTCGGATCGTGTTTCTCCGAGGTATGCGCACAGATCACGGCGAGCGGCTCCCCGAGATCCCTTGCGACCTGGCCGCGCTCGAGCAAGCCATCCGCGAGAGCGGCGCGCTCCTCGTGGTGGTCGATCCGGTGATGGCGTTTCTCGGCGGCGACGTGAATGCGCACCGCGATCAGGACGTGCGCCGGGCGCTCGCGCCACTCGCCCACCTCGCCGAGAGAACAGGCGCGGCAATTGTGGTGCTGCGGCACCTAAACAAGACGGCCGGCACCGCGGCGATCTACAGGGGCGGGGGATCCATCGCCATCGCGGGCGCGGCCCGCTCGGTGCTCCTCGTGGCGAATGACCCCGAGGACGAAGATCGGCGGGTGCTCGCGTCCATCAAAGCGAACCTCGCCACGGAGCCGAACTCCCTTTCGTTTCGTGTCGTCGGAGCCGAGAACGGCGCGGCGGTGATTGAGTGGCTCGGGCAGTCGGAACATTCCGCCTCTACGCTGATCGNNCCGGCACCTGCCGATGGACCCGAGCGGGCCTCGGCGAAAGAGGCCCGGCAGTTTCTCTCGGGGTTCCTACAGGACGGCCCCCGCACTTCAAAAGAGACGCTGGCCGCAGCGCGTGCCGCGGGGATCTCGCCGAAGCAGCTCGAGCGCGCGAGGCAGACTCTTGGGGTAAGACCACGCCGCCGCGGGTTTCAGGGCGCCTTTGAGTACACGCTGCCAGCCCAATCTTCCCAGTCCCATCAAGTGGGAAGTGTGGAGAGATTGGCTGGAAAGGCCGAATTCTCCAACCTTCCCAATCTTCCCACCTCAGAGACCGGGAAGAATGGACCCGACAGCGAGAAGGGCGGCCACCCTCCGGCGCCTAGCCCGGATTGGTTCGACTAGCAGCGTGCTGAGAAACGCTGNNCTAGCCCGGATTGGTTCGACTAGTGGCGGCGCGGGAGATCCTACGCGCAGTCGAAGCTCGCGGCGGGCGCCTCATTGTGGCCGAGGATGGGCGCCTTGGCGTAGAGCCTGCCGGCGTCCTTACCGACGAACTCCGCGAGGCAGTCCGTGCGCACCGAGACGAGCTGCGCGAGCTCGTGCAGGCTAAGGCGCAGCCCCTCAAAGCCCTGATCGACGAGCTGGACGAGGACTGGCGAGCCTGCAAAGCACGGGCGCAGGAGGGTTACGCCCGTGGCGGCGTTCGGCCGGCGTGGGGGCTGGACGGCGCTGCGAGGCTCGAGCTCGATCTACTCGACCGCCAGCGCATCCTCGCGGCCGTCTACAGCGGACGCCTCCTGGCGATCCTCGGCAGCGATGGCCGCGCGGTCGTCTTCCGGCGGGAGACGGGGGGCAGCGCTTGAGCACTCCGCGCCCGGCCCCGGCGCGCCTCTCCGAAGCGCGCGTTCTGAAGCTTGACCCTAGGCTGCGCGCGTTTGCAGAGCACCTCGGAAAGGCCGTGGCCGAAAGCATCTTGCGCGACATCCGCGCCGGCCGCTGCGGCATGATCGGGCGAAAGCCTGCGGAGGGCAGGGGGGGAGCAAACAGATGACAGGGGGTACTAGCGCACCGATACGGGCGGCCATCTACGCCCGCATGTCGACGGACAAACAGTCCGCCGATTCGCCCGCGGACCAGATCGCTCGCTGCCGCGAGTTTGCGGGCGGGCGCGGCTGGATCGTGGCCGATGACCTCGTTGTTCAGGACGCAGGGATCTCTGGGGCCTCTCGGCATGAGCGCCCCCGCTTCCTCGAGCTCATGGCGAGGATCGCAGAGTGGGACGTCCTATTGTGCTGGGACTTCTCCAGGCTCGCCCGAAACGAGGAAGACCTCGGCTGGGTTCGGAACCGGCTCAAGGCCGCGAAGAAGAGCGCTTACGCTGTGAACACCGGGCGATCGATCCATGACCTCGGCTCGCGCGTCGAAGGAGTGATCGCAGCCGAGTACCTGGAGAAGCTGAAGGCCGACACCCACCGCGGGCTGCAAGGCAGGGCAGAGCGCGGGTTCTCTGCAGGTGGCCTTCCGTACGGCTATCGGACCGAGGAGACCCCAAGCGGCAAGGTCGACCCCCACGGTCGTAGCATCCCAGCCGGCTATCGCTTCGTAATTGACGAGCCCCAAGCGGCGGTTGTGCGACGAATCTTCGAGCTGTACGCGAGCGGGGAAGGGCTTCGCTCGATCGCACACCGGCTCAATGCGGAGGGAACCTCGGCTCCACGGCGGAAGGGGTGGGCACCCTCGGCGCTCCTCGTGATGCTCGAGAACCCGATCTACCGCGGAGAGTACGTGTGGAACCGCTCCGAGTGGATCAAGGATCACGAGACGGGGAAGCGCCGCCGCTTCCTTCGGCCAGAGTCGGAGTGGATTCGACAGCATTCGCCCCTCTGGGAGATCGTGTCGGCGGAGCTCTGGGAACGAGTGCGCTCGGTCGCCAGCGCGAAGCGATCCGCCTACGTGCGCGGCCTCGGCGGCCGCCTCGTCACCAGCCGCGGGCAGCATGGCCGCGCGCGCCAGCCCCTCTCGGGCCTTCTCGAGTGCGCCGAGTGTGGCGGGAGCGTCTTCCGCGCGTGGTCGAATCGCTTCTACGCCTGCGGCTGGCACCGAGACCGAGGGCCGGCGGTCTGCGGAAACGTGATGCGCGTCCCGCAGATCGAGCTCGAGGCTCGCGTCTTCGGCGCGATTCGAGATCAGGTACTCGTCCCCGAGGTCATCGCCTATGCAGTGCGATGCGCGGTCGACGCCTTGGCAGTGGAGATCCAGAAGGAAGACCCGCGCCAGGCCCGCAAGCGCCTCCGCGAGATCGACAACGAGCTCGAGAACCTCGCGCGCTTTGTGGCCAAGACCGGGAAGGTAGACGCGGCAGCCGCCCTATACGCCGACCTGGACGCGGAACGGTCGCGGCTTTTAGGCCGATTGACCGAGATTCCCGTCTTCGACCCTGAGGAGATCCTTCAGGCGGCCGAGGCCCGTGTGCTGGAACTGCGCGAGGCACTGGAGCACGGTCCCGAGTCTCGCGCGGCGCTGCGCTCGCTCCTCGGCAACCGGCGACTGAGGGTTGGTCCTGACGCTGACCGGGGCTTCCGGGTTGAGGGGTTGCTCGAGGTCGAGCTAGAGACGCGAACGACCCGGGAAACGGCTCCCGGGCCGTTCGACTGTGTGGTAGCGGGGGGGCGATTTTTCGTTAGCCCTCCGGTCGATGCCGTGCTGCCATTCATGCCGTGAGGGCTCAGCGGTAGCCAGCAGGGGCGGCAAGAGCCGGGAGTCACGGACAGNNGCAGCCTGAATGGGCATGGGCAGCTTGACGCCGTGCGGCTGCTACTCTTCGAGCCATGCCGGCTCAAACCACCCGCGACCGAATTTTCGAGGCACTGCGGGACTTGCCTCCGGATGCCTCCGTTGATGACGCCATCGAACGCCTCGTCTTCCTTGCGAAAATCGACGCGGGTTTGGAGGAGCTGGACGCGGGCAGGGGCATTT
>DOUU01000100.1:0-944 GCA_003520425.1 Deltaproteobacteria bacterium
GCGAGCGATGGAAGGCCAGCTCGTAGGCAGGGAGGTGGCGTGACGGAGAGCCACTCGTAGGGCGCACCGTTGGCGCGGTCGTGGGCCTGGCGACGGCAGGTTCGTGGACGAGCCCAGGCATCGAGGTGGGGGAGCAGCAGAAGGCCATCGTGGTGACGGGTGACCCTGCCACGGCCCCGATCCAGACACACAGCGTGCACGCGGAGCGTACGATGTGCGATCACTCGGAGGCGTGCTCGTAGGCCGGGAGTTGACCCGACAGAAAGCGGCTCGTAGGACTGATCTCGTGTCCACCGTTGGCGCGACCGTGGTCCTCGTTATGGCAGGCTCGTCGACGAGCTCAGGTAACGGCGTGGGGGGGGCAGCAGCCACATCGTGAGGTCGGGGCCACGCANNAAGACGAGCAGCGAGCTTGGTGCGGGGCAGGCTTGAGCGCGCACCGCGGCGGCGCTTCGCGCACCTGCGAGGGCCAGCTCAGGGTCGCTCGGAAAGGCCATTGTGGTGGCGGGCTCGACCTCGCCACGGCCCGATCCAGATACGGACTGTGACTTCTGTCGGTCCTCACTCAGCCGCGGAACGATGACAAGGAGGCCCCGCTTCCTCGCCTCCCTGGGTACGGTCGTGAGCCACGAGGTGGGCGGTTCCAGAGCTCGTGCCGGACCGTGCGATGGCGTTGAACCTCGCCGGAAGTCGTCTCACCTCTTGCGCAGGACGGAGCCTGGGCTCATCTCAATCTCGCGCCGAGGCGCGCTCTCTGGCGAGCCGCCTGACTCGCCGTCCCAGGTCCGGCCCACGGCCTCGAGTGGCTTGCCCTTCGGGTCTTCGACCGTCCAGTCCACGCACTGGAACGGCCACCGCGGGGCATTCCTTGCCGCGACCCCACATCACAAGCAGCGCGCGGACCCACGCGCAACGTCATCGGTCCGGACCTGAGGCGTGGCTCG
>DOUU01000100.1:1002-8138 GCA_003520425.1 Deltaproteobacteria bacterium
ACTTGGACTCGTGGTCACCGCTCCACCACTCATGCTGCCCCCAAGCGAGCGAGACTTCAAGCGGAAACTTGTCTCGAGAGACTAAGCGTCCACGTCCACGCCGTGACTCACGGTGGGCCGAGCGTCCTTCGTGAACCACTGTGGACGCCCGTGTGACGCGGCTCCATCGACCGCTCGGCCTCGATCGAGCTCCCAGGTTCGGGCAACGTAAGCACGTTCGCCTGGGCTCGCGATCGTGCCGTGAGGTGGGTGGGAGTGCGCGCCCAAGATCGACCCGATCGCCAGCGGTCACGGTGGCGGAGGCTGCGTCGTCAGGCGTTCGCCAGCGGAGTTCCCCGATCCAGTCGCAGTCTCTTCGCTCGTACAGCGATTGCACGTGGGCAGCGAGGGCTATGGGCTCACTGTCAGGCACTACGCTCCTATACGCTCACTTGCGACGCTATACGCCATTCGATGTCTAAATTGAATTTCCCAAGATTTCCCATTGTTGACCCTTTTCCAAGTCTCTACGTTTCCCGGTGCTGAAGGTGTTCATGCGGCGGGAGAATGAGAGATCAACACGCAATCCTCCACCCGCACCCTGCCCCGCTCTCTACGGTGCTCAGTACCCTCGCGGCGGCGGCGCGTCCCCCCGAAGAAGTGGGTGCTGACTTGAACGGACGAGAGCCTGCTCGTCCCGTTCAGGACCGACGGTAGTCCAATGGGAACGGCCGCCGCTGAAATACCTTTCCGCCGTGCCAGCGCATGCGGTAGTAATTGGGCGATGGCGGAGAGATTCGGAAAGGTGCTGCCCTACAGATCGGGCTGGCGCCTCGATCTGCGACCGTACGGCTACTTGTACACGGATCAGGGGTTACGTTTCGAAAGCGAGGCGCACGCCGCGGGCGTTCTCGCCTCGATCCGCCGGGAAATCGCAAACGGTGCGGCGGCCTCTGACATCGTGCGTCGCCTGCTCCCAAAAGACGGCAAGCAAGATCGCGTGAAGGTACATCTCGCGCGGTGGCTTGAGGCTCAGGCTGCGCGCGAGGCCGCGGGCGAACTGTCGCCCGAGTATCTTCGTAACCTGCAGCGCGCGTGCCGCCCGACCGGTCACTTCGGCCCGCTGCTCGATCGCTCGATCCACTCGCTCACCTACGGCGTACTCGAGGATTGGCTCTTCGGTTTGACCGTCAAAGGCAAGACGAAGCGCAACGCGGCCGGCGACTTCCACGCCTTCCTCAGCTGGCTACGTCGGCGCGGAGAGCTCTCCGACGTGCCCGATTTCCCGACGGTGCCCGTGGACGAGTACCTTCCGACCATCATCTCGCTCGAAGATCAGGACCGCGTGATTGCCAGGATCCCAGCGGAGCGGCGGGGGGCCTTCCTCGCGGCCCGCCTCGGTCTACGGCCAAGCGAGGTCCGCGCGCTCAACATGGAGGACTACCGTGAGGGCTGCCTTGTCGTCGCGCATGGCATGAAAGGTCCGTCCTCCTATCACCCGCGGCGCGGTACGAAGAGTCGGCGCTTCCGTTTTGTGGAGGTAGATCGTGAGCTTGCCGATTGGATCGCGGAGTATCGGCGCGATGCGATCGGCGCGGCCCCGCTCTTCGTGAATCCGACGGGGCGCCGAAGCGAGGGGCGGTGGCTTGGGAGTGCACTACGGCAGGAGTGGAGCCGTGCCGCGCGATCTCTTGGGATTCGCGCGCGCATGTATGAAGGCACGAAGCACAGCAGCGCGAGTGCGGCCGCGCGGCGTGGGGTGCGGCTCGAGGTGATTCAGCAGGCGCTCGGACATGCGGACGCGCGGAGCACGGCGCGCTATGCGCGACTCGCTCCGATGGCCTCCGTCACGGTGCTCCGACCTGAGTGCAACTTGAGTGCACAAGAAATTGCGTCGTCTAAGCGGCTGGAAATGCTAGGTGAATTGGTGGGACGTGCAGGGATCGAACCTGCGACCTCCGCGGTGTGAACACGGCGCTCTCCCAACTGAGCTAACGTCCCTTCCCCAGGGAGACTCGCGAAAAGCCCGGCCCGATTCAACCCCGGCGCACTGCCGCACCCACGAACGCCGTGAAGAGCGGGTGGGGCTTGAAGGGCGTGGACTTGAACTCCGGGTGAAATTGGCAACCTAGGAACCAGGGATGGTCTTCCACCTCCACGACCTCCACCAGGCGACCATCGGGCGAGGTTCCCGACAGCACGAGGCCGGCGCGCGAAAGTCGATCGCGATACTCGGGGTTGAACTCGTAGCGGTGGCGGTGTCGCTCGGAGATGTGCGCCGCACCGTATGCTTCGTAGGCCTTCGTGCCGGGCCGGAGGACACAGGGGTATGCGCCGAGGCGCATGGTTGCGCCCTTCTCCTTCAGACCTCGCTGCTCGGGCAGGAGGTCGATGACAGGGTGCGGCGTCTTTTCATCCACTTCGGTTGAGTTTGCGCGCTCGAGACCGGCCACGTTGCGCGCGAATTCGATTACGAGAAACTGCATGCCGAAGCAGATGCCGAAATACGGAATCCGCCGCTCCCGCGCAAAGCGCACAGCTCTGGCCTTCCCTTCGGCCCCTCTTTCGCCAAATCCGTGCGGGACAAGAATCCCATTCGCCGTCGCAAGAACAGACGGATCCTCGAGCTTTTCTGAGTCGAAGTACGAGATCTTGACCCGTGTCTTGTGTGGGAGACCTCCATGATAGAGTGCCTCGTTGAGGCTCTTGTAGGACTCGGTGAGGTCGACGTATTTCCCGACCATTGCGATTGTGATCTCGCGCTCAGGATGCGTGAAGCGCTCGACGACCTCCTCCCACCGTCTCAGATTCGGTCGCCCTGTCCAGATGTTGAGGACCTGCGTCACCTTATCGTCGAGGCCCTCCTGATGCAGGATGATCGGGACCTCGTAGATCGTCTCCACGTCCTTGGCCGTGATGACGGCGTCCTCGTCTACATTGCAAAAGAGCGCGATCTTGCCTTTCACCGGTTTCGGCAGGAAGCGGTCTGTTCGACACAAGATCACATCAGGCGCGATACCGACCGTCCGCAGCTCCTTCACCGAGTGCTGGACTGGCTTCGTTTTCAGTTCACCCGCTGTTGCGACAAACGGGACGAGCGCGATGTGCACATAGCAAACATTCTCGCGACCGACGTCCGCGCGGAACTGACGGATCGCCTCGAGGAAGGGCAGCGATTCGATGTCGCCCACCGTGCCGCCAACTTCGACCACGAGAATGTCCACGCCCCGTGACGCTTCGTGGATCCGCGCTTTGATTTCGTCCGTCACGTGGGGAATGACCTGCACCGTCCCACCGAGGTAGTCCCCGCGGCGCTCCTTGGTGATCACGGCGTCGTAGACCTTCCCAGCGGTCACGTTGTTGGTCTTGCTCATCGTCGCCGTGGTGAAGCGTTCATAGTGGCCAAGATCGAGATCTGTCTCGGCACCGTCCTCGGTGACATACACCTCTCCGTGTTGGAAGGGATTCATCGTGCCCGGATCGATGTTGAGATAGGGATCGAGCTTCAGGAAGGTGACGCGCAATCCGCGGGCCTCAAGCAGCGCGCCGAGGCTCGCCGATGCAAGGCCCTTGCCGAGCGACGAGAGAACACCTCCCGTGACAAATATAAACTTGGTCGGCCGCGTGTTCATGCGAGCGCTCCACCGTGGCTTTTCATCACCGGACGCGCACCTCGCCCCCCGCGGCGGCGTCGGCGATGCGGACAGTATGAATCGGCACAAAGGGTTCCGGCAGCTTGTCGTGCGCGAAGAACCCGAGCGCCAGCGTCTCGTGAGGCGTGGTCGCCCCACCCTGCCGAACCGCCAGCGCTTCGAAGCACAGGTTCACGGCTTGGACGCGGCGGCCATCGGCGTACGCGATCACTTGGTGCTTGGGGTCAGAATACACGCCGACCAAACGTCCCAGGTCGATTTCGTAGCCGGTCTCCTCCCGCACTTCACGGCGGACAGCGTGCTCGAGCGACTCTCCGATTTCGAGCGCGCCGCCGGGGAGCGACCACCAACCCCTCAGGGGTTCCTTCCCGCGCTGCGCCATGAGGATGCGATCGCGCCGCAGGAGGATAGCGCCCACTCCGACCATGGGCCGCTACGGATACCGGCGGTCATTTATAGCAGGCATGAAGGATTCGTCCAACCAGAGCGAGTCGAGGTCCGCCGCACGGAGGGTGACATTCAGTTCGCTCCCTTCACGTCCAGGCGCGCGCGGTACACGGAGCCCTGCGCGGTCACAAAGAGCGTTTTTTCCTCGGCTTCGCCGAAAGCGCAACTGGAAGGCCGCTCGTGCACCTCGAGGGTGTGGATCAGAGTGCCTTCGGGGCTGTAGATGGCGATGCCGTTGGCGGCGATGTAAAGGTTGCCCTTGTCATCCACCGCCAGCCCACCGGGCACGCCGCCGATTCCCGAAACCAGGATGCGCTCGTTGGAGGCGTCGCCATTCCGGTCCACGTCGTAAGCGCGCACGTTCTTCTCATCGGTATTGGCGACGTAGAGGATGCGCCCGTTGGGTGACAGCGCGATACCGTTGGGCCGCCCCGCAGGTTTGGCCACCAGCTTGATGGGACCTTTGGGGGGAACGTGGTAGACACCGTAGAAATCCAGCTCGCGCTGATCGGACTGGTAGCCGAAGGCCGGATCGGTGAAGTAGACGTGGCCCGCCTTGCTCACAACGATTCCAGCCGGAGCGTTGAGCCGCTTGCCTTCCCAGCGATCGGCCAGCACCTCGACGCGGCCGTTACGGTCGGTGCGCGTGACGCGCCGTGGCCGAGTCTCGCAGGTATAGAGGCGGCCCTGAACATCGAAGGCGTTGCCGGCGGGGCCATTGGCGTTCTCGCGGAATACTTCAGCCATGCGCCCGGGGACCCACTTGAGAAGGCGGTCGTTGGGGGTGTCGCTAAAGATGAGGAAGCCGTCTTTGGACCAGGCGGCGTCTTCGGTGAAGCGGTAGCCAGCGGCGATCTTGCTGACCGCGGTGGTGGGTTCCTGGGCGTGGGCGGTGGCAGGGAATAAGCACCACAAAGGCAGGCAGGCGCAGAGAAGAGAGGTTTTAGAGCGCAGAGGCGACCGCTCCCTCACAGTCGCGGCCCGGAACCCTGAAGCGTGGGTCATTTGCGGATGGTGAGGTTGTTAATCACCTGCTTGACGCCTTTGACTTTCCTGGTCAGCTTTTCGGCGCGGGTCTTGGCCTTGGGCTCGTCGACCTGGCCGCTCAGCGTTACGACTCCGTCCTTTACGTCCACCTTCAAACCACCGCCTTTTACGACCTGGTCGCTGGAGAGCCGGATGGCCACCTGGTCGGTGATCACGTTGTCAGAGACCGGCTCCTGCCTGGCGAGGCATGTGCCTGCCAGTACAAAGAGCAACAATAGCGCGCGGATTTTCGCTTTCATCTTCGAGGCCATTGTACGCCAGTCGAGGGCACCGGGAAAGGCGGGTAGCCGCGTCTTGCTTCGAGGCACGCGCGGGGGGAACCCGGCCGGCTATTTTCCTGTGTACGCCTCTTTCCTGTGTACGCCTCCACTTGAAAGGGCAGCACTCGGAAAACCGAATCGGCCTCCTCCATTGCGACGTGATCCCTTCGCGGATCTCCAACCCCCAGGCCACTCATCGGCAGCTTGACATCGATGAAGTGGCCCTCGACGGCCACGGAGTAGTAGTTGCTCTCGCCCTTGTCGCTCGCGTCGAAGCCGCGATGAGTGGAAACCAGGCAGGTCCGGCCGGATCTGTTGCAAATGGCAGAAAAGTAGGTGGGATCGGGTCACTTACGACCAAGTCTACGCTGCGATACTGAAGAGGGTGTGTATGAATTAGCACTGGCCTACCGCGTCGCCCTTCGCCAACCGCGAATCTTCCCTTTCCGGATCGCATGCATTGCCTCGTAGCCGTGAAAGGATGCCGGAACTTGCGGCGAATCCGTTGATTCAAATTTCAATCTGGTGGCTGTCTCCCCTGCCTTCAGTGACTGGAATGTAATATTACGCCCTATGCCTTTTTGAAGTCCGCTCAGGAACACAACAGTTCTCCAACGAGCCAGATCCGCGTTGTTGCCAAACTGTTTCATGCAGGCTGCAGTTGAGCCGTTGGTTGTCAGACTGAACCAATATCAAAGGATATGTCATACCAGGATTCTCCCTTAGGGCGCCTTGTTTCTGGGCTGCTAACTTTCGACCACTTCCCGCTCAGACGCGATCGGTGTACACTTAGCAAATTCTTTAGATTAGAGGAGTTTCTATGCGGCTATTTGCAGTTATTTTACTTGTCGCGGTGGGTGAAATCGGTATCTCTCATCTGGCCGCGCAGGGAACCACGGCGGCCATTCTCGGCACCGTCACTGATGCTTCAGGCGCGGCCATTGCTGGCGCCACCGTTCGCGTAAACAATACCGGCACGGGCCAGGTCCAGTCGGCAATCACCGATACCGCGGGACGATTCAACGCACCGAATTTGTCAGTTGGCGAGTATGAAGTGAGGGCGTCCCGGGAAGGTTTCTCCTCGGTTCTTCGCAGTGGAATTACCCTGACGGTTGGTAGCCAGAATGTCGTGAACTTCGTTCTTGCCGTAGGTACCGCTCAGCAAACCATAACCGTGCAGGGAGATGTGACTCAGGTGGAAACCACGAATTCCACCGTCGGTGCATTGATCGATCAGGTGCAGATGCGCGAGTTGCCTCTCAACGGCCGGGATGTGGAATCGCTAATCCAGCTTTCGCCGGGCGTGCAAAATTACTATGCCGGGAGTGCGGCGATCGGTACCGGTACAGGCGCTAACATGCGCGAAGGGAGAGACCCTTCGATTTCAGTCGCGGGAAGCAGACCTGAAGGAGTCGCTTACTTGTTGGACGACCAAAACCTCAAGACCTTTTACAATCGCGGTCTCGGCTCTATCACTGGTACATCGCTCGGAGTAGACGCCATCGGGGAGTTTGAAACGCTGACGAATACGTATAGCGCGCAGTTCGGCGGCAATGGCGCGGTGATGAACTCGGTGAGCAAATCGGGAACCAACAGCTTCCACGGCTCCGTATATGAGTTTCTGCGCAACAGCGACCTGGACGCGCGCAACTTCTTCGACGGCTCCTCCGTGCCGCCCTTCCAGCAGAACCAGTTTGGCGGGAGCCTGGGCGGCCCCATCCGTCGCGACCGCACCTTCTTCTTCGGCAAC
>DOUU01000361.1 GCA_003520425.1 Deltaproteobacteria bacterium
TCAGTGCAGAGAGCCGCAGGCGGAATGGGTCGCCGACCGGGAGCGGGCCAACCGCTGCGACTGGTTCGCGCCAGGCGACGTCCAAGGGGGCGCCGTCGCCGCGGCGCAAAAGAAGGCGCGCTCCGCGCTCGATGCGCTCTTCAAGGCGCCAAAGAAGAGCTAGGCACCCTCGAGGCGGGTCTGTGCCTGCAGCGCGAGAAGTCCCGATCGGCCGGGGATCGTACCCAGAACAAGGTCTGCAACGGGGACCTGATCGGGGTGGGCCAGGAGTCCTCGCGCCTCGTCGGCGAGCGCGGTGAACGCAACGCCTTCGGAGCGGCACGCGCCGAGAAAGGCAGAAAACCACTCCCGCCTGTACATGCCCTCGATCTCCGCGTGGAGGGTCAGCACATTGAGCGTCTCCGGCGCGAGCCAGGACAGATAGGATTCCGTGAGCCGGGCCTCCGGATACTCGGGACGGCCGAGAAGCTCGTCGAGGGTCGGCAGGGTGGTCGGGATCTGGAGCGTTCGGAAGGTGTGTCCCTGGGCCCGCGGGTAAAACGGGCTGCGGCCCCGCGTATCGCTCCCATAGAGCAGGCCCGCCGCATCGTACGCGGCGAGGGAGTTCGCATTTGCCTGCCAGCCGGCCGCTGCCGCCGTTGCGGCACGCGTCCCGAACACCTCTTCAAATGCAGACAGCGCGCGTCCAAATTCGAGGCTCGTCTCGGCCGCCGACATCTTGTGGAGCCCATCCTGCCAGCGGATGTGATCCCAGCAGTGGATCCCGACTTCGAATCCTGCTTTGCGCACGGCCTGGAGGATTCCCGAGTGTCGGCGGGCGATCATGGGGCCCGGCAAGAGGATGCCGTTCAGCAGCGTCCGGAGCCCATAGATCGCGACGACATTCGTGCGCACCGTCTTGCCGACGAAGCCCGGCCGGAAGACCCGCTTGAGCGCGCGACCGGTATTGTCAGGACCCAGTGCAAAATAGAAGGTCGCCGGGACTCCAGCGCGGGAGAAGAGGTCTGCCAGCGCGGGAACGCCCTCTCGCGTCCCGCGCTCGGTATCCACGTCGACCTTGAGAGCGAGCCGGATCCTCGACATTCGTCTCGCTACGCCGCAGGGCGTTAGGCCGGCGGAAGCTGCGCGAGGCAGAAGTCCAGCGTCTTGCGGAGCGCTGTCGCAAGGTCGACCTTCGGGTGCCAGCCCAGGTAGTGCTCTGCATTGCGAATCGAAGGCGTACGGGTCGGAATGTCCTGGTAGCCCTCTCCGTAGTAGTCCTTCGACGGGACGTCCACCCAGGACACTTGCTTGGCCACATCTTCGAAGCCCGGGTAGGTGGAGATCTGCGCGATCAGAAGGTCCGCGAGATCGCGGATGGAGATCTCGTTCTGGGGATTCCCGATGTTGAAGATCCGCTGATCCGCGCAGCCGTCGCGGTTCTCGATGATCGTCGTGAGGGCGTCGAGCGCGTCGCCGATGTAGAGGAAGCATCGGCGCTGATAGCCGCCGTCCACGACCCGCAGGTCCTGGCGGCGCAAGATGTTGCCGATGAACTGGGTGAGAACCCGCGAGCTTCCCTCGCGCGGGTCCAGGACGTCGTCCTGGCGCGGGCCGATCCAGTTAAAGGGGCGGAAGATCGTGTAGCGCAGGCCCTGCTCGATTCCGTAGGCGTGGATCACGCGATCCAGCAGCTGCTTGGAGCAGGCATAGATCCAGCGGTGCTTGTTGATCGGGCCCACGACGAGCGGCGTCGTCTCCTCCTGGAACGCGGCGTCGGTGCTCATTCCGTAGACCTCGGAGCTCGACGGGAAGACCACGCGCTTTCGACTCGCCACGCAGCGCCGCACGATCCGCAGGTTGGCCTCGAAGGTGAGCTCGAAGACGCGCAGCGGATGGCGCACGTAGGAGATGGGAGTTGCGATCGCGACAAGCGGCAGAACGACGTCGCACTTGTCGATCAGTCGGTCGACCTCGTCTTCGTTGAGCGTGATATCGCCCTGCGTGAAGTGGAAGCGCGGGTGCTCGAGAAACTCCTTGAGCCTTCCCGACCCCAAATCCATGCCGTAGACGCTCCAGTCCTGGGTCTTGAGGATGTGCTCGGTGAGATTGCTCCCGATGAATCCGTCACACCCGAGTATCAGTATGTTCTGCGACATGACCCCCTCCTTCCGGGCTCGTCCGAGATGCGAGCATTCCAAGCTGCGCACCCACGCTGGGCGGACGGCAGGCTTGCGCGTCCGTTCCCAGATTCCACTCCAAGAGCTCCACGGCTCCCGATTTCGCTGCGACGGTGAGCGGCTCGCAGCGCAGCACACGCCCTGGGGGGCCGCTCGCCGCGGTCGCACGAGCCCGCCAGACGTAAAGGCGTCCCGCGTCGGTTTCGGTAAAGGCGCCGGGGAACGGACGCGTCACGGCTCGCACGAGATTGACGATCTCATGGGCGCCGCGCTCCCAGTCGATCCTCCCGTCCTCCGGCCGGCGACGACCGAACTTCGTCGCGAGCGCGTGATTCTGGGGGATGCGGGGTGCGCACCCCTGCTTGAGTTCGTCGAGCCTTCGCTCCAGGATGACGCAGGCCGCCTCCGTGACCTTCGCCATCACCTCGAAAGCCGTGTCTTCGGGACCAATCGAGACGCGCTCTTGATCCACGATATCTCCCGCGTCGGCGCGCTCCACCATGTAGTGAAGTGTCGCGCCCGTCTCGCTCTCGCCGTTTAGCACCGCCCAGTTGACCGGTGCGCGGCCGCGGTACTTGGGCAAGAGGGAGCCGTGCATGTTGAAGGCCCCAAGCCTTGCGAGCGCGAGGATCCCGCCGGGAATGAGGCTGCGATAGTAGAAGGAAAAAATGAGATCCGGCGCGAGCTTGCGAATCGCCTCGAAAGTGGCCTCATCGCGCAGGCTCTCGGGCTTCCGCACCGGGACGCTGGAGCGCTTCGCGAGCTCGGAGACCGAGCGGAACCACTGGTTCTCGCCGACGTCGTCCTCGTGCGTAAAGACCCCGACGACCTTCTCGCCGCGGCGAAGCAGAATCTCCAGGCAGCGGTATCCCACCTCCCCGTAGCCGAACACGAGAATGCGGCAGCTATTCGGGACGGGGCTCATGGATCTTCTTGATCACGTAGGGGGGGCGGCGGCGCACCTCCTGGTAGATGCGCGCCACATACTCCCCCATGATGCCGATGCCCGTGATGCAGATACCCTGGAAGAAGAACAGAATTCCGATCAGTGTGAAGACTCCCTCGACCTCAGGACCCACCACGAGGCGGCGAATTGCGAGCAAAAGAACGAGAGCCCCGGAGAGGGCGGACACGATGAGACCGACCAGGCTGAAGATCTGGAGGGGCGCAGCGGAAAAGCCGGTCACAAGGTCGAAGTTGAGTCTTACGAGGCGGTAGAGGTTGTACTTCGATCGGCCACCGACCCGCGGCGCGTGCTGCACGGCAACGTCCACGGGGTTGCTGGCGTAAAGCGCCGCGAGTGCCGGAACGAAGGTAATGGATTCATTGCTCTGCAGGATGAGATCCACGATCTCGCGCCGGTACGCGCGGAGCATGCACCCCTGGTCGCGCATGTTGAGACTCGTGGCGCGCGATCGCAGGGCATTTACGATCCGCGAGGCGGTCCTGCGGAACCGTGTGTCTTGGCGGTCCACGCGGTAGCCGCCGGCCACGTCGTGCCCCTTGCGGATCGCGTCGACAAGTTTCGGGATCTCCTCCGGGGGATCCTGCATATCGGCGTCGATCGTGATCACGACTTCGCCGCGGGACTGCCGAAGCGCGGCGAGGACCGCCATGTGCTGGCCGAAATTGCGGCTGAACTCGATCACGTGAATCTGGCTCGGCCGAAGCCTCTGGAGCTCGAGCAGCAGGGCCACCGACCCGTCCTTGCTGCCGTCGTCGGTGAAGACGATCTCCCAGGACGTCCCGAGCTCGTCGAGAACCTTGGTGAGGCGATCAAAGAGCGGGCGCAGATTTTCCGCCTCGTTGAAGACGGGGATCACCACCGAAACAAAAGGTCGCTCGACGCCAGCTCCCGAGGAGGACAGGCCCGCCACGCTAGTTGAAGGCCTCCCGCATCGCTGCGATCACGCGGTCCTGGTCCGCGTCCGTCATCGTCGGGAAGAGCGGCAGGCTCACGATTCGCTCGCCGATCCGTTCCGCCTCCGGAAGAGCGCCGAGGCGATAGCCAAAGCGCTCCTGGTAGAAGCGAAAGACGTGAACCGCGGGGTAGTGGACCCCGATCCCGATCCCACGGGCCTTCATGGCCGCGATGAATCCATCCCGGTCCATCCCCGCCCGCTCGACCTCTAGGACCGGCGTAAAGAGGTGCCAGGAATGGCGGTGGGAATACGAGGGCGTCCTGGGCAAGCGGAGCTGGGGCCAGCCCTCAAGGCGCTCGAGGTAGCGCTCTGCAAGCGCAGTCCGACGTGCGATGAAGCCATCCAGGTCCTTGAGCTGGTGGAGCCCAAGGGCCGCCTGAAGATCCATCATGTTGCACTTGAAGCCTGGCGCGGAAACGTCATAGGGGGCTCGGGTCGCTCGGGCCGCGGTCCCGAGGTCCTTGCGCTCGATTCCGTGGAACCGCAGGCGCTCGACAACGGCTGCAAGGCCCGCATCGCTCGTGGTCAAGCACCCGCCCTCGCCGGTCGTCATGTTCTTGTTCGGGTGGAAGCTGAAGACCTGCGTGTCGCCGAAGCTTCCGATCCGCCGGCCCCTGTGCTCGGAGCCAATCGCGTGAGCGGCGTCCTCGAGGACGCGAAGACCATGGCGCCCCGCGAGCGCGTAGAGCGCGTCCTGGTCGACGGGAAGGCCTGCAAAGTGGACGGGCATGAGGACCCGCGTCCGCTCGGTGATCGCCGCGCCGACCCGCCCCACGTCGAGGTTCAGGGTGCCGGGGTCGACATCGACGAAAATGGGCGTTGCGCCGGCCTCCACGATCGTGTTCGCCGTGGCCACAAACGTAAGAGGCGTCGTGATGACCTCGTCCCCGGGCCTGAGCTCCATGGCGAGGAGCCCGAGATGTAGACCCGCCGTCGCCGACGAGAGGGCGAGGGCGTGGGGGGCGAAGAGATAGTCCTTGAGCGCGCCTTCGAAGCGCTCCACACGCGGCCCCGTCGTGATCCATCCCGAGCGGAGGCAGTCCTCCACTTCCTGGATCGCCGATTCACTGAGCGTAGGCCGCGAAAAGGGGAGAAAATCCCCGGGCGCATTCATACAGATCCTGAGCCCCCCACCCTCCGGACGCTACCACAGCCTCTCGCCCGATCTCCTGAAGGGGATCTTAATTCACCCGCGGGGCGGCCACCTTGAAGAATGCGCTCCGGCGAGCAGTTAAGTCGTCGGGCTGCGGTCCCGATATGAGCTTGGTGAATGATCCGCGTGCCAAGGACACCTGGACCGTCTTCAAGATCATGGGCGAGTTTGTGGAGGGTTTCGAAACCCTTCGGCCGGTCTGGCCCGCCGTGTCGATCTTCGGGAGCGCGCGGATCCGGCGCGGGCACCGCTACTACCAAGATGCCGTAAAGGTGGCCGAAGCCCTCTCCAAAGCTGGCTTCTCGATCATCACGGGCGGCGGCTCGGGGATCATGGAGGCTGCGAACCGGGGCGCGCGCAAGGGGAAGGGCCGCTCGATCGGCCTCAACATCAAGCTCCCTCATGAACAAATGCCCAACGAGTTCACGGACACGGTGGTGCACTTCGACTACTTCTTCGCGCGCAAGGTGATGTTCGTGAAGTATGCGTGCGCGTTTGTAGGGCTTCCGGGCGGATTTGGAACGCTCGACGAGATCTTTGAGGCGCTCACGCTAAAGCAGACCCAAAAGATCCATGACTTCCCGGTGATCCTCTTTGGAAGTGACTATTGGTCGGGCATGGTGAAATGGATCCATGACCGGATGCTCGAGGAACGCATGATCTCGCGCTCGGATCTTCGCCTTTTCACGCTGACGGACGAGGTGGAGGAGGTCGTGGCCGCCATTCGCCGGCACTACCGGTTGCGCCAGCGTCGCCGCGGACCGCGTGCGGGCAACGGCCGCGACACGCCGTAGTTTCATCTGCGAAGGCCAGGCCCGCATCCCCCGGGAACGCTCATGGCTTTTGAGAGCGCGAACTGGGGCCGCCTTGGCCGTACCCCGCGGACCCACGGCGCGTCGAGAGCTCAGCCGTGTGGGCGGGACCGCATTTGCGCCTGTGCCTAGCGCACGAGGAATTGGAACAGGGTGTGGCCTACCTGAATCTCGTCGCCGTTCGTGAGCACCGCCGAGCGAATTTTCTTGCCGTTGAGCTTCGTCCCGTTGGTCGACTGGAGATCCTCGATGGTGTGTGTCTGAGTCGCGGGGTCGTAGGAGATGAGGGCATGCTCGCGGCTAATGCCTTCGTCGAGGAGAGTGATATCCGTCGTGGGGTTTCGGCCGATGAGCGTCTCCTCGCCCCCAAGCTCGTAGGTCATGCCCTCAAAGCCGCCATTGCGAATCACGAGTGTGGCGCGCGAACCCCTCGGCGCGGACTTGGGGGTTTCGTCGGGCGAGCTTTGTCCGCGGGACGCTGACATTGCCAGGGCGGTATCGGTCTGCGCTGAGTTGCGCTTGAGTGGGGTGTCGGAGGCTGGCCTTAGAGCCGGCGGTGGAGGAGGGCGGGCAGGGACTTCCGAACGCGGTCCTGGTCTTCAAGGCGGCAATCCGCCACCACCACTCCCGGGCGATCGGCGGCCTGCGCGAGCACCAGGCCCCAGGGGTCGACGATGAGGGAGCGGCCGTAGCTCGAACGCGCCTCGTTGTGGCGACCACACTGTGCGGGCGCGAGTACGAACGCCTGGTTCTCGATCGCACGGGCGCGGAGCAGCACCTCCCAGTGGTCCTTGCCCGTGTGTGGCGTGAAGGCGCTGGGAATCGCAAGCCACTTTGCACCCCGCGCGGCGAGGTCCCGATAGAGTTCGGGAAAGCGAAGGTCGTAACAGATCGAGAGGCCAAGGGGACCGAAGGGCGTCTCCGCAAGGACGATCTCCTTGCCCGGGGCAATCGTCGCAGACTCGGCGTACCGGGCCCCACCTGCCTCACGCAGGTCCACGTCGAAAAGGTGAATCTTTCGGTAAACAGCGGCGATCTCGCCCGTATCCGAGATGAGGACGCTCGTATTTCCCACCCGGCCGTCCCCGGCCATTTGCTCGGGGAAGCTGCCGCCGATGATCCACATGCGATGGGCGCGCGCCGCCTCTCGCAACACGCCGACGATCTCACCGTCCAGCGTCTGGGCGCAGGCGATCGGGCTGCCCTCGCGACGCAGGTAGGCAAAATTCTCAGGCAAGCCCGCGAGCTGGGCGCCGAGGGACGCCGCCTCATCCAGAAGTGCGCGTGCCGAGGCGAGGTTCGACGCCACGTCGTCGGTCGAGGTCATCTGGATCACGGCAGCGCGGACGGACAGCATGGCCATGAGGATATCGGGCGGCCGCTCTCCTGCGACCCGCCGGCGGGTCAGGAACGGAAGTTTGCCGGATCGATGCCCGTCCTTCGGATCACGTCGTAAAAATCCTTGCGGTCCTTGCGCGCCAAGCGCGCCGCACGGCTGATGTTGCCCCCGCAGCGCCGGAGCAGGCTGATCACGTACCGGGTCTCAAACGCGCGCTTGGCGTCCTTGAAGGACGGAATCTCCTGATCCTCGGTTGCAAGCAGCAGGGCCTCGGCGGTCACCGCGCCGCCTGCTGCCAGCCGGACGGCCTGGTGGATCCGCACGCGCAGCTCGCGCACGTTTCCCGGCCAAAGCTCGGAAAGGCGAAGCTCCCGCGCGTCGGCCGTAAAGCCTACGGGCTTGGTGCCGACCTCCGCAGCGCTCGCGGCGAGGAAGTGGGCCGCGAGGGGCAGGATGTCCTCTCGGCGCTCGACGAGCGGAGCGATGGCAATCGTGTGATGCGGGACATCTAAGAAAGGCGAGGGCGAAGCCGGGCGTTCGGTCGTTGCGATAAGACGCACGCGCAGAGGCACGGCCTGGGGGCTTCCCTCCGGACGGAAACTCCCCTGCGCGAGGGCCTCGAGCAGGGCTGAACGCAGATCTGCGCGCAGAAGCTCGATTCCGTCGAGGAGCACGGTCCCGTCCGCGGCCCGCTCGAGGAGACCGACGTGCAGCTCCGGGATCACGGGATGTTGCCCTGCAACGCAACCTAGGATCTCGCGCGCCTGAAGCGACTCTGGGATCGAGCCGCAGGCCACCACCAAGAAGGGGCGAGCGCTGCGCGCTCCCCACGCGTGCACGGCCCGTGCGACGAACTCCTTGCCCGATCCCGATGGCCCCGACACCAGGACAGGTAAGTCCGTCCGCGCCGCAGCTGTCGCCTGCTCGATCACGCGCTGCGTGGCCCGGCTTGCGCCCACGATTCGGTCCTCACGGCGTCGCCCTACCGGCCGTTCGACACCGATTGCTTCTAGAGACGGAGCGGCTTGCCCCATCGACTCGGCCATGACCATGGCGAATTCCCCCCCCCGCGGTTCTCCCGCCGCCGAAAACTATTTGAGAAGCAAGGGGGTTGTCAACCGAATTGCGAGTCCGGGAGGGGGTTGCTCTGTTCTCCAGGCCGGGCCTGTGTGCCTTGACGGGGGTGGCACCGGCGTGGTAGCCGAGGTGGGAGGAGGAGGGGGGAGATCCAAATCGAGCTTCGACCACTGCCTGGCACAGGGGCCGCTCCGCGCGTCCGCCTGCTGCCCNNACGCGGTCGATGCCGGCGCAATGCGGGTGCGTGTCGAGGTGCGTGAAGGCGGGACCGCCCTCATCGCAGTCACCGATGACGGGCATGGCATGACCCCGGAGGACGCCAGGCTCGCGCTCCAGCGCCACGCGACGAGCAAGCTTGCAACCCCCGAGGATTTGCAGGGGATCCGGAGCTTCGGGTTCCGGGGGGAGGCGCTCCCCGCGATTGCCTCCGTCTCCCGTCTGCGCCTCCAGACCCGCCCCCGGGGAGTGGCGGAGGCATTCGAGCTCCTCGTCGCGGGAGGGGAGCTCATCCGCGAGCGGGTGACGGGCGGCCCGATCGGCACCCGGGTCGAGGTCGCAGACCTCTTCGCCCAAGTCCCCGCCCGGAGGAAATTTCTACGAACGGCCTCTACGGAATGGGGCCACGTGACCGACTGGCTCTCCCGTGCGGCCCTTGCCTGGCCGGGCATTCACTTCGACATTCGCCGCGACGACCGGATTGCGGCGGTCCTCTCGGACGATGAGGCCGGCGCGCTCGTAGCGTCGGAAGGTCGGGAAGGGGAGGTCCGGGCGGTCGCGTTCGCCTCACGCCCGGATTGGCACCGCGCCACCGGCGACAGCATTCACCTCTTCGTGAACAGCCGCCCGGTTCGCGATCGCGTCTTGCGGCACGCCGTGCTCGAGGTCTATCGCGACCTTCTCCCGCGCGGCCGNNGGTCGACGTGAACGTGCATCCCGCCAAATGGGAAGTGCGTTTTTCCGATCCAAGAGGGATTCACCAGCTGGTTGCGCGGACGCTGCGAGAGGCGATCGTGCGGCGAGGCTGGATCGCGGGGGGAGGGGCGCCGGAGGCCCGGGAAAACAGCCGGCCGGAGCCGAGAAGGGCCCGCGAGAACGGACACCTCACCGACACCGATTGGATCTTTGCCCGATCGTCCGAAGCGCAAGGAGGCGCCGAGGAGCTGGTTCCGGGGCCGAAGATCATGGCAGAGAGCGCTCGCGAGCCCATCGCCGCGGCGAGCGCCGCCCCGCTTCGCTTTTCCGATCTTCGCCTCCTCGGCCAGCTCCTAGCCACATACCTCCTCTTCGAAGGCAAGGAGGGTCTTGTGCTCATCGATCAGCACGCAGCTCACGAGCGCGTGCTCTACGAGCGGCTGCGCGCAAGCTGGGCCGCAGGCGGAGTCCCTCGCCAAGCTATGCTTTCTCCCGTCGTCGTCTCGGTCGGCGTGGCCGAGACGGTTGCCGCTTCGGCCGCAGCGGATTCCCTCCTCGCCCTTGGGTTTGAGCTTGAGGCATTTGGCGATGATGCGATCGCGGTGCGTGCGATCCCCTCGCTCCTTGCGGGCCAGGATCCTGCGCCCCTCGTGAGGACTCTCGCCGAGGAGCTTTGTGCGGCCGGCCGCGCCGGTGCGGGTGGGACTGCGACGGTGCGGCTCCTGCCAGAGCTCGACCGCGTGTGTGCAACGCTCGCGTGTCACTCGGCTCGGAGAAAGGGCGATCTCCTGAGCCCCACGGAGCAGCAAGCCCTCGCGCAAGCCCTGGACACGATTCCGTGGGCCCCGACCTGCCCTCATGGACGGCCCGTCGCGGTGCCCCTCGACCGCGGCGAGATCGAGCGGCGTTTCGGTCGGCGCTAACTCGCGAGAGCCGCGGGCGCTACCTTCCCGGGCGCACTCTCTCAAGAGATTTTCTCCCATGAAGCACGAAGATTCGCGGCCGCCTGTCGTGGTCGTGACCGGGCCGACGGCATCGGGCAAGAGCGCCTGGGCGATCCGCCTCGCCGAGCGCTTCCACGGCGAAATCGTGAACGCCGACTCGATGCAGGTGTACCGGTACCTCGATATCGGTACCGCAAAGCCGAGCCTGGAAGAACGCACGCGCGTCCCGCACCACCTGATGGACATCGTGCAACCCGACGAGGCCTACAGCGCCGGCCGCTACAGCCAGGATGCGCGCGCGGCAGCCGCTCGAATCCACGCACGCGGGCAGGTCGTCTTTCTGAGCGGCGGAACGGGTCTTTATATCCGCGCCTTCGTCGCGGGGCTCCTGGGCGGCGGCGGCGCAGACGAAGCCCTCCGCCTGCAGCTCGAAAAAGAGCACGCCGCTGCGGTTGCCGCGGGAGATCCCCTTCGCCTCCACCGGCGCCTTGCGGACCTCGACCTGGCGGCGGCAGCGCGAATCCACCCCCACGATCTGCGACGCGTGATCCGCGCGCTTGAGCTATGCCTGCGAGCGGGCGGAGCGGCCTCAGCGATCCGGGAGGCTCACGGGTTCGCGGACCAGCCCTACCGCACGCTGCACCTCGCCCTGGATCCTGGGCGTGAGGAGCTCGATCGGCGCATCGACCAGCGCTGCGAGGCCATGATCGAATCCGGCCTCTTGCGCGAGGTGCGGGGGCTGCGGGAGATGGGGTACGGCCCCGAGCTCCGCTCGATGCAGGCCATTGGATACCGGCACATGGCGCCCGTCGTCGACGGCGCGGATACGCTCACCAATGCCCTCGGGGCTATGCAGCGGGACACACGACAGTTCGCGCGCCGTCAGCGGACGTGGATCCGGAGTGTTCCGGAAGCCCTGCCGTGCCATCCCGACGACGAGGACACCGTCGTGAAGTCCGTCGAGGCGTTTCTAGAGGGCCTCGTTCCGCAACGCTCCTAGGAGGGCGGGGACGTATAGTCGACTCCAAATTTCACGTTGACCGCGGGATTCGGGAAGTCGACGAGCGCATCGGCCTTCTCGACCGGGTCGAAGAGCGGCGTCATCTCTGTGCCCGGGAAGGGAAGGAGAACGATCCCCGGCAGAATCTCGAGGCATCCCGTGGCAGCCCGGATCCCCGCGGACGCGGCCTGCACTGCCGTGATCCAGAAGTAGCCGGGCACGGTATAGGCGATCCGTACGGCTTTGGTGTCCTCGATATCGCGCAGGTGCGTATAGACCGTCTTCCCCGCGACGACTGGCGAAAGGATGAGGTCGAACGGCGCGAAGAAGAGATTCCCGAGCGACCGCTTCAGCGTGTCATACCCAGCGTGGGCCGGGCGCGGCGCCACGCACATCAGCGAGAGTGCGAGCGCGAGGCTCGTGACAAAGCGCGCAGGCGAGATCACGGCACTCCTCCCCTTGGGTCGAATCGGCTCGACCCGTTCTGTCGACACAGCCCGTCGACAAGCTCGATCTGCCTGCTTGTCGAAGAGCGTCGACCGCTTTTCAGATGCCACGGCAGTCGCTGACGGCCGCGTTCCCCCACACAGCAAGGCGACCCATTTGCGAGCGTACGAGGCGTACGCACCCATTGTCAAGCAATCGTTTGCGGGGACGCTGGGTTGGTCCGATTGCTGCGAGTGGAAGTGCCGCCGCGGCACTTCCTTGGCCGCCGTCCGGCGCCTACCTTTGGAGGCTGTGACCTCCACCCATACCCCCATCATTGCCATCGTCGGTAGGCCGAACGTTGGGAAGTCGAGCCTTTTCAACCGGTACGCCGGCCGGCGACGCGCCTTGGTGGAGGACACCCCCGGCGTGACGCGCGACCGCATCGTCGAAGCGGTGCGGGTCGGAGATCGGCGGGTCCTCGTGGTGGATACCGCCGGATTCGATCCCGAAGCCGAAGCCGGGCTCCCGGCGGCCATCCAGGCGCAGGCCCAGGCGGCGGTGGATGAGGCCGACGCCATCCTTTTCGTGGTCGACGCGAAGGCGGGCTGCCTGCCCGAGGACGAGGTGATCGCCCGGGCCCTGCGGCGCACCTCGAAGCCCGTCAGCGTCGCCGTGAATAAAGTCGACCGGCCGCTTCACCTCGACCGGGTCGCGGAGTTCTTCCGTCTCGGGATCGAGCGAACCCGCCCAGTCTCCGCCGAACACGCCACGGGCGCATGGGAGGCGCTAGAAGAGCTGGTTGCGGCGCTCCCCCTGGCAGCGCCCGAAGCCCCGGCAGCGGAGACCGAGGACGGGGCGATTCGGGTGGCCATCGTGGGCCGGCCAAACGTGGGGAAGAGCTCCCTCATCAATCGACTGGCCCGCACGACCCGGGTTGTCGTCGGCGAGACGCCCGGCACAACCCGCGACGCCATCGACACGCGAATCGAACGCGGCAGCCAAGCCTATGTCCTGGTCGACACCGCCGGACTGCGCCGTCCGGGAAAGCGCCGGCAGGCGGTCGAGCGGGGGAGCGCCCTCATGGCCCTTCGGAGCATTGAACGGGCCGATGTGGCGCTCATTGTGATCGATGGGAGCGAAGGCTTTACGGACCAAGACGCGCGCGTCGCAAGCCTGGTGCGCGAGTGCGGCTGCGCCGCAGCGGTCGTGGCGAACAAATGGGACCGGATGGAGGAGCGTCCCCTCGATGAACGCAAGCGCGTGCGGGAGGAGATCGCCCACGGCCTGCGTTTCATGCCGGATGCGCCGGTCGTTACGATCTCCGCGCGCACGGGCAAGGGCGTCGAGGCGCTCTTTCCCCTGATTCACAAGCTCGCAGAAGCGGCGGAGCGCACCCTCTCGACCTCGGAGCTCAACCGGTGGCTCCGCACCGCGATCGCGCTCCACGAGCCGTCGATGGCGCAGCGCGGGCCCCGGAAACGCCCGATCAAGTTCTTCTACATGACCCAGACTGCCGTTCGGCCTCCGACCTTCGTGCTCTTTTGCACGGAGCCCGCAGCCGTGAAGCCCGCCTATCGCCGCTTTCTCGAGAACCGCCTGCGCGAGAGCTTCGACCTCGTGGGAACGCCTGTCCGCCTGCGGCTGCGGGCGCGCGATGAGACTGCCGAGGCGAGCGGGCGCCACAAGCGCTGACTCGGGCCGCAGAGACGTTAGACTCCGCCCGCCCAGCGCAGGTCCTGTGTCTTTCGCGCATGGACCCAAGAGGCGGCTTTCGCCGCAATACGAGGAGTGCCTTGGCCCGAGGAACGCAGTCCACACCCCACACCACGCTGGAGGAGATCGAGAGCATCGCCGACCGCATCGCCGGCTGGGTCGGCGCGAACCCGGTTGCCGTGATCGCGCTCGCCGGCTCCATCCTGCTCGTTGCAGCGGGCTATGGCGGGTGGGTCACATGGCAGTCCAGCCGCGAGGACCGGGCCTCCTTCGCGCTGGCAAGCCTTGAGCGGGACTATTTGAAGGCGATGGGAGCTCCGGCGGGGGCGACAGAGATCACGGCGGAGCCCGCGAATCCAGAAACCGCGAAGGCGATCCGGCAGGAGTTCGCCCAGAAGTTCCTTGCCATGGCCGACGAGAATCCCCACACCGCAGCTGCCACGGTGGCTCGCCTCACGGGCGGCGATCTTCTGGCCGCAGCCGGTGACCCAGCGAAGGCATTCGACGCGTGGCAGGCGGCCCTTGGCGGGGTCGGGCGGAACTCAGCACTTCGAGGGGTCGTGCTCCGCCGTGTGGCGACGGCGTTTGAAGCGCAGGGCAAATGGACCGAGGCCGCGGCCGCGAACCTCGAGGCAGGGGAGCTCCCGGGCTTCCCGTTGCGGCGCTGGGCGCTTGCAGATGCCGCCCGCTGCTACGCCGAGGCCGGCGACTTGGACCGCGCCAGCAGCATTGCGTCTCGCGTCGAAGCCGAAGAAGGATCGCTAGAAGAGCTTCCGCCGCACCTCGCTTCCAAGCTCGCCGAGCTGCGGGCGCGCGGCGCCACGAGCTCCGAAGGCGCGCTTGGCCAAGCTCCCACAGCGCCCTGATCAAATCGCAAGCGGCCGGCCGCCCGGGAAGCCGCTGGAGGCCCCCGGCCCTCCATGGATAACGTCCGATAAGATGGATTATGTAAAATTCTATGTGCCGTCGCGGTATCGTCTTTCCCTGGGGATTCCTCGCCTCAAGGCCGATCGTTCGCGGCAGTTCTGTTTGGGGTTTTGCAGCCAGTCGGGCCTGTGCTATTAGCGGCCTCCGCTTTGCACGCCGACTACTCCACTCAGTCCGGTCATGGCTATAGCGCGAGCCTCGGCGAGCTTCGCGAGCGCTTTGCTTCGTTTGGGCAAGAGCATGTCTTCCGGTTCTGGGATGTTCTCGGCAGTGCTGGCCGCGCGCGCCTGGCGGCGCAGGCCGCGGCGCTTGACCTTGGGGCCCTTGCGGCCGCGGATCGGGCGACGCGCGAGCTCGCCGCCCCGGGAGCCCGCTGCCTGGAGCCGGCTCCGATTCAGCGTCTGCCCGAGCACGGCGGGGATGCCAAGCTCGCCGCGGCCGCGCGAGAGTGTGGAGAGGAGATGCTCGCAGCCGGGCGGGTCGCCGCGCTCGTCGTTGCCGGCGGCCAGGGCACGCGGCTCGGCTTTGAGGGACCCAAGGGAGCGTTTCCCCTGGGCCCCCTCACGGATCGCACGCTTTTCGAGCAGCAGGCCCAGAAGATCCAAGGACTGCGTCACCGCTACGGACGCCCGATGCCTTGGTACATCATGACCAGTGCCGCAACCGATACCCAGACCCGCGCTCTCTTCCACAGCCACGCCTTCTTCGGTCTGCCGGAAGGCGATGTCTATTTCTTCCAACAAGGGATGATCCCAGCCTTTGACTTCGAAGGACGCCTGATCCTCGATCAGCCCGACCACATCTTCGAAAGTCCGAACGGACACGGGGGATCGCTCACCGGGCTCGTCGCGTCGGGTGCGCTCGATGACATGGAGCGCCGTGGGGTGAGCTCGATCTACTACTACCAGGTTGACAATCCGCTTGGACGCATCGGCGATCCTGTCTACCTCGGCTTCCATGCCGCGGCGGGTGCGGACATGTCCTGTAAGGTGATCGCGAAGCTCGACCCCCTCGAGAAGATGGGCGTCGTCGCACGCATTGACGGGCGCATTGGAGTCGTCGAGTACACGGAGCTTGACGACGAACACCGCTATGCCCGGGGCTCGGATGGGGAGCTTGTGTACTGGGCTGGGAACATCGCGATCCACGTGATTGAGGCCGCCTTTGCTCGCCGCGCCGCGGCAAATGCGGATCGCATTCTCCCCTATCACGCATCTGCCAAGAAGATCCCGACCATCGACGATAACGGTCACCCGGTTGCGCCGAGCGAGCCCAACGGCCGAAAACTGGAGCGATTCGTGTTCGACGCCCTCACCGGCGCGCGCTGGGTGACGGTCCTCGAAACGCGCCGCGATGAGGAATACTCCCCGATCAAGAATGCGAGCGGCGCCGATTCTCCGCAGACCGCTCGTCGAGACCTGATGGCGGTGTATCGCCGGTGGCTGAGCGACGCAGGCGTCGAAGGGCTCGACGTCACCGCCCCAATCGAGGTCAATCACGCCGTGTTCGACGGGCCCGACGACTTGCGCGCGCGCCGGATCCGACGCGTCGCTGAGGCTGGCGATGCGATTCGCATCGCGCCCGGAGTTGCTGAATGACGACACCCCGAGCCAAGAAGTCGAAACAGAGCCGCAAGCCGGTCGAGCGTGGCCGGACCGCGAGCGATGTCCAGAGCGAGGACCGGAAGGCGAAGTTGGGCACGAAGTACGTCTGCTACTCCTGCGGAGCGCGCTTCTATGACCTGAACAAGCCCGAGCCCCTGTGCCCCAAGTGCGGTGCGGACCAGCGCACCAAACCGAAGGACTCGCCGGCCGCCGCTTCACCCCCGCCCGCTCCCCCCAAGCGCCCGCCGCCTCGGCCGATGCCGGGCCTGCTCGATGAGGAGGAAGAGGTCGTACCCTTCGAAGACGATATGGACCTCGATCTCGGCGACCTCGACACGAGCGGCGACGAACTGTTCGAAGAGGAGACGGAGCCGCCGGAGGCGAACGAGGACGAGACCGAAGAGCCCTAGAGAAATCGAGGCAGAATCAGGGCTTGCGCATTAGAACGTAAAGGCGAGCCTGAGCACACGCTGGAGTGCGCCCTCGCCTTCCCCGGTGCGTTTTGCGCGTTCCTTCTCGAGCTGCTGCTGCATGATCTCAAGGTCCGCAAGACGCTCCGACAGCTCGCGTTCGCGGGAGCTCTCCCGGTGGACTCGCTCGAACTCGTGGACCTGTTCGGCAATGAAGCCGTTGCTCCGCGCCTCCGTACGACCGAGCCGCGCGTTTTCGACGACGGTCCGCATGCGAGCGATTTCCGGTTTCTGCGCGGCAATCATCTTGTCGAGGTCTGCTGTGGCGTAGCCGCGGAAGGGCCGGGGTTCGCTGTTTTCCGCCTCGACGTGGCGCTGGTAGTTCCAGTAGCCGACCCCCCCCACACCCCCGACCAGGAGGAGGAGCAAAAGAAGCCCGCCCTTCGCGTTGGATGCGGCCATGCAAGACCTCCCTCTACCTCCTCTTCTTCGGCCTGACGGGGAGGGAGATGGAGCGTCGGCTGCGCGCGCGCGCACGCCGGGGCAGAAGGAACCCAAGGACCGGTCTTCCCTCCTGGGGAGGGTCGTGGGATTCCAGACGCGGCCGCTCCAGGACCGAGCTCCGTGTGGTCCTCCCACGCCGCGGCGCTTTTGCGTGGCCTCCTCCACCTTGGCTTCAGGCGGAGGGGCACGCTCCCCTGCGCCTCACGGATAGAGCGCTTGATAGATGTGAAGGCTCCGCAGGACGCGCTTCACATAACCTCGGGTCTGCTCATAAGAAATCTCCTCAACCCACTCATCGTCCGCGAGATCCCGGTGCGCCTCGAGCCACTTCAATACGGCCTCTGGCCCAGCGTTGTAGCTGGCGATCGCCGCTGAGAGGCGACCGCCGAAGCGGCGCACGAGTTCGTCGAGGTATGCAGCGCCAATCCGCAGATTCGTCTCCGGAGTGAAAAGAGCCTCGGCCGTAAAGCCTTCGATCCCCGCAGCGCGCGAAAGGCGTGCCCCTGTACTCGGCATGAGCTGGAGCAAACCTCGAGCACCGACCGGGGAAACCGCGGAAGGTAGGTACCCGCTCTCCTCGCGCATGATGGCGTAGACGAGAGGCAGGAGCCCAGGACTCTTGCCCGCCACCGCTCGCTCCACGGGCTCGCGAAAGGCGAGAGGCCAGGCAAGACGCCACGGCTCGTCGCCGCTCGGCGGCGGCGCCTTGGCCAGCGCGTCCCCGAAGCCGTCGACCACTAGGTTTTGTCCAAGGTGCGCGTCACCGGCGCGCGCAAATAGGTCGGCAAGCTCCAATCGGTCGGCGAGGCTCAGCCGTTGGCCATCCGAAGAACCCCGGTGGAGCAGCCGGGAAACCTCTTCAGAGGCTGCACCGTCGAGACCCGCCTCGAGCAGGATTCGGGGCCGCTCTACGTCGGCGTTGCTCAGAACCCGCTGGCCGAGCGGCAATGGCGCGGGCTCGCCTTGCGCCGCCGGGGCGNNACGGAAAGTCATTCACCACTGCGGCGTACGCGGGCTGAGCGGCGTCGGATGCTCCCGCCCGCTCTGCGGCGCGCGCATTCCAGTAGCGGGCCTGCGCACGCGTTGCGCTGTCGCCCGCAGCGGCCTCGAGGCGCGCCAGCCAGGTGCGCGCGTCGCTGAAATCCCCCGCCCGATACGCGGACCAAGCAAGTCGCCAGAAGGCCTGCGGAACCAGGCTCAAATCGGCCGCCTGCTGCGAAACGGCGACGAAGTCCTGGCGGGCGCGCTCGGTTTCTCCCTCCCCGTCGAGAAGCTCGCCGGCATACCAGCGAGCGAGTGCCGCCCAGCGGGGGCTGGCTGTAGCCGCGAGCTTCTCAAGCTCGGACACACCGCGAGGGACGTCCCCTGCCCGCGCGATTGCGCGACCACGATAAAGCCCCGCCTCCTCATCCGGAGCGAGCGCTGCGAACGCTTCCTCCGCCTCGGAGTAGCGTCGCAGACGGAAGAAACAAACTCCCCGCTGTTTCGCCGCGTCGGTGCGCTCACCACCCTCAAGACCATGCGCGAGCGCCCAATCGAGGTCGCTCAGGGCTTCCTCGGGATAGCCGCTGCGCAGCAGAACCTCGGCGCGGGTGCGATAGTCAGCGGCCCGGCGTATGGATCCGCCTAGGCTCGGTTCGAGAGACGCAATCCGCTCGCCGGCGCGTCGGCCCTCCGGGCTGGTCGGTGCATCGCGCCAAAGCTCAAGATAAACCTGCGCTGCAGCAGACAAATCTCCGGAAATCAGGAGAGAATCCGCAATCCGTGCGCGCAGTGCGGCCGCCCGAGACGGATCGGCCGTTTCCGAGAGAGCAAGCTCCCACGACTTGCGCGCTGCACCATCGTCTCCGAGCCCGGCTTGGGCGTCACCCATGACCCGATGCAGGTCCGAAGCGAGCAGGGAGGAAGCGCGCTGTGCCTCGGCGTCTCGCACGGCGCCGATGGCGGCGGTAAAGCGCTGCGCTTCCACGAGGGCGGTGGCGCGAAGAAGCTGCGCGTGATCGGCGATCACGGGATACTCCTTCGCGACTGCAGCGAAAAGGTTCGCGGCGCGATCGATGTCTCCTGCCTTGCGGGCCTCGATTGCTGCGCGAAGCGCTTGTCCGGCGCTCTGTGAGGGCGTCTGCGCGAGCGGCGACCGATCTGCAAAGGGCACGAGGAGGAGAAGGAGGAGGGAAAGGGGTCGAACGAGCGGAGCGCGACATCGGCCTCGGCTGCCCGCCTCCGAATGGCGGCTTCGAGGCCCGCTTTGCAGCCACCCCCACATCGCCTTGAGTGTGCGAAAGCGCCCGCCCTCCTTCAACGCGGCCGCGCTAGCCTCGAACCGTGCGCATCCCCGCTCTACGCCGTACCTTCGTCTTGGCGCTGATCTCATGCAGCCTG
>DOUU01000048.1:0-10064 GCA_003520425.1 Deltaproteobacteria bacterium
AACGTCATCGTGACCGAGGTGAAGCCCACGGCGGCGCTCAAGGCGCGGCTCGAAGGCTTCAGCGTGCTGCCGATGGACGAGGCCTCGAAGATCGGAGAGATCTTCATCACCGCCACGGGGATGAAGGACGTGATCGTCGGACGCCACTTCGACCAGATGCGCGACGGCGCCGTCGTGTGCAATACCGGGCACTACGATTGCGAAGTGAATCTCATCGACCTGCGGGAGCGCACGCGGGTCGTGGGCGAGATTGGCCAGATGCGGGAGATGCGGCCCAACTGCGAGGAGTACACGCTGAAAGATGGCCGGCGCATCTATCTCCTCGCTCAGGGGAGGCTCGTGAACCTCGCGGCTGCCGAGGGCCACCCGAGCGAGGTGATGGACATGAGCTTCGCAAATCAGTTCCTGTCCCTGGTGCGGCTCGCGCAGGAGGGCAAGTCCCTCGCGGTCGGCGTGCATGACATTCCCGAGACGCAGGACCAGGAGATTGCCCGGGTCAAGCTCGAGACCATGGGAATCTCGATCGACACGCTCACGGAAGAGCAGCGCCAGTACACCTCCGACTACTCGGCGGGGACCTAGGCGCCGGATTCCTTGACCGTGCCAGGGGTTTTTGCGATACCCCGACGCGGTTCCCCCCGGCGCAAGGGGGAGGCATGCTCGCGCACCGCATGAGCGCCGGCGTGCTGCTGCTGCTCGCGGGTGCGTGCGCTTCAGGAGGATCGGAGCCCAGGGCCTCGCAAACGGACCCTGCGGTGGCCCCTGTGGTCCGCGTTCTTTTGGCCTGCGGCCCGGGCCCTTTTCGCCTGCGGGGAACCACGACGGGCGACGTCACCGTAGGTGCAGGCCCTCGAGGCGTTCGGGTCGACGGGGCGGATCGGGGCGAACGCGTGCATCTCGAAGGCTCGGCGCTGGTGGCGAACGGTTTGCGCGTCCGGGGAGTCGTGGAAGTTCTACGGACCGAGGGCGGGCTGGCCTTGGTGAACGAGGTTCCCCTCGAGGCGTACGTGGCAGGCACTCTCGCGCGGGAGACCTATCCGAGCTGGGGCGCGGAGGTCCTGCGCGCCCAGGCCGTGGTCACACGCACCTACGCGCTCTACGAGCATGCCCGCCGCCGCGGACAGCCCTACGATGTGAAGGCGACCACCGAGAGCCAGGTCTACGGGGGGATGGATGCGGAGAGCGAGGTCGTCGTCCGAGCCACGGACGATACCCGCGGCGAGTACCTCGCCTTCGAGGGCGAGCCGATCCTCGCCGTCTACCATTCGGCGGCGGGAGGCGAGACCGAGGGCGCCGAGGAGGTGTGGACGGAGCGCCTCCCCTATCTGCGGCCGGTGAGCGTCGAGGGCGAGGAGGCCTCCCCCGATACCTACTGGCGCGCCGTGGTGTCGCGCGAGGAGCTGGCCCGGATCGCGACGAATCTGGGTCGCCCCGTGGGTAGCGTCCGCGAGGCGCGGATCGAAGAGCGCAGCCCGGCCGGCCGGGTTCGCAGCGTGCGCATCGTGGGCACGGGCGGGGAGGCGGTCGTCGCCGCGGCGTTGCTCCGCGCGGCGCTCGGCGAGAATGTGCTAAAGAGCACGCTTTTCGAGATCCATCCTGGACGCGATGAGCGGTCGCAGGATTTTGTCTTCGTGGGCTCCGGCCGAGGCCACGGCGTCGGCATGAGCCAGTGGGGCGCCCGAGCGATGGCCGAGCGCGGCGCCGGCTACCGCGAGATTCTCGAGCATTTCTATCCCGGCACCACGCTTCGTCGCGTGAGGGAAGGCGGAGCATGAAGCTTTTGCTCCCGGTCGTTGTGCTGCTCCAAGCCGCGGGGAGCCCGCAGGGCGGCCCCTTCGGCCCCATCTCGATGCTGCTGCCCTTTGCAGCGATTTTTCTGATTTTCTATTTCCTGCTGATCCGCCCGCAGCAAAAGCGCCAGAAAGAGCACGAGGACCTGCTCAAATCGATCGCAAAGGGTGACGAGGTCGTGACCGCGGGAGGACTCCACGGCAAGGTCACGGGGACGAGCGACGATCTGCTCACCCTTGAAGTCGCCTTTGCCAAGGGAGAGCCCGTCCGTTTGAAGGTGGACCGCTCGAAGATTGAGCGTCGCGTGAAGAAGGCCAAAGAGGGGGAGGACAAATGAGCCTGCGCTGGCGATTCGGTGCCACGGCCGCGCTCGTGGTCCTCATGACCTATCTCACGATCGCGAACTTCGTCCCCGCCGAGACCCGGCACAACCACTGGTGGCTTCCCAACCAGGGGATCCGCCTCGGCCTCGATCTGCAAGGGGGAATCCACTGGGTGCTCGGTGCGAAGCTCGATGTGGCCATCGATCACGAGCTCGACCACTTGCGTGGGCACCTCGCAGACCGGCTGGCCGAGGAGAAGATCACCCCGAGCCACCTTGCGGTGGAAGGCCAGCGCATCGTGCTCGAGCTTGCGGCGAGCCCAGATGCGGACAAGGCCCGCACAATCGCCGAGGACACGCGTGTGCTCCGCGTATCCCGCGCCGAAGGCCCCAAGCTCGAGTTTGAGCTCACCGCACAGTGGATGAAGGACGTGCGGGAGAAGGGCATGGCGCAGGTGCTCGAAGTCCTGCGCCGGCGGATCGAGGATCCGATCCAAGGCATCCAGGACTCCGTCGTGACGCGCCAAGGCGAGGACCGGATCCTGGTGCAGATCCCGGGCGGGCAGCTCGACCGGGTCCGCGCCCGCGAGATGCTGAGAGTCACGGGCTTCCTTGAGTTCAAGATCGTGCAGGACCAGGCCCCGACGGAGGACCTGCTCCGTGCCAAGTACAAGGACGGTCTTCCCGAGGGCACCGAGATCATTTTCGAGCGGGAGAAGCAGTCCAACCGGATCGTCGAAGCCTTCCTCGTGAAGAAGACGCCCGATTTGACCGGCGACTATCTGTCCGACGCCCGCGTGTCCACCGACCGCACCAACCGCTGGATCGTGAGCTTCACCTTCAACTCCGAGGGCGCCCGGATCTTCTCTCAGCTGACGGAAAAGAATGTCAACCGGCCCCTTGCCATCGTGCTCGACAACCAGGTCTACAGCGCGCCGAACATCAGGGAGAGGATCGGAGCCCAAGGCCAGATCGAGGGCCGCTTTACTTCCCAACAGGCCGCCGATCTCGCCGTGGTCCTGCGCTCGGGCTCCCTGGCCATCCCGGTGGCGATCGAAGAAGAGCGCACGGTCGGTCCCGAGCTTGGCGCCGACTCGATCCGCAGCGGCCTTCGAGCGTCGGTCGTTGCCGTCCTCGCCGTCATCACCTTCGCGACGGTCTACTACCGCCTCTCCGGCGTCTACGCGAGCATCGCGCTCATCGCGAACCTCTTCCTCCTGCTCGGCATCATGTCGATGGCCGGCGCAACCCTGACGCTCCCAGGCATCGCGGGTCTCGTCCTCACGGTCGGGATGGCGATCGATGCCAACGTGATCATCTTCGAGCGCATCCGTGAAGAGCTCCGGAGCGGCAAGACGCCGCGCGCCGCCGTGGCCACCGGCTTCAACAAGGCCCTCTGGACGATCCTCGACGCAAACATCACGACNNGTCACGCTGTGCATCGGCATCGTGACGAGCGTATTCGCCGCGATCGTCATCACCCGGCTGCTCTATGCTCTCTGGCCCGGCGAGCGGCGCGTCGCCGAGCTTTCGATTTAGGAGGACTGCGTGAAGTTCTTCGAGCTCGTGCCGCCCGGTACGAACATCGACTTCATCGGGAAGTGGAAGATCTGCGTCTTCATCTCCAGCGCGATCATCCTGATCTCTCTCGTCGCCGCGCTGCCCCAGGTGCGCGGCGTCAAGCTCGGCCTCGACTTCGCGGGCGGCGTGGAGATGCTGGTGCGTTTCCAATCCGGCGTGAAGGCCGATGAGGGGATGATCCGCTCGGCTGTGACCGGCGCAGGCGCCAAGGACCCGGCCGTGGTGCACTTTAGTGAAGGCGAAGGCCAGGACTACCTCGTGCGCTTCCAGAGCGAGACCACCGGCGAGAAGGGCGAGCTCGTGGATGCGATCCGGGACGCGCTGAGCCAGAAGGTCGGGCCTGTGGCGATCCAGCGTGTGGACTTCGTCGGCCCGCGGGTGGGCAAGGAGCTGCGCCGCGATGGCCTGCTCGCGGTGGGCGTCGCCTGCATCTTCATCCTGATCTACATCGCCTTCCGCTTCTCCACGCGTTTTGCCCCCGGGGCCGTGATCGCCCTGTTCCATGACATCGTGATCACAGCGGGTGTGTTCGTGCTGCTCGGGCGCGAGTTCGATCTCACCGTTCTCGCCGCCCTGCTCGCGATCCTCGGCTACAGCCTCAACGACACGATCATCGTCTACGACCGGATCCGCGAGAACATGGCCGTTCACACCAAGCACGACCTCGCCGCGCTGCTCAATCTCTCCGTGAACCAGACGCTCTCGCGCACCCTCCTCACCTCGGGGGCGACGATGCTCGCGGTGCTCGCGCTGCTGTTCCTCGGGGGCGAGGTCATCCGGCCCTTCGCCATGGCCATGGTGATCGGAATCTTCGTGGGGACGTACTCTTCGATCTACATCGCCGCGCCCACGCTCCTCGTGCTCGAGGAGCGCTATGGGAGCGAGAAAAAGAAGACCGCCGCCGCGAAAAGCGGAGCCAAAGGGGGGCCCAAGACCGCACGGGCCTAGGCGATCGAAGAGGCAGGCACAAGGACGGGCCGAAAGGTGCTCGACCTTTCGGCCCGCGTTGCTTCTTGCGCTTCGCCCTCGCTAGACCAAGCGACGCGCTTCGCCGCCCGCCGCCGCTGCGGCCTGGGGCAGCGGAACCGGGCGCGCGACCGGTTCCTTCGCGTGCTCCTTGGCGTGCTCCTTCGCAGGTTCCTTCGCTGCGGACATCTGGATCGAGCCGTTTAGGACGGCTCCCTCTTGGACCGAAAGACGCGGGGCGCGGACATCGCCGTCGACGATGCCGCTCGCTTGGACCTCGAGCCTCTCGCCGGCGCTCACGTTGCCTGCCACGCGGCCGATGACCACCACCGACTTCGCGTGGACTTCGGCCTGCACGTTTCCGCCCTGACCGATGGTGAGGCGGTGGTTGGGAAGATGGACCTTCCCTTCGACCTTGCCCTCGATGACGAGGTCCTCTTCTCCGGTCAGGTCTCCCTTGATCACGATCGACTTGCCGATATTCGCCATGACCTCCCCCCCGGCGGCACGCGCCGGTCCCGGCTTTGTTCCACGCTCCTCCGATGGACTCCATGCGGGCGCCGCCGCAGGCGGCGCCGGGGGCAAGACCCCGCCCACGCCGGCCGTCGTCGACTCGCTGGGACCATCGGAGAGGTCCTCTTTCTTTCGTCCCCCGAACAAACTCACGCTGCCCTCCACAGCTGTTGAGTGGCGCCCCTAGCGTAGCGTACTCACATCCTGGATCACGATGCTGTGGCTCTGCAGGATCGTGCCCTGGGCACGGTCGAGAGCAGTAGCCGAGTTCTGGTAGACGCGCAGCGCCTCGATCTTGTCGCGCTCCGCGGAGACGAGCTGTTCCTCTCGCAGGAGCACGTTGAAGGGCGTCGACTCGCCGTGCTCGAGCCGGATCCGCTCGGCGCGCAGCTGCTCCTCGGCGGCAATCCGTGCACGCTCCGACGCCTCGATGCCTTCGTAGGCGGAGTCGAGGTTCCGCACCGCGTTGCGCACGTCCAGAATGATGTCCTGCTCGGTGCGCTTGGTCTGTGCGTTGGCGCGCCGAAACTCGAGCTGGGTCCGCTCGAGGTTGTGGTAGGCCGTGTTGTTCCCGATCGGGACGGAGAAGACCCCTTTGAGCGACCAGTTGAGCCCGGTGCGTCCACTAAAGAAATCCTGGTTGGCATCCATGATGTTTGCGCTATTGGGCACAGAACCGGGCGGGAGTTGCGGAATGAACTTCGCGCATGGACTTCCGGTTTGCCCAGGCGTAAACGTCCCGGTGAAGTTGGGAATGACGCAGTCTTTGCTCGGTTGGCCTGTGAGACCCTGGTAGCCGTACTGGCCCACGACGTCGAGCTGCGGCCAGCGCTGGCTCTTCGCGTACTGAACAAGATACTGCTGGCGCTCGACCTCGTCGTGCGCGATGGCGAGCTCGGGGCGCTCGCTAAAGGCCTTCTCCACCGCCATGTCGAGGTTGACCTCGTATTTCGACTCCGCGAGCGGCGGGTCCGTCGGCTCGACCAGAAACTCGAGTTTCGGTCGCAGGCCTGCCCCGTATACGAGGTCGATCAGCTGATCCTGCCTGAAGAGGTAGTTGTTCTTTGCGGTGATTACGTTGACTTCGCGGGAAGCCACGCCCGCCTCCGCCTCGGTCACATCGACCTTCGAGACCACGCCCACGTCATATTGGGTCTTGGTCTGGTCGAGGAGCGCCCTTGCGCTCTCGAGGCTCTTGTTCGCGACACGGAGCTGCTCTTCGCTCGCCACGAGGAACCAGTAGTCGTTTTCGATGGCTTGGACCGTATCCATGAGCTGGCGCCGAAACTCGTCCCACGCGGCGCGGCTCCCGACCTGGGAGGTCTTGACCATCGTCCAGGGCTGGTTCCAGATCAGATTGCGCAGCAAGGGCTGGGAGACCGTGAAGACGAGGGAGGTCCGTATTTCAGGCGACAAGAGGGAAAGCGGATCCGTGGTTTGCACCCGACGGCCGCCATAGGTGATCCCGTAGCTCGTACTCGAGAAGGGGAGGATTCCGCGTAGCCCCGCCTCTCCCGTCAAATCGCGCTCGAGGATGCTTGAATTCGGGAAAGTCAGGAGGCTTGCCACGGGATTGTCCGTGCTCGAGTACTGGTAGTCGGAGTAGAGCTCGGGATCGTAGGCGCCCCATGCCGATTCGAGAACTTCGTTTGCGATGTAGGGGCCGTAGCGCTGGACTTCGAGCGCGAGCCCGTTCTTGAGTCCAAGTTCGATGGCCTCGCGCAGGGCGAGCGGAATCCGCGGTGTCTCGGGCTCGACCTGCTTTACGATGTCGACTTCGGTCCCCGGAGCCGTCGGGTTCATTATGATGGGGAGCCCGGGATTCGCTTGGCCCGAAGATCGGGTGGCCGTAGAGAGCAGCGCCGCAAGCACGAAGAACACCGAAGCGACCAAGCGCATGGTGGGTCCCCCCGCGCGCACGGTAGCAGCGTGAGAGTCGCTCGCCCGGGTCTCGCCCAACGCGCCTTGGCCCTGGCGCTTGGCTATCGTGGAGAGCCATGGCGACTGCGGCCCTCGTGCTCGCGGCCGGGCGGGGGGATCGCCTGCGCTCGGGGACCCCGAAGGCGTTTGTGCGCCTCGCGGGGCGGTCTCTCCTCGCACATGCCCTCGAGGCGCTGGCCAGCTCGGCGGAGATCGACCTCGTGGTGCCCGTCATCGCCGCAAGCGAGTTGGACCGGTTTGCTGCGCTCGCCGCGGAGCGGGACCAGATCCCGAAGCTTGCCCCCCCGGTGGCGGGGGGCCGTGAGCGACAGGATTCTGTGCGGGCGGGACTCGCCTCGCTCGGCCCCGAGATCAGGCTCGTGGCCGTTCACGACGCCGCCCGGCCCCTTGTGCGAGGAGAGGATGTCTCGCGCGTCGTCGGGCTAGCCCGCCTCCACGGTGCGGCGCT
This sequence comes from Deltaproteobacteria bacterium, assembly GCA_003520425.1. Taxonomy (GTDB): domain Bacteria; phylum Myxococcota_A; class UBA9160; order UBA9160; family UBA9160; genus UBA9160. The sequence continues at coordinate 7,563 of DOUU01000048.1, forward strand.
CCTCGCGGTGCCCGCCACCGACACGATCAAGCGGGTGCGGGCGGGGCTCGTGGTCGAGACACCCCCCCGCACGGAGTGCTGGGTGGCCCAGACCCCCCAGGCCTTTCGCATCGAGATCCTGCGCGAGGCCCTCGCCAAGGCGGAGCAGGAGGGTGTGGTGGGGACCGATGACACGCAGCTTGTCGAGCGCCTCGGCGTTGCGGTGCGCGTGGTGGAGGGCGACCCCTCGAATCTCAAGATCACGCGCCCCGAGGATCTCCTCCTCGCCGAAGCGCTCCTCGCGGCCCGAAGCCGCAGAGGCGGTGCATGAGCCGCGGTCCGCGGATCGGCCAGGGCTGGGACGCGCACCGGCTCGTCCCCGGGCGACCGCTGGTTCTCGGAGGGGTGCGGGTGCCTTGCGAGCGCGGCCTCGAGGGCCACTCCGACGGGGACGTGCTGCTCCACGCCGTGGCCAGCGCGCTGCTCGGCGCCCTCGGTGCGGGAGATCTGGGCCGGCACTTTCCCTCCTCCGACGCGAGGCTGCGCGGAGTCGCAAGCGGAGAGCTTCTCGCCCAGGTCGTGTCGATGGTGCGAGAGCGCGGTCTTGAGCTTGTGAATCTCGACGCCACGGTCGTGGCCCAGGCGCCGCGGCTCGCTCCCTTCGCCGAGGCCATGGAAGAGGGAATCGCGAAGCTCCTCGGCACCTCCCGCGAGCGGGTGAATGTGAAGATCACGAGCAGCGACGGCCTGGGCTCGATCGGGCGCGGCGAGGGCATGGCGGCGAGCGCCGTGGTCCTGCTCGCGCCCGCGGAGCGGCCGGCGACGCGATGAGCACACTCACCGTCTACAACACGCGCACGAGACAAAAGGAGCGGTTTGAACCGATCGAGCCGGGGCACGCGCGCGTCTACTCCTGCGGCCCCACCGTCTACGCGGCGCAGCACCTCGGGAACCTGCGGCCCTATCTGTTCGCGGATCTTCTGCGCCGGGCGCTCGAGGCCGAAGGACTGCGGGTCACCCACGTCATCAACATCACCGACGTGGGCCATCTCACGAGCGATGCAGATACCGGCGAGGACAAGATGGAGCGTGCGGCCGCGAGGGCGGGGCGCAAAGCTTCTGAAATTGCCGCGTTCTACACCGAAAAGTGGCTGCTCGACCGGCGGCGGCTGAACTGCGTGCCCCCCGAAGTCCTGCCCAAGGCCACCGAGCACATCCCGGAGCAAATCGCTCTGGCCCAAATCCTTGAGGCCAAGGGATACACCTACCGCATCGCCGACGGCCTCTACTTCGACACGAGAAAGTTTCCCCGGTACGCGGAGTTTGCTCGGCTGGACCTGGAGGGCCAGGAGGCCGGAGCGCGGATCGGAGACGTGCCGGAAAAACACCAGCCAGCGGATTTTGCGCTCTGGAAGTTTCCGGTCGCGGGTGTCGAGCGGCAGCAGGAGTGGGATTCACCTTGGGGGCGCGGCTTTCCGGGATGGCACCTCGAGTGCTCGGCCATGAGCGTCAAGTACCTCGGGAAAAGCTTCGACATCCACACCGGCGGGGTGGACCACATTCGGGTGCACCACACCAACGAGATCGCCCAAAGCGAGTGCGCGTTCGATGTGCATCCCTGGGTGCGATATTGGCTGCACAATGAGTTCTACGAGTTCGGCGGCGAGAAGATGGCCAAGTCCACGGGGAACGTGCTCCTGCTCGAGGACCTCTTGGAGCGCGGCTTTGAGCCACTCGCCTTCCGCTATTTCTTTCTCCAAGGCCACTATCGCCAGCAGCAAAGCTTTACGCTGGAGGCGATGGAGGCGGCCGCGACGGGCTACCGGCGGCTTCTGGCCCACGCCGCCGAGGTGCGGGGAGAAAAAGGGGAGCCCGACCGGGGACGGATCGCGCCGCTCCAGGCGCGATTTCGCGAGGCCGTGCGGGACGATCTGAACGCTCCGCGAGCCCTCGCGGTCGCGTGGGAGGTGACGCGCAGCCCCGAGCTTTCGCCGGCGGACAAGCGCTCCTTGCTGCTCGAGTTCGACCGCTGGCTCGGCCTTGGCCTTGCCACCGAAGAGCCCCGCACGGCGAGCCGCGAGAGCGACCCGCGCATTGATGCTCTCCTCGCGCGGCGCGAGGCCGCACGGGCGACCCGCGAGTTCGCGACGGCGGACCGCATCCGAAAGGAGCTCGAGGCGGAGGGCATCCTGGTCGAGGACACCCCCGAGGGTCCCCGCTGGAGAAGGCGTTGAGCACGGGTTTTGAGCTCGTCTCCGAGTTTGAGCCCACGGGGGACCAGCCGCGGGCCATCACCGAGCTTGTGGCCGGCATCCGGCGCGGGGAGCGGCACCAGACCCTCCTGGGTGTCACCGGCAGCGGAAAGTCCTTCACCGTTGCGTGCGTGGTGGCGGAGCTGAACCGTCCCACCCTCGTCATGGCGCCCAACAAGACCCTGGCGGCACAGCTCTACGCCGAGTTCAAGGGCCTCTTCCCGGGCAATGCCGTCGAATACTTCGTGTCCTACTACGACTACTACCAGCC
>DOUU01000048.1:10115-16615 GCA_003520425.1 Deltaproteobacteria bacterium
GTCTCGTGCATCTACGGCCTCGGCGCGCCGACCTCTTATGGATCCATGCATGCATTCCTCGAAGCGGGGCAGAAGCTTTCACGCGACGACCTGCTGCGGCGGCTCGTGGATATGCTGTATGAGCGCAACGATCTCGATTTCCACCGCGGAACCTTCCGCGTGCGTGGAGACGTGGTGGAGGTCTTTCCGCAGTACGAGAATGAGCGCGCGCTGCGCATCGAGTTCTTCGGCGACGAGATCGAGCTCCTCTCGGAGATCGATCCCCTGCGCGGGAAGGTCGTGGCACGGCCGAAGCGGGCGATGATCTACCCCGCGAGCCACTACGTCGCCACCGACGAGACGATCCGGCGCGCCGTGGAGGGCATTCGGGGGGAGCTGCAAGAGCGGCTCGCCCATTTCCGCCGGGAGGGGAAGCTGCTCGAGGCGCAAAGGCTCGAGCAGCGCACGCTCTTCGACCTCGAGATGCTCGAACAGATGGGCTTTTGCCACGGGGTTGAAAACTATTCACGCTGGCTCGATGGCCGTGCTCCCGGCCAGCGCCCCTACACGCTCTACGATTACTTCCCCGACGACTACCTCCTGGTCCTGGACGAGAGCCACGTGACGGTTCCACAGATCGGGGGCATGTACCGCGGCGACCGCGCGCGCAAGGAGACGCTTGTTGAGTACGGCTTCCGGCTGCCGTCGGCCCTCGACAACCGTCCGCTGCGTTTCGACGAGTGGGAAGAGCGCGTGGGCCAGGTGATCTACGTCTCGGCGACGCCCGCGGAGTTCGAGCTCGAGCGTTCCAAAGGCGTCGTGGTCGAGCAGATCATCCGCCCGACGGGTCTCATCGATCCGAGGATCGAAGTCCGCCCCGCCGCCGGCCAGGTGGACGATCTTCTGGGCGAAATTCGGGAGCGGGTCGCGCAAGGGGACCGAGTGCTCGTAACCACGCTCACCAAGCGCATGGCNNCTCACCGAGTACTATGCCGAGCACGGAATTCGCGTGCGCTACCTGCACAGCGACGTTCAAACCATCGAGCGCATGGAGATCATCCGCGAGCTGCGGGAGGGAGCCTTTGATGTGCTCGTCGGGATCAATCTCCTGCGGGAGGGACTCGACATCCCGGAGGTGGCGCTGGTCGCGATCCTGGACGCGGACAAGGAGGGATTTCTGCGCTCCACCCGGTCGCTCATCCAAACCATCGGGCGCGCGGCCCGCAACGTGCGGGGAACGGTCATTCTCTACGCCGACCAGCAGACCGACTCGATTCGCGCGACGCTCGCCGAGACGAGCCGCCGCCGCGGGCTCCAGGAGCGCTACAACCTCGAGCACGGAATCACGCCGCGGTCGGTGGTGAAGAGGATCTCGAGCCTGCGCGAATCGATTTGGGAGGCGGACTACGTGACCGTGCCGACGCGAAAGGAGGCCCCCGAGGAGAGGCTGCCCTCCCACGAGCTGCCGGCGCTGATCGCGGGGCTGCGGCGGGAGATGGCCGAGGCCGCGAAGGGCCTCGAGTTCGAGCGCGCAGCCGAGCTGCGCGACCGCATCCGAGAGCTCGAGGCGCTGCGTCTGCGGAGTTCCTAGTGAGCTGGAAGGACCGCGTCGACGAGCTGCCGGCGAGCCCCGGGGTTTACCTGTTCAAGAGCAGTGGGGGCCGGGTGCTCTATGTCGGCAAGGCCCAGAGCCTGAGGGCTCGTGTGCGCTCGTATCTCGGTCCGGGCGGGGACGGCCGCCACCAGATCCCCCATCTCCTCGAGCGTGTGGCCGATCTGGACGTGCTCGTCACGCCCTCGGTCAAGGACGCGCTCCTGCTCGAGAACGAGCTCATCAAGCAGCATCGCCCGCCCTTCAATGTGCGATTGCGCGATGACAAGCAGTACCTGGGTCTACGCCTCGATGCGCGGGAGGCGTGGCCGCGCCTTCAGCCCGTGCGCCGCTTTCGCGAGGACGGCGCCCAGTACTTCGGTCCTTACACGTCGAGCCAGGCACTTCGCGAAGCCGTGTCCAATCTTCGCCGCATCTTCCCTCTGCGTTCGTGCAGCGACGCAACCTTCAAAGACTATGCGCGCCGGGGGCGGCCTTGCATCGAATTCGAGATGCGGCGCTGTCTTGCCCCATGCTGCGGACGAATCGACGAAGCGGCCTACGCAGAGCTTGTCCAAGGGACTGCCCTGTTTTTGCGCGGGCGGTCCGAGGAGCTCGTGCGCGGCTTGCGCGAGCGCATGGAGGAGGCGGCGCGCGAGGAGCGATTCGAGGAGGCCGCGCGGGTGCGCGATCGGATTGCGGCGGTCGAGCAAACCGTCGAGCGGCAGGGCATCGTGGGTGCGCGGGGCGTGAATCGCGATGTCTTCGGCCTTGCGCGCAGCGGCGGGGAAGTGCAGGTCGAAGTCCTGTACGTGCGGGATGGTCGTGTGGTCGGTGCAAGCGACCACGGCTTCTCGGACGTACGCCTCGACGACAGCGACGTCATGAGCTCGTTTCTCGGCCAGTACTACGGGGACGCGGAGGACCGCCCGCTGCCGGGCGAGGTGCTGACTCCGGTCCCGGTCAACGATGAGGGAGCCCTCGAGGCGCTGCTGAGCGAGCGCGCCGGTCGCAAGGTCGGCGTGCACACTCCGCGCCGGGGAGCCTTGCGCGAGATTGTCGCCATGGCGAGCGCAAATGCGCAGCTTGCGCTCGCACGCCGGGTCGAGGCGCGCGAGAGCGTCGAAGCCGCAGCCGAAGAGCTGCGGGAGCGCCTTGCGCTTGTCCGCCTGCCGCGCCGGATCGAGTGCTACGACGTGTCGACGCTCCAGGGTGTCCTCTCGGTGGCGAGCCGCGTGGTCTTCGAGGATGGACGCCCCGCGAAATCCGGCTATCGCCGCTACCGCATCCGCGAGGCCGCGGGCGGGGATGACTACGACTGCATGCGCGAGGTTCTGCGTCGCCGCTTTGCGCGCGTTGCGCAGGACCCGCTTCCCGACCTTCTCATGGTCGACGGAGGCAAAGGGCAGCTCGGCGTGGTCACGGCCGCCCTGCGCGACGCCAGGCTCGAGGTCCCGGCGATCTCGCTCGCGAAGGAGAGGGACGAGGGATCGCCCTCGCCGCGCGTGCGGCGTTCCGGCGGACTCAAGGCCGAACGCGTGTTCGTGCCGGGACGCAAGGACCCGGTCCTCCTCAGCCCGAGCTCGCGCGGCCTCCTCCTGCTCCAGCGCGTGCGGGACGAGTCGCACCGCTTCGCCATCGAGTTCCAGCGTGCCCTGCGAAACCGCGCGGGCCTGACCTCGGTGCTGCAGGAAATCCCGGGGATCGGACCGGCCAAGCGGCGGGCCCTGCTCAAACACCTGGGCTCGCTCCGAGCGGTGCGCGAGGCGAGTGTGGAGGCGCTTGCCGCGGTGCCGGGTCTCTCGGCGCGCGACGCGGAAACCGTGCGTCGCTTCTTCGATGTGGCAAGCCCGCCCGCCGGCGACGCCGAGGCGAGTCCGCCCGAAGGCGCTGTCTAGTCGCGGCCTTGGCTCCGCCTCCCGCAAGGGCGCTGATTGCCCTCGCGGCCGTCAAGGGCGCGGGCGGACCAGCCGATTCCTCCCCGAGAGCCCGGGAGGAGAGCCCATGACCCACGCCCCGATGCGGCGCGCTGCCCGCAGCCTGCTCGCGCTCGCGCTCGGCGCCGCCTCGCTCCTGCCTCTTCGCGCGGCTGCGGATATCTACCGTTGGGTCGATTCGGAAGGGCGGCTCCACGTGGCGCAGCATCTCGACGAGGTCCCGCCGGAGTACCGCGCTCAAGCCACGCCCAAGCAAAGCGAGCCTGGTCGCGGCAGCGTGCAGACCTTCAGTGCTCCGGCCGCTCCTCCGGCCTCCCAGGCGCCCGGAGACGGGCAGTCCGCCCCCACCCGGATCTATCGCATCCCCGTGCAGCGTGCAGGGACGGGAATGCTCGTGGAGGTGAGGCTCAATGACCGGGTGACGGCACCCTTTCTGATTGACACGGGGGCGAGTGACGTCCTCGTGCCCAAACAGGTGGCGGATGAACTCGGCCTTGGCAGGGATCCCAACGCGCGAACCATGCGCTACGCCACCGCGAACGGGCATGTCGATCAGCCCATCGTCATGCTCGACGCGGTCGACCTCGGCGGAGCCCGGGTGGAAAACGTTCCGGCAAGCGTGAGTGCGCAAATAGAGGTGGGCCTTCTCGGGCTCTCCTACTTCAACCACTTCACGTACAACGTCGACGCCGCCGCGGGAGTCGTGACCCTCATTCCCAACAACCTCGTCGAATCGGGAGCGATTCGGGGCGGCCGCAGCGAGGCCCAGTGGCGCGCTGAATTCCAAAACGTGCGCATGAGAATCGCGGCGATCGATGCGCACCGCGAAACGATACCCCCCAACCATTCGCGCGAGCTTCAGCGACTCGATGACGACAAGGCGAAGCTCGAGAAGCAGCTCGACCTGCTCGAGACCGAAGCCGACGCGGCCCGGGTTCCGTTGGCCTGGCGCGACTGAGCACGGGGGAGAGCCCTGGACACCACCCGCCGGGTGGGAACCGCGATTCCCATATCGAGCCTCCCATGGATCCTTCGGCGCGGGGCACACGCCTCCCGCTCCCCCTCCCGCGGGTGGGAATCCCTCGCGGATTCGCGAGGCTCGCGGGCCTTTTGCCGGGCCTGCGGATCGTGGCATCGATCTTGCTCGCTCTCTTCCCGGACTTCCCAAAGGAGCCTTCTCGATGGCTCAAAAGCCCGATCGGGACGAGGCCTCTGGCACCTCGTTCGCGACGCCTCGCGAGGCCGCGCGCGTTCGTGATCGGATCCGGGGGGAGCTCGAGCGGCGCGGTGTATCGCCGGAGCTCGCGGGTGCTCTTGCCCTGCGGCTCGAGCAGGTGGTGACCGCACTCGGTGTCTCGGGCTGCCAGGCCGTTTGCGCGGCAGCGCTTGCCGCAAGTGACGCCCCTGGCGCTCCGCCCGCACTCCTCGCCCGGAGCGCGCACGAGCTCGATGAGATCCAGCGTCTCATGGGGGCGTTCGTGGGAGAGCTGCGAAAGCTCGACGAGGCCCTCCAGCTCCTGGCGACCTACCTGGCCCGCATTCGCGACCAAGCAAAAGGTGCAGTGCGGCAGACGGTGCACTAGGCGGGACGCGCCCCCGAGTCTCTGCGCGAGATCGGCCCTCTGCCTACTCTCCTCGGAAACTCGGCCGCCGTTTCTCGAGGAATGCACGCTGCGCCTCCGCGGCATCCCGCGTGGCGCGAAGCGGACGGCCGAGCTCCTCCTGGCGCCGGTAGGCCTCGTCGAGGGGCAGGGCGAGGAGCTCGCGAACGCCTCGGCGGGTCGCCCGAACGGCAAGCGGCGCATTCGCGGCGATCGTGTCGGCGAGGCTGAGGGCTGTGGGAAGAAGCTCTGCCGGGGCGACCAAGCGATTGAGGAGCCCGATCTCGAGCGCCCGCGCGGCAGAGATCGGCTGGGCGAGGAGGAGGAGCTCGAAGGCGTGTACCCAGGGAATCTGGCGCGGGAGAAGAACCGTGGCGTTGCCCGTCGGGTAGAGGCCGAGAGCGACCTCTTCGAGCGCGAAGGTGGCTTCGGGGACTGCGATGCGCAGTTCCGCCGCGAGCATGAGGTCGAATCCGCCGGCACGCGCGTGGCCGTTCACGGCGCAGATGAGGGGCGTTGCGAGATCGAAGCCAGCGAGCAGAGCGGTGCTCACGCTGCGCAGGCCCTCGAACTCCTGCTGTGTCACGGTCTCGCCGCGGGCCAGTCGCTGGGCCGCTGGAATCGTAAGGCGCATGTCCATGCCTGCGCAGAAGACGCGATCACCGGCTCCGGTCAGGACGGCACACCGAATCTCGGCCGACGCCGCGATGCGTCGCCAGGCGGACGCCAGCGCTTGGAGCGTTTCGGGATCGAGCGCATTGGCGCGATCCGGGCGGTCGATCGTGACCAGCGCGACGCCGGGGTGCTCTCGAGGCAGCTCGAAGCGCACAGACACGAGGCGCCTGCTAGCGCGAGCTTGGGCGAGGTGCGTCGAGGACCTCACGCACCTTGCGGGTGAGCTCTTCGGGACCGAAGGGCTTGCCGAGGAAGGCGATCTCGGGCTCGAGCACGCCGTGGTGGGCCATCACGTCTTCCATGTAGCCGGAAACGTAGAGCACACGCATCTGCGGTCGCAGCGCTGCAGTGCGCGAAGCGAGCTCGCGACCGCTCATGAAGGGCATCACCACGTCCGTCAGCATGAGATCGATCGGCTCGGGGTGGCGTTGGCAAAGGTGCAGCGCCTGGGCAGGGCTTTGCGCCTCGAGCACGCGGTAGCCGGCGTCCTCCAGCACGCGGCGGACGAGACGCCGCACCGCGTCCTCGTCCTCCACGAGGAGAACGGTTTCGTTGCCTTCGTCTTTTGCGGTCCGATCGGCCGAGACCGGCTCCTCGAGCAGCGGGTTGACCTGCGGCAAGAAGATGCGGAAGGTGGCTCCTGCCTTGGGGGAGCTCTCGACGCGGATGTGTCCGCCGCTTTGCTGCACGATCCCGTAGACCGTCGAGAGGCCGAGC
>DOUU01000048.1:16715-44807 GCA_003520425.1 Deltaproteobacteria bacterium
GGGCATGGCATCGCGAGCGTTCACGGCCAGATTGACCAGGACTTGCTCGAGCTGGCCCGGATCGGCGCTCACCGCGCCGCACGAAGGATCGAGCCGGGTTCGGAGCTCCAAGTCCTCGCCGATCACCCGGCGGAGCATCTTGTCCAGGCCTGAGACCACGGTGTTGAGCTCGAGCACCCTGCGCTGCTGTACCTGGCGGCGGCTAAAGGCGAGCAGCTGCCCGGTGAGCTCGGAGGCGCGTCGCGCGGCCTCCCCGATTCCCTCGATGTCACGGCGCAAGGAGTCGCCCGGAGGGAGCGCCTCGAGGACGAGATCGCCGTAGCCGCGAATGGCCGTCAGCAGATTGTTGAAGTCATGGGCGATGCCCCCCGCGAGGCGACCTACGGCTTCCATTTTCTGGGCTTGGCGGAGCTGCTCTTCGCTGCGTGCGAGGGCCGCCTCCGTGATGCGCCGCGCCGTCACGTCCCGCGAGATCACGACGGCGCGCCGCTCGCCCGCTGCGGTGACGAAGACGCCGCCCGTAGCCTCGAACGAGCGCCAGCTTCCGTCCTTGTGACGTGCGCGAAGGAAGACCTCCCCCGGTTCGTCGCCGTCGAGGAAGCGGGCGAAGGCCTCCGTTGCGTGGGCACGGTCGTCGGGATGGAGGTTGTCAAAGACGCTGTGACCCACAAGTTCCTGTGGCTCGTAGCCCAAGACCGTTCGGTAGTTGGGACTCACCCACACGCGCCGGCGATCTGCGTCGACCTCGGTCACGAGATCGTGAGCGTTCTCCACAAGCTGGCGGTAGCGGCCTTCGGTTTCTCGCAGGGCCTGCTCGGTTTGGCGCAGATTGGAAACGTCCAAGGAAAGGCCGATCACCCCGATGATCTCACCGCGGTCGGCCCGAAGCGGACAGTACTGTGTCTGATACACACGACCGGCGAACTCCACCATCGCCGTGAAACTCTCGCCCGCCAGCGCGCGCTCGTAGTTGGCGATGATCCCCGGATAGTCGCGAAACCCTTCTCGCAAGAGGTGTCCGACCGCAGCGCCGGCCTTGATGCCGAGCGCGGCTAGCGCCTTGCCCTCCGAGAGGATGCAGACGCCCCTGGTGTCGTAGGCGAAGAGGATGAGGGGCGCATTCTCGAGCACGAGACGCAACGTCGCCCCGTTCCGCTTCGCTTCCTCGGCCTCCTGGTGCAGGCGCGTGACGTCAAAGACGATGCCCTCGCAGGCCCGAAGCTCGCCGGAAGGCGCGAACTCGCCGCGACCTTCGTCGCACAGCCACCGCTCCCGGCCATCCGGTGTCATCACCGGGTACTCCACGCGATACGGACGCCTTGCCGCGAGCGCAGAGTCGATTTCGCGCGCAAGAGCCTCCCGATCCTCGGGCGCCGCCAAGTCCTCGAACCGCAGACCGCCTTCGGCGGTGAACTCTGACGCCGAGCGTCCCGTGATCGCGAGGCACGCTTCGCTCACGAACTCAAGGCGCCGCGGCCCTGCGGAGCAAGAGGTGCGGTAGACGACGCAAGAGAGCCGGGCCAAGAGGCTTCGCAGGGCCGAGAGCTCTCGTGCGGCCTCGCAGTCCTTGCTCATGAAGAACCTCTTGCGAGCGGAGTTTCCCTCCCGACTCCGCTCGAGCTGGCTGCACGCATCAAAGGCAGGCCGAGCCTCCCCGCGCCATAGCCCTGGGAGGCCTCACCCTAGCACCACGAGGCCCCGGCGGACTGATAGACTTCCTGCGGTGGCGGGTTGGGCCTCGTTGGAAAGGGCAAGAGGTCTTGCCATGGCCCGTGCGAGGAAGGGCTCAGGCGCGCGAAGCGGATGGACGGGGCGCGCAGGAAAAGCGGGGCTTGCGATCTCTCTCCTTGCGAGCGGCGCGCTCCCGCCGGGCTGCGGAGGCCAAGAGAGAGATCCCTATGATCGCGAGGTGCGCGCCCTCGAGGCCCGCATCGAGAGCGCGCCTTCGAACGCGGCTCTTGCGCAAAAGGTGCACCGGCGTCTTTCTCGCATCCGGCAGGACCCCGGACGCTTCGTGGGTGAGATCTCCCAGAGGCTCGATGCCATGGGCCTGGTGCCGCTGCGCGTCCCCGGGCTCTTCTATCGCTCGCATGCGTGGACAGGAGCGGACCTCGCGGGGGTCGAGGCCTGGCTTGGGCGGCAGGTTGCGCTCATCGAAACGGGTGAGGTGGATACGGTCGAGAACAATGCGACCTGCGTGAGCCGAGGGGTGGTGGAGGCGACCTCCAGCGGACGCCGCGCGGTGCTTTTCTCGGCAAGCAAAGGGGGAGCGGAAGTTGAGACCGCACTCGCAAGCGAGCCGGCTCTCGCATCCCGTGTCGCAGCGTGGATCGATCTCGTGGGGCTGCTCGAGGGAACGCCCCTCACGGACCCGGGCATCGCGGAGGCCGATCGTGCAGCCCTCGGCCTCTCCCAGGCGACCGCCCTCAGCATCTCGCGCAGCGCGCGCGCTGGGAAGGGAGCGCTGCTCCCGCCTCGGCTGATCGCCATCCACGTGGCGGGCTTTCCCACGGCCGACGCGATCACCCCGCCGGCCCGGGCGGGCTTCGAGCGGCTCCGAGCGCTCGGACCAAACGACGGGTTCTTGCTCCTCGATGGGTTCCTTCGCGCTCCCGGCCGGGTTCTCATCCTCCCGGCCGCAGACCACTACCTGCACACGCCCGAGCTCGGACCGACGGTCGTCGCGCTCGTGTCGGTGGTGCTCGACGAACTCGCGGGAGAGTCCGAAGCAGCGATTCAGTAGGCGAGGGTGGGAGCTCCGGTCGAGCGCAAGGCCTCGTAGCGAGGCGGCTCGCCCACGCAAAGGTGCGAGCGCACCTCGTCGAGCGGGAGAGCGAGGAGCGCCTCCCAGTCCGCCCCCGGAAGCCAGGCCGCCCGCCGCCCGCGCCGAAACGCCTCGCGCATGACCCGCCTTGCGCCGGGCACGTCGCCGATCCGCAGATAGGCCACGGCAGCGATGAATCCCACGCCGGGGTTCCGCGTCTGCGCAAAGGTAAACGCCAAAAGACTCGCTTCCCCCACGAGATCGCGCCCGTAGCCCACCACGACGTGCCAGAGATCATGCATGTCCCGCAGCCGTTCCAGGGTGCGCCGGTAATCCTCGTTCAGCGCGTCGAGCTGCCCACGGGCCTCCATGCTCGCGGCCACAAGACCATCCGCCGTGATCTGTTCCCGGGTCACAAAGTCGAGATAGCTCCGACCGAGAGAGCCCGGGGGCAAGGAAGCGAGGTGGTCGCGCTGACACAGGGTCTTGAGCAGATCGCGCTTCTCCTGCAGGATGCATGCGCCGTTCGCCGTGGCACGAAAACGCCGGAAAATCCGGTCCCCTGAGTTTCCAGAGAGGGCGTCTACGATCTTGAAGACTTGGCGGGTGTCATCCGGATCGCGCACAAGCGCACGGATCGCCTCCAAGGCCTCGAGGGGGCGGATCCGTCGGCGCAACGGCTTCGTCATGGCATACCCTTGTGGGAAAGAGCGCGACGGAGCAAAGGCGGCTACCGCTCTTTACTTACAATACTGTAAGTAGCAAGGAGGCGTGCGCGTGTCAAGCCAGGCTTCGAAGCGCTCTCGCAAGGCCAGCGCCGCTCGGCGCCGGCGACCGGCACAGGAGGCCCAGCGCGCCATCCTTGATGCCGCCGAGCAGCGGCTCCTTGCCGCAGGGCCCGACGCTCTGCGGCTTCAGGAGGTCGCCGCGGACGTAGGCGTCTCGCACCCCGCGATCCTCCACCACTTCGGCAGCCGGGAAGGGCTGATGCGGGCGGTCACCGCTCGGGCGCTGGCCACCCTCGAGACGGATCTCGTGCGGCGCCTCGCGGACCCCACGGACGTCAATGGCGCTGCGCTGCTGGAGCGGGTTTTCGAAACCCTCGGAGACCGTGGCCATGCACGCCTTGTGGCGTGGCTTGTCCTCACCGGCCTTGGCGATGTCCCGCCCGGCGCAGGCGTTCGCGTCGTGCGTGCGGTGGCCGATCTCGTGCACAGACGGCGCATGGCAGCAGGACGCGCGACGCCGGCAGACTTCGAGGATTCCCTCTTCACGATCATGCTGGCTGCGACCGCACTCTTCGGAGACGCCATCGTGGGTCCGCAAGTGAGGGCGAGCGCGGGGCTCACGGCGGATCGCCATGCCGACCAGCGCTTTCGCGTTTGGCTCGCCGGGCTGCTGACAGAGCATCTCGATCGAGGCGCGCCCACGAGAGCGCGCGCCCCGGCCCAGAAGGCGCGAGCCTCGCGGACTGCGCGGCGGTCGTAGGGCGATGTATCAGCGCGCCCCCTTCATCTGGAGCGAGCTTCAACCCGTGCAACCCGGCGGGCTCTTCAGCGTGTTCCTTGGCGGAGCGCAGCGCAGGGACGACGGGCAGAATCGATTCTTCCTGTTCCGACGGAGATTTGAGATCCCTTCACCCCCTGCCGCGGCGACGCTCGCGATCTTTGTGGATGGTCGTTACCAGCTGTTCGTGAACGGGGTCCGCGTGGGGAGGGGCCCGGCGCGCAGCGACCCGCACCACCCGCGCGTGGATTCCTACGAAGTGAGTCCTTTCCTGCGCGGCGGGGAAAACGTCATCGGGGTGCTGGTTCACGTCCATGGTATCGACACCTCGTGGTACGAGACGGTCAAGGGAGGCTGGCAGCCGGTATTCGGCGACGGGGCCCTCTGGAGTGCGTTGCACTTCCACGGAGAGCGGGCTCCTGCGGACGTAAGCTCCGACGCCGATTGGCGCTCCCTCGAATGTGCGGCCTGGGAGCGCAACGTGCCGCGTGTGAACTTCGGCCTCGGATTCGTGGAAGTGCACGACGCCCGAGCGATGCCCCCTGGCTGGGCCGCGCCAGGGTTTGACGACGGCGCCTGGGACGGGGTGCACATCCTGAGCGTCGGCGGGGGGCCGCCCGACGCCCCTTTCGGGGGGCAACGCGTCCGGCCCTTTCCGACGCTCCTCCACCGAGAGATCCCACATCTGCTCGAGACGCCCCTCGCACCGCGCCGCGTGGCGCATGCGTTCGCAGTCGCACCCCGGCCGGATCTGCCTGTCCACCGCCGGCTCTACGAGGAGCCTCGCCTTGACCTTCCAGCGGGGTCGATCCAGGACCGGGATGCGCTGCTCACGCCCGATGAGCGAGCCACAATCGTGCAAACCCGGCCAGGCAGCGATGTCGCGCTCCTGCTGGATTTCGGCCGCATCCACTCCGGCCATCCCTTCGTCGAGCTCGAAGCTCGGGGCGGCGAAGTGCTGGAGCTGGCGGCGGCGGAGTGCGCGGTCGGCGAATGGACGGGCGCCGCCGATCATGACCTGAGCCTCGATCCCACGCGTGGCCATGGCTCGCACCTGTTCCGCTATGTCGCGCGTCCGGGTCTCCAGCGCTTCGAAAGATTCGAGTGGACTGCGGTTCGGTGGGTTCAGCTCACCGTGCGCGATGCGCCCGAGGGACTCGCCATCCGCCACGTGGGCTCGCTCCATACGCGCTACCCGGCGCAGGCGCGCGGGCGCTTCGAATGCTCGGACCCTCTCCTTGAGACCCTCTGGGAGGCGGGGCGCTACACCCTGCAGCAATGCATGCACGATGGGTGGGAGGACTGCCCCTCGCGGGAGCAGCGCCAGTGGCTCGGGGACGCCACGGTCGAGTTCTTGGTTGCGCAGGCGGCGTTCGGGCCGAGCGCAAACGCCTTGAACCGTCAGTTCCTCCTGCATGCCGCAGAGAGCCAGCGCCCCGATGGCCTGACCCAGATGTACGCCCCCGGCGATCACCGGACGAACGCCATCCTGATCCCGGACTGGACACTGCAGTGGATCCTGAATGCCGAGCAGCATTGGCTCTACAGCGGTGACCTCGAAACCATCGAAGAGGTCTTTCCTGCCATTGAGCGCGCGCTCGCATGGTTTGAGCCTCATCGCGGCCCAAGTGCGCTCCTCGCAGACGTGCCGCACTGGAACTTCATCGACTGGGCAGCTGTCGGACGAGGGGGCGAGGCCGCCACCACAAACGCTCTTCTCGTGGGCGCGCTACGGGCTGCGGCGCGGCTCGCGCGTGCGCTCGAGTCCGCTCGCGCGGCCCGCCGTTATGACGCCCGCGCCGATGCCATGGCGGCGGCGCTCAATACGCGCCACTGGGATGCGCGCCGCGGCGTGTACGTCGACGAGGTGGATCCGGCAAGCGGCGCTCGAGATCCGCGCGTTTCGCAACACGCAAATGCGGCGCTCGTGCTCTTCGGGGTGGCGCCGAGCGAGCGTTGGGGTTCGATGCTCAACTACGTCATGGAACCACGGCGCGGGGTCTTTACCGCCGCGCCGCCGATCGTGCCAACCGGCGGATCCCTCGATCCCGAGACACAAGTCGTTCTTGCAAATACCTTTTTCAGTCACTTCGTCTATCGCGCGCTTTGCCGGGCCGGCCGCTTCGAGCGTGCACTCTTAGAAATGAGGGCCCGATACGGCAGCATGCTGGAACGCGGTGCGACCACGTTGTGGGAGAGCTTCGATCCCACCGGAAGCCTGTGCCATGGCTTCTCGGCAACCCCCGTCTATCAGCTCTCGACCGAGATTCTGGGAGTGCTTCCGCTCGCGCCGGGCTTTCGACGCTTTCGAGTGTCGCCAAAGCCGGTCGATCTCTCGTTCGCGAGAGGCACCTTTCCGACGGTGCGCGGAGACATCGAGGTGGCTTGGGAGCGAGGTCCGGGAGGCCTCGAACTCGAGCTTGAGGTTCCGTCCGGCGCACAAGCCGAGCTCATCGCTCCCGAAGGGCTCTGCTTGCGCGGCGCGCCTCGCGTCGGACCCGGCCGGCACGAGGTCCGCTTCGACCGGAGCCCGGGAGGCTAGGGGGCGCGGACTGCGCCGTGCCTTCGCCGCAATGGTCGCCGGACTCGAGGTCCAGCAATCCCTCCCAAGGGAACGCGCGGGGGGCTCGAGGGAAGCAGCGCGCCCGCTTCCTGCCCTTGCGCCTCAGGTTGCGGGTCGAGCGCGTCTTGCCCCGCGTTTCGTCGCGTCCCTTTCCGCAGGGGATGGCGAGCTCGGCCTGCGCTGCCGCGCCTAACCATGTCTTCCTCCCGTGGGATTGTCGACGCCGACTGATCCGCCCTTGCCGGCGGACTTGAGAAAATTGCCCCCCGGGAATCTTCATCCAGTCTCAACCAATCCTTCGTCCTTACAGGCGAAGGGCCAGAGGAGGGCCCACCAAGATGAGTCTGCCATTTCAACTCCATCGCGTGACNNGCTCCTGTGCGCAGTTGTGATTGCGCTTGCGATCCCGAACGCCGCTCTCGCCTGGCATGGGGATGCGTGGCGACCTCGCCATTTCCACGGGTACTACCACCACGGCGGTTGGGGCTGGGGCCATTGGTATCGCCCGGCATTCCTGCCGCCGCCTCCGCCCTTTGGAGTCGGCGTATATGCGGGCTCCTACTCGGCCCCGTACCCGTACTACCCCTCTCCTCCTGCGTATGTCCCAGCGCCACCTTCGGTGAGTTTCGGCTTGGTGTTCGGGCGCTGAGGCACCGAGAGCGGTCGACGAGGCGGCCTCCTCCAACCTTTGAGGAGGTCGCCTCAGCCTTGCTTCGGACGCTAGAGGCAGCGACGAGCGAGAGGAAGCGCGCCTGTACCCACCACGACCGCGCTTCCTTCATCGCCTCGTGTAACGCCTCAACGCACGAGGCAGGTCGACAGGCGGAGAGCCGGGGGCCGAACTGCCCTGCAACGTCTCCGCCGTTCATTCGCAGCGAATCGCGGGTCTTGCGCCTTTCTCGAGCGTTCTCGTGAGAGCGTGAACGGCGCTCGGGCGGGAATCGCGCGTTCGCGTGGTACGATCCATCCCTCATGGCAGACGAGGATCCGCAGCTCCCGACCGACACGATTCCGATCCGGCTTGGCGAGGGCTTCGATGCCGCCCGGCTGGCGGAGTACCTGAAAGGGAAGCTTCCCGGCGCCGAGGGCCCGCTCGTGGTTCAACAGTTCGCGGGCGGTCACGCGAACCTGACCTACCTCCTGCGCTTCGGCACGGGTCCCTCCGCTGTGGAATTCGTTCTGCGCCGCCCGCCTCTCGGTCCGGTTGCGGCCTCGGCCCATGACATGGGCCGGGAATACCGCGCGCTCCTCGGGCTCCACAGGGGTTTCCCGCTCGCCCCCCGGCCGTTCTTCTACTGCGATGACCCATCCGTGGTGGGTTCCCCTTTTTTCGTGATGGAGCGGCGCCACGGCGTCGTCGTGCGCGGCGTGATCCCCGAGCGCTTCGGCGGGGGGCGCGACCCTGTCGCCAACCGCAAGCTCGCGCAGGTCGTGATCGACACACTGGCACAGTTCCACTCCGTCGATCCCGCATCCGTGGGCCTCGGTGATCTTGGGAAACCCGCGGGATTCTTGGGCCGCCAGGTGGCGGGCTGGGCCGAGCGCTTTGAGCGTTCGAAGACCGCGGATCTCCCGCTCGCGGACGAGCTCGCCCGCTGGCTGCTCGACAATCTTCCCCCGTCGCCCGAGCCAACGCTCCTGCACAACGACTGGCGACTCGATAACCTCGCCGTGGCACAGGAGGACCCGGGGTGCTGCGTTGCGGTGTATGACTGGGACATGTGCACCCGCGGCGACCCGCTGGCAGATCTCGGCACCCTCCTCGCATTGTGGAGTGATCCCGGGGAGGTCCCGGCCGGGACCAATCCCATGCCGACCCAATCCCCAGGATTCCTCTCGCGGGCAGGAGCGACGACCCGCTATCACGAGCAGACCGGGCGCGACGTGTCGACCGTGCCCTACTACCTCGTGTTCGGCACGTTCAAGATGGCGGTGGTGCTCCAGCAGATCTTCTTCCGGTACCAGCGCGGCCAGACGAAGGACAGCCGGTTTGCCGGCCTCGGCTCTGCGGCCGAGGGCCTTTTCCAGCTCGCCGCAGCGCGACGCCCGTAGAAGCCTGCCAGAGCCGGCTTACAGCAGACCCGCCCCCGTCGCCATGCGCGTGCTGCCATCGGTGCGGAAGGCGTCGATCACATTCTGCGCGATCTGGGACAGGTGCACCTCGTCCGCGCCGTCGACCAGTCGGGCGGAACGTGCATGGCGCATCATGTTCTCGAGAGGGGAGTCGGTCGAATAGCCGAGGGCTCCATGTACCTGGATTGCGCGGTCGAGGATCCGCCAAAGGGTATTTGCAACGTGGTACTTCGTCATCGAGACCTCTTGCCGGAACGGCATGCCGTTCTCGATGAGATAGGCGGCGTGGATTGTCATGAGTTTGGCCTGATAGAGCTCGAGTGCAGACTCCGAGAGCTTCCACTGGATGCCCTGCTTGTCTGCTAGCACGCCACCGTGCAGCTTCCGCGAAAGAGCGCGCTTGGTCATCTCCTCAAGGGCCAGCTCGGCGTTTCCGATCCACCGCATGCAGTGAGCCAAGCGCGCCGGCCCAAGACGCGTTTGGCCGAGGCGGTGACCCTGACCGCGACCGCCCAAGATCGCAGAATCGGGCACAACGCAGTTCTCGATGCGGATCTCGCAGTGATTGCCCCGACCGGCCATGGTTTCGATATCGCGCACGATCTTCCATCCCGGGTTGTCGGTTTCCACGACGAAGGCGGTGTTCCTTGCCTGGGGAGGCTGTGCATCTGGATCGGTCTTCGCAATCACGATGGCGAAGCGCGCTCCGTGCGCTCCCGAGATGAACCACTTGTGGCCGTTGATGGTCCAGTCGTCGCCTCTCTTCGTGGCCGCAGTCTGGATGCCGGTGGGATCGGAGCCTGCAACTTCCGGCTCGGTCATCGCAAAGCACGAGCGGCATTCCCCGTCGACAAGCGGCCGCAGGTACTTCTGCTTCTGCTCCGGTGTTCCGTAGTGGAGCAGCGTGTGCATGTTGCCCTCGTCGGGGGCATGACAGTTCAGGATGTAGGCACCGAACTGGCTACGCCCGCATTCCGCGGAGACGAATGCCATGGCGAGGGGGCCGAGTCCCATGCCGCCCCATTCCCGCGGCATGTGGGGTGCCCAAAGACCGGCGGCCTTCGCCTTCTCCCGCAGCTCCTGCAGGGCGGGCCGCCAAGCGCGCAGATCGTTGGCCGCTCGCAAGCGCTCCTCGGTCGGTTTGACCTCCTGCGAGAGGAACGTCCGGATGCGATCGCGAGTCTCGGTAACGTCCGCCGGAAGTGTGAAATCGATGGCCACGGTGCTCTCCTCGTCGTCGGGCAGCCTCTTCCACAGTGTAACCGAAACGGAAGAGCCCGGGGCTAGACTCGGCCCTCCATGTCGCAAGACCGCTTAGTGACGCGACCGTTTGCCCTCTGCGCCGCCGCGAATTTTTTCCAGGCCCTGTGTTTCAACCTTTACCTGCACCTGCCGGGTTTTCTGCGCCGGCTCGGTGCGGACGAAGTCGTGATCGGCCTGCTCTCGGGACTCACTGCGGTGGCGGCGATCGCGGCGAGACCTCCCGTCGGGCGCGCCATGGACAGCCGTGGGCGGCGCGGTGTGATCCTCGTGGGAGGAGTGCTCAACACCGCGGTATGTTCAATGTACCTCAGCGTGAGTGCGATCGGCCCCTGGCTGGTGGGAGTCCGGATCGTGCATGGGCTGGCCGAGGCGATGCTGTTCTCGGCCCTCTTCACGCTGGCGGCGGACATGGTGCCCGCCTCCCGTCGTACGGAGGGTCTCGCGCTCTTCGGGGTCTCGGGGATCTTGCCGATCTCGCTCGGAGGGCTGCTCGGCGATGCGATCCTTTCGCGCGCGAGCTATGCGGCGCTTTTCGCTACCTCCTCGGCACTCGCCGCCCTCTCGCTGCTCGTCTCGCTGCCGCTGCGCGACCGGCCGCGCCCGGCGCATCAGGAAGCCGATCCCTCGCGGGGCTTCAATGCCGCTGCGGCGCAGCGGGACCTGCTGCCCCTTTGGTTCATGGGCAGCGTGTTCGCAACGGCGCTCTCCGCCGTCTTTACCTTCGTCACGACTTTCGTCCTCACCACCGGCATCGGCTCGGTGGGGCTTTTCTTCTCCTTCTACTCGGGTCCAGCCGTCTTCTTGCGCCTTTTCCTGGGCTGGCTTCCCGAACGCGTCGGCCCAAAGACGGTGCTCTTTCCGGCCCTCGCGCTCCTGTGCGCCGGGCTGCTCGAGCTTGCCGGCGCAGCTCGGTCCCGCGACGTCGCCATCGCGGGTGTCCTGTGTGGCCTCGGCCACGGCTTCACCTTCCCGATCCTCTCCGGCCTTGTCGTCAAGCGGGCGCGCGAAGCAGAGCGCGGTGCCGCGCTTTCGCTCTTCACCGCGCTCTTCGATTTCGGGGTGCTGATCGGGGGACCGGCCTTCGGCGCGGTGATCCGCGCCCAAGGCTATCCAGCGGCCTACTCCGCTGCGGCAGGGGTGGTGCTCGTGGGCGCCGCGAGCTTTGCGGCCTGGGACGCGCGGGTCGCGCGGCAGGCCCGCGCGCGTGTAGAATCGCAGGCGCGTTGACTCGCGGATCAATGGAGGATTCATGTCAGACGGCTACCGCTTCCACGTGGATCGCACGGGCATCTTGCTGTTTGCGAGCGCCCTGGGAGAGACGAACCCCATCTACTGGGATGAGGAGTACGCGAAGAAAACACCGCTCGCAGGTGTGATCGCGCCGCCCACCTTCGCGGTGTCCTCGGCGCACTGGGATCCGAACTACGCACTGCGTGGGGTCCGCAAGATTCCGGCCCCCCCGCCGAAGCCCCCGGCGGCGACGGGAGGCTCGGGCGGGCAGGAAGGTGGCGGTACGGGAGGCGGCGCGGGGCTCAACCTCACGCGAATCCTGCACGGCGAACAGCGCTTCGAGTACCACAAGCCCGTTCGGCCGGGGATGACCCTCACGGTGACCAACCGCGCGGGCAAGAGTTGGACGAAGGAAGGGAAGAAGGGCGGAACCATGCGCTTTTCGGAGTCGATTTCGGAATATCGAGATGAGAAAGGCGAACTCGTGGTGACGGCGACGAGCGTTGGCATCGTCACGGAAAAGGCGGTGCAGTGATGAAGGATGCAAACCCCAAGCTCAAGTTCCATGACATGAGGATCGGTCTCGAGTATGAGGCCAAGGTGGCCGAAAACCTCGCGCGTACCCAAATCGTCCAGTACGCCGCGGGCTCCGGCGACTTCAACCCCATCCATCACGACGAGACCTTCGCCACAAAGCTCGCGGGCTATCCTTCAGTCTTCGCGCACGGCATGCTAACCATGGGCCTGAGCGGGAAGCTGCTCACGGNNGTGTTCGCGCACGGCATGCTGACCATGGGCCTGACCGGGAAGCTGCTCACGGACTGGCTCGGCGACGGCGTCTTGCGCAAGTTCAGCGTTCGGTTCGTAAAGCAGGTCTTTCCAGGCGACTCCCTTGTGGCGAAGGGCGTCGTGCGCGAGCTCAAGGAAGAGGGCGATTCCGGTCTCGTCGAGATCGACCTGGTGACGACCAACCAGCGCGGCGAGCCTGTCGTGACGGGCAGCGCGACCGCGGCGTTGCCGCGCTAGCCCGCGCGCGGGCCCAAGCGAGCCACCGATGGCAAAGCTGCGGGAGCTGGTCGAAGACCTCGAGCGACGCAAGGTCGACGCCCTCGCGATGGGCGGTGCCGAACGGGTCGCGAAGCAGCACACGCGCGGCAAGCTCACCGCGCGCGAGCGGATTGATCTGCTCTTCGACCCGGGGACCTTTGAAGAGTTCGGGATCCTCGGCAAGCAGCCCGGTGTGCGCTCACCGGCGGACGCCGTCGTCACCGGCTTTGGAAAGATCGACGGGCGTCCGGTCGGTGTTGCGTCCTATGACTTTACCGTTTTCGGTGGCTCGATGGGTCCGACCGGCGAGGTCAAGGCCGCACGCCTGCGCGAGCTGTGCCTGCGCCACCGCATGCCGATCGTCTGGCTGGTCGACTCGGGAGGCGCCCGCATTCAGGGGGGTGGTAACGCCCTTGGCGGGGGAGGAGAAGGCAGCGAGGAAAGTGGGGCCTCGGTGTTCGCAGACACAGGCTACCTCTTTCGTGAGCAGGTGATCCTCTCGGGTGTCGTGCCACAGGTGGCCGCAATGGTCGGTCCGGGGGCTGCCGGCACCGCCTACATTCCGGGCCTCGCCGACTTCGTCCCGATGGTGAAGGGCACCTCAAGCATGGCGCTCGGCGGTCCCTACCTGGTCAAAGCCGCAGTGGGTGAGGACGTGAGCGAGGAGGAGCTCGGGGGCTCGAAAGTGCACTGCGAGCTCTCGGGCGTCGCAGACCTTGAGGTTCCCGATGATCCGGCCTGCATGGCGGCGATTCGCAAATACCTCTCGTTCATGCCCTCNNCGACGAGGAGATTCTCGACCTCGTTCCCGACAATCCGCGCCGCGCGTACGACATGCGAAAACTCGTGAAGATCCTGGCGGACGATGGGGACGTATTCGAGCTCAAGCCCAAGTGGGCCCGCAACCTCGTGACGGCGCTCGTGCGAATCGGCGGCCGACCCGTGGGAGTGGTGGCCAACAATCCCATGTTCCTCGGCGGCACCCTCGACGTCGACAGCGCCGACAAGGCAGCGAAGTTCGTCGAGATCTGCGACGCGTTCGGCATTTCGTTGCTCTTCCTCCAGGACACTCCGGGCTTCGTGATTGGCTCGAAGGTCGAGCGCGCGGGCATCATCCGCCACGGCGCGAAGATGCTCCACTACGTCTCGGCGGCGACGGTCCCCAAGATCTGCGTCGTCGTTCGCAAGGCCTACGGGGCGGGCTACTACGCCATGAACGGGCGGGCGTACGAGCCGGACTACATCGTGGCGTGGCCGACGGCCGAGATCGCGGTGATGGGGCCCGAGGGGATGGTCTCCATTTTTGCGCAGAAGCAGCTCCGCGAGCTCCCCGACGACGCGGCACGCAGCCAGTTCATCGAATCTGCAGCCGAGCGGATCCGCCGCGGGATCAACCCCATTGTCCCGGCCATCCGCGCCATGATCGACGATGTGATTGATCCTCGTGCGACGCGCGCAGTCGTGGCCCGGGCCCTCGAGCGCTGTGCGTCGAAGCGAGTGGAACGCCCCTGGCGAAAGCGGGGTGTCGTGCCGGTGTGAGGCGGAGCGCCGGCTCTTTGCTTCTTGTGCTCGCGCTCTTGGCGTGTGGTGTCCCGGTCTGGAAGGGTCCCGCGGGAACCGAGCTCCCGCTGCCCGAGATCCCCGGCAGCCACCTTGCGGAAATCACGCCGTATCTCCTGCCTGCGGCTGGGACGCTCACACTCTTCGTGTGTCATTGGGATCCAAAACGCGCAATCCCCGTCGCCCTCCCGTCGGATGCAAGCGAGGCTGAGGCGCACCTTCTCTCCCGTGCGCTCCGCGCCTGGGAGGACGCCGGGCTTGGCGTGCGATTTGCGCCTGCGGATCCGGGAGGCGGCGCCCTCGTGTTCGCGTTCTCAGCGCAAGAGACTGCGGATGCGAGCACGTTTGCCGACTGCCGGATTCGAAAAACGCCTGTGGACGCAGCTGGGGGCCGTGTGCTTGCAGCCGAGCTCGTGCGGGCGGAAGTCTATCTCCCGCGTTCGACCCGCCCGGACCTGCGCGGCCACACGCGCGCCCTCTCCGACAGCGAGCAGATGGGTATCGCCCTCCATGAGTTGGGCCACGCCCTTGGCTTTCAAGGTCACGCGCAGCGCGACAGCATCATGGCGCGAGATCGGGACGAGCTCGTGCGCCGCGGCCGTCGCGTGCTCGACGGGGCGTCGTGCGATGAGCCCACGCTGCGCGCACTTTACGCACTCCCCAGCGGCACCGTCCTTTCGCGCATCGCAGTCTCTCCCTTTCGGACGGAGCGCTTCGATGCCCTCGCTGCGCTCGCCGAGGAGCGTGCCATGGCGGGTCCGATTGCTCGCGTGGGGGACAGCGAGGCACGGATCTTCTTCGTGACCCAAGCCGGAGAGGAACTGGGCATGGAGATTCTCGAGCCGGCTGGACTCGTCAGGCATCCCGAGCGGCTCGCCCTCTTGGCCGACCCCGCCGCGCGCCGTGCGCTCGAGAGCGGGCAAGACGCAGCGGGAAACGCAGCCGCAACGCGCTAGCTCGGTTTGCTCTTGGGATCGAGCTGCTTTGCGAGCGCCAGCTCCTTTTGCGCGGCTTCTTGTTCGCCGAGAGCGCGCAGGACGACCCCCAGACGGTAGTGGGCCACGGCGTTCTTCGGCTCGAGCTGGACCGCCTTTGACAGATGTTCTCGCGCTTGCTGCGGCTCGGATTTTGGCTTCTTGTAGAGCGCCCAGCCCAGCGCCGAGCGGTATTCCGCGTCTTCCGCCCACAACTCGACTGCGGGGCCCAAGAACTGGATCGCCTCTTGAAAAGCGCCTTTTCGCACCAAGATCTCGCCTTTGCGGTAGAGCGTTTCGGCCTGGGCAATTCGTTCGGCCTCACGCACCTGGTCGCTCGCCGCATCCGCGTCGTACTCGCGACGGGCCTTGGGATCTGAGAGCACGGCGTAAGCCTTCGCGATCCGCGCGAAGAGCTCGTTGGCGGGCTTGCGCAAGGCCTCAAGACCAATCCGCGAGAGAGCGTCGGGATGCAGTCGCTTCGCTGCGCTGAAGTAGGCGCGCTTGATGTCCGCGGGCGTTGCCTGCCGGGGCACGCCGAGGAGCGTGTAGTGGTCGAGATCGGGGCGAGCGTGTTTTTCCGTGACCTCCTTCCGGAGTGCCGCCACTTCCGGGGATTCCGTTTCCGCTGCTCCCGCGCCTCGACTCGCTGTTGCTTTGGTCGCAACCGAGCGGACAGGGCTCGAGGCCCCGGTCACCACGACCTCGATATCGAAGTCAGAATCCTCAGCGCCTTGCGGCGAGTCGCTTGTGCCCTCTTCGTCGGAATCGAGATAGGTGAGGAGCCCGCTGGCATCGAGCACCCAGGCCGCGGGGAGCGCGCCAGGGCCCCCGGCACGATGAATGGCTTCGCCGAGCGTGCAGGTGCCGTCGAGTGCGTCAAGAAGCCTTGACACGCCCGGTGCGGCGCGCAGCCGCCCGGCCAGGACCTCACGGCCCTCGGAGGCCCGAACTTTTCGGCTGAGACTCTCGCCCAAGGAGGCCAACATGCGGTCCGGGCTCCAGTGGGACTCGATGCCATCTTGTGCGAGCACGCGCGGATCCAGCCGGAACGCTTGTGCATCCGACGGCGGGGTTTGCTTGGGGTCGAGAGTCCACGCGCCATCCGGCCATCCAAAGCACTCAAGGATCCGCCGGCGGAGCTGTTCCTTCAGGGCAAGAAAGAGCTCCTTCGGCTCGAGCAGCTTGAGATCGAGGAGCGCCTTGCCCTCCTTGCAGTTCTTAAGCTGCACGTAGCCCACGACCTTCGAGTAGTCCTCTCGGGAGAGTTTCCCCGAATCAAGGAGCGTGACGCCCAGGGTCTCGCTCGCGAGGTTGGACTCCGCAAGGATCGGAGCTCCGTCGCGCCACAGCACGCGCTTGGTCGTGCGATCCCGGGTGAGGCAGAGCGCACCCGTGAAGTGGGCACGGCAGAGTTCGAGCAGAAGTACCGGAAGGGGCGTCTCGCTGAGTTTGCCGCTGTCAGGCAGGCTCTTCATGCGCTTCCCACGGGCTCCCTCGGCAGGACCTTGGTTGCTCTAAAGAAAACGACGCTGGGCGTGTGCGATCTGGAAGGCGGAGGCAATGGCAAGCGGTAGGTCCTTGCGCACCACCAGATGCGAGCCTTGGAGCTCTCCGACGACGCGCTCGGAGAGGGGCGAAACGCCGGCGAGAATCGGCTCGGCGCCCCAAGCCTCGATTGCTTCGAGGACGTTTTCCAGGGCAACCGCGCCGAAGCCCTCATCGATCACGGCGCCCGAGAGGTCGAGCACGACGACGCTCACCTCGCCGGCGGCGGGATCGCGCCCGATGAGGTCGATCGCACGCAAGCACTCCTCGCTACCCGAAAAGGGCAGCACCATGACAGGACCCCAGACATGGACTGCGGGCGAATCTGGATCGAATGTGGACAGCTCCGGCGATGTCGCAGCCTTCGCGAGCTCGCGCTCCACACAGCGCCGAAGCTCCGGGAAGGGCAGGGCCCACACCGAGGCACGGCCCTGTTCGGCGCCGGTCGAGAGCCAGGCGAGTGGCTCGCGTGCCACGAAGGTGCAGTGGGCGTCGCCGCGCGACGCGCACGCGGTCTCGAGCGCCACAAGCTCGGTCTCGTGAAGTCCTGAAAGCCAGCCCGAGGTGTAGCCCGCGGAGAGGAAGCACGAGGCCTCGCTGCTCCCGCCGAGCAGTGCGCTGCGGGCATGAGCCTCGTGGCGCTCTGGCCAGGATCCGGTGAACTCGATGGCGCCCCGCGTCGAGGCCGCAGGTTTGGCGTCAAGCCGAATCGCGAGACGCGGGGAGGTGGGATGCGCCTCGGCGGCAGGGTGCGGCGGGTCAAGAAAGCCGCATCGCAGCACACGCAGGCCGTCTCGGAGTCCATGCAAGTACCCGAGTTGAAGCAGGGTCGCCGCCGCCCCACTCGGACCAAGACGCTCGCCAAACTCCGCATGCAGAGCGCCCAGCAAGCGCGAGTCGCACAGAAGGCGCGACTCCCGTGCCAACTCATCGTGGGGATCGACGAGAAGCGGGAGCGGAGCCTCCTGCAAGGGCGCACTGTCGGAGTGCTTCGTCAGATTCCATCCTCCGCGGAGCAGCGCTCCACGCGCTAGTTCTCGATGAAGGCGTAGATATCGAACTTCTGATTCTTCTGAATGAAGCTTTCGCCTTCTCGCTCGAGCACCTGCAAGAACGCCTTCACGCACGCCGGGTCGAACTGTGTACCCGAGTACCGGTGCACCTCACTGATCACGGCCTCGAGCTTGAGACCCTTGCGGTAGGGTCGATCGCTGGTCATGGCTTCGACGGTGTCGGCGACGAGGATGATGCGCGAGGGGAGGGGGATCTGATCCCCGCGCAGACGCTGTGGGTAGCCGCTTGCCGATCCGTCGAACCACTCGTGATGGTGCCGGACGCAAGCCACCACGTCCGAGAGGAAGGAGACCGGCTCGAGGATCTTGGCGCCGATCTCGGGGTGCTTCTTGATTTCTGCGTATTCCTCCGGCGTGAGGCGATCGGGCTTGGTGATCACGGCATCGCGCACGCCGATCTTGCCCACGTCATGCAGCAGCCCGGCGATGTAGACGCGTTCGATGAACTCCTTCGGAAAGGACATCTCGCGGGCGATCTTCGAAGCATACACACCGACCCGTTCGGAGTGCCCTCGGGTGTAAGCGTCCTTTGCATCCACTGCTTCGGCGAGTGCCCGAATGGTTTGCACGTATGCGGTGCGCAGCTCTTGGTGCTTTTCCGCTACTTGTTTCGTTCGTTCGCGCACCTTTTGCTCCAGGTTGCGGTTCATGTCCTGGAGCTTGAAGTTCTGCTCGCGTGTGATCTGGTTGAGCCGCTTGATCTCTTGCTTGAGGTCGTAGTGGTCGAACGCCTGGCGCAGCGTCGCCTTGAGCTCCTCATCGTTCCACGGCTTCGTGATGAGACGGAAGATTTCTCCGCGATTGATGGCATCCACGGCGACGTTCATCTCCGTGTAGCCCGTGAGCATCATGCGCACGACGTCCGAGTGGCGCTCGCGCACCGCCGACAAAAGGTCCACGCCGCTCATCTCCGGCATGCGCTGGTCGGTCACCACCACCTGGGCGGGCTGGCGCTCGAGGAGTTCCAGGGCCTCCTGCGCCCGCGAGGCACACAGCACGGTCATCTGCTCGTGGCGCAAGAGGCGCTGGACGGCTTTGAGGATGTTGAGTTCGTCGTCTACGAACAGGACAGTGTGGTCGCTCATCGCACTCCCGGGTGACGTGCTCTCGCAACGGGCCCGGAGAGTCTCTTATCAAGTGGCGTGCCAGTTCCCACTGATAAACAAAACGATGAAAAATCAATAAGTTATGAGATCTCTCATAGGGCGAGACGCCGGCCCGGCGGTCTCCCGATCGGGACTGGGGGCGCAGCCGACCGGCGAAGAGCCTGCAGTCTGCGGAGCCCCTGCCACGGCGCCGCACGCGCAGGGGCGGGCAGAGGCGTCCGGGAAGGGCCGGTCCCTCCAGGGGAAGCCGGAAGGCCAAGAGCCCGGTGAAGCTCTTGCCGGGCCCCAGGGAGGGGTCGCGAGTCCCGGCCTCGGGAAATCCCGGCTTCGGGACGGACTTTTTTCGCCACCTCTTGTCCCGAACCGACCACTTCCAAGGCATGGGGCACGTCTGTGCATGGTGCCGGGACGAGATCAGCGCGAGCGACGGAGGCCATTCCCGGCCGCTTGATGCGGTGAGCCACGGGATCTGCCGCCCCTGCCTCGACGCCAGGATTGCCGCCTTGCCGCCGATCCGCACGCGCGCACGGGACCTGGATCAGGGTCGAGCCGCCCGTCCGTCCGTGCGCGGCCTCGAACGGGCGCCGTTCGCGCTGGTCTAGGAAGGGGAGTTGCGCCCTCCGTCTAGTCGGCGGCTGCGCCCAAGCCGAGCCGTTCGCGCTGGTAGCGCCCCCTTTGCACGGTTTCGCACCAATCGCGGTGCTCGAGATACCACTGCACCGTGAGCCGCAAGCCCCGGTCAATGCTGTGAGAGGGGCTCCAGCCGAGCTCCCGCCCTAGCTTGGTAGCGTCGATCGCGTAGCGGCGGTCGTGGCCGGGCCGGTCGGCCACGAACTGCTTCAGGTCGGCATAGCTGCGGATGTCTTTCGACACGAGCGCGGGATTGGCGGCCGCAGGCATCGCCCGCTCAAGTTCGGAGCAAAGCCGGTCCACGAGTTCGACGTTCGTGAGCTCGTTCGCGCCGCCGATGTTGTACTTCTCACCCGGACGACCCCGCTCAAGGATTGTGAGCAGGGCGGTACAGTGGTCCTCGACGAAGAGCCAGTCCCGAACGTTGCCCCCGTCGCCGTAGATTGGGAGAGGCTTCCCTTCGATGCCGTTCAGGAGCATGAGCGGAATCAGCTTTTCNNGGGAACTGGTAGGGCCCGTAGTTGTTCGAGCAGTTCGAGAGGAGTGTGGGGAGACCATAGGTCGCGTGGTACGCCTGGACTAGGTGATCTGCGCCCGCCTTGGTGGCGGAGTAAGGAGAGTTCGGCGCATAGGGCGTCGTCTCGGAAAACGCTCCCACCGGTCCGAGAGAGCCGTAGACCTCGTCCGTGGAGATTTGGAGGAAACGGAACGCGGCGCGTTCTGCGGGATCGAGGCGGGCGAGATGCCTGCGCGAGGCCTCGAGCAACTCGAATGTGCCTACGACGTTGGTCATCAGGAAGGCGCGGGGGCCATCGATCGAACGGTCCACGTGGCTTTCAGCCGCAAAATTCACGACCCAGTGCGGGGGGTGCTCCCGGAATACTGCCTCCATCGCGGCCGGGTCGGCGATATCGGCTCGTACAAAGTGGAAGCGCGGATCCCGCGACACCTCCTCGATGCTGGCGAAGTTTCCCGCATAGGTGAGCTTATCCACGACCACGATGCGCCGTCCCGTTCGAGCAAGCGCCAGACGAACGAAGTTAGAGCCGATAAAGCCGGCCCCTCCGGTGACAATCGCGGTCTCCATGGATCCTCTCAGAGGTAGATGCCGCCACCGGTGGAAGATAGGCGCGTGCGGGCCTTGCGGGCACGGTCGACTTCGTCCACGAGGTCCTGCGTCGTCGCGAGCGTCACAACTTCGCCCGCCGCCTCGCAGCGTGCCTTTCGGCGAAGCGTCGCATGCATCAGACGCACCCAGTCCCCGGGTGCTGGATCTCGGTATTGCCGCACCACCGCGGCCCAGTCGACGGAGTCGAAAAGGGGGTGCCCGGCTCGCTTCTCCGCGTCGGCCGCGTGGATCAGGAGCGCCTTCACGATGTCGTCGGGGAAGACGGGATTTACCTCCACAATCCGTTCAAATCGTCCGGGCATGACGAAGGCTTGACGGAGCGTCTCGGGGTGGCTGGTGGCTCCAATCACAAGGGTGGTCTGCACGGCAATCGTCTGATCGATGAACTCAAGGAGGAAGTCCATCACTGGTCCCTGGGGCAGATCCGTCCTGCGCCCGCCCATCTCTTCAGTCTGTGTGAATTCGAGTTCGTTGAAGAACACAGTGATAGGCGGCATCTCAGACAGCGTCTGGGCGAAGGTCGGAGTCCATTCCGAGAGTCGACCTCCGCTGCGGAGAAGTTCAATCACAAGGTGCGGCACAGAGACGCAAAGAAAGCCAGTGCCTGTCCGCGTCGCCAGCGCCTGCGCGAGCAGGGTTTTTCCCGTGCCGCGCTGACCAAGCAGCAAGAGTGCAGACGGCGGGAACGTACCCCATCGCTCGTACACCTCGGGATGGGTTGCGGCGCAGGCGTAGGTGAGGACTTCGTCCTTGGCGACAGCGAGGCCGCCGATCCGCTCAAAGGGAACCTCGGTCTTGACATCCAGGATCGCGGCTTTGGCGAGGGGCGGCAGCTTGCGCTGGAGGCTCAGCCACAGATTCTGGGTTCGCTCGCGCTGGAGCTCCTGTGCGTCCATGGTCTGGCATTCTACCCTGCTCTCGCCGCTCTGCGCGGAGGCGATACGATGGCCTATGTGAAGAGGCCGGGAGGGAGGATCGATCCGCCGCTGCTCGCACGGGCGTCGCGCGCGCTAAGCCAGCAGGATCCGAGACTTGGCACTTGGATCCGCAGGTTGGGACCCTGTGGCTTGCGGCGGCGCGGTGATCCCTATACCGCCCTGGCGCAGGCAGTCGTTCACCAGCAGCTCGCGGGCGCCGCTGCAGCAGCCATCGGAAGGCGCGTGCGAGCCCTCGGACAGGGTCGATTCCCCCGCCCGGGAGCGCTCCTCGCACTGCCCGATGAGGCACTCCGTTCCGCGGGGCTCTCCCGGAGGAAGATAGAGACACTTCGCGGGGTGGCCGAGGCGTTTAGGAGTGGTCGCATCACGACGCGGCGACTCGTTCGAATGGACGACAGGCAGATCGTCGAGACGCTGACCGAGCTCGACGGAATCGGCGAGTGGACCGCACACATGCTGCTCATCTTCTCGTTCGGCCGCACGGACGTCCTTCCCCTTGGCGACTATGGGATTCGGAAGGGTGCCCAGCGGTTGTATGAGCTCGGCGAGCCCCCAAGGGGTGCCGAGCTCGAACGAATCGGAGAGCCCTGGCGCCCNNNNCCTGCGCCATACTCGCCCCCGCGCGCGTCCCCATCGTCTAGAGGCCTAGGACATCGCCCTTTCAAGGCGATAACACGGGTTCGAATCCCGTTGGGGACGCCACTTTCTTCCTTTAATTCCGGGGGCTTGCGGACCCCGCCTCGGGTGCTGCACCAAGTCTGCACCAAAACGATCATGTCTCAGTGTCGGCCGGAAGATCGCCGCAGGCACCACGGGCTCGAGCTGTGCGTAGAGCTCCGTACTGCGCGCGTCGCGGTGTCCGAGGGCGCGCTGCACTGCATAGAGAGACACTCCGGCACGCACAGCGGCCGACGCGCTCGTGTGCTTCGTTCCTTCATAGAGGCGAAGGCCTGCGATGCCAGCCGCGTTGCAGGCTCGGCGCCATTCGTATTCGAGTGAGCTCATTGTCCATCGATCCGTGGACCCCATCCTGCGCCGCGCGCGAGGATGGCGAAAGAGAGGGCTACCCTCGAGTCGCATGGCTGGCTCTACGTATTTTGCAATCCAGGCCTGAAGCTCAGCATCCACTTCGACAACGCGCCGAGTCTGTTCTTTCGTTGGGCCGCGGCGAGCAGAATGCCCTTGACCCTGCATGCCGTGCTTTACGTCGAGAAGACGGCGGACGAAATCATAGTCTGCCACATCGAGCGCACGCGCCTCGCCGGGGCGCAGGCCGAGCCGCAGCGCAAGGAAGATCCCCCGGCGGTCCGCGGGGACGGCCGCCAGGATTCGGTCCTGCACTTCAAGGGACACTACGCGTGGATGGTGGCGGATCCGGCTACTGCGCGGGAAGTCGGGGATTACAAAACCCAAGCGCTTGGGTGTGCGTTCGTGGACAAACGTGAGAAGCCGGTGGAGTCCGCCCAGCACCTTCGCGATTGTATTGACGTGCAGTCCCCGCATCGCGAGCGTGGCGAGGTACTCGTGAATGTGGCTGCGATCGAGTTCGAAAACCGTCCGCTCAAAGAGCGGCTTCCAGTGGTCCGCAGCCCACCGCTCGTATTCGGCCAGGGTGTTCGTCGAACGCTCGTAGCGCTCCACCCGGTGCCGAAAGTCATCTAGAAACCGCTCCGCCCACTGCTCGACCGTGTGCTCGGCGCGCCGCGGCGCGCGGAACTCCTCGACCACTACATCAACAGGGTCACGCATTGCGCGCGTGCGGATGGAATCCAGGACGGCCTGGGCATTGCGCCGGTCGGTGAATGGGACGCCCCGGTGTGAGTAGATGTAGCCGTGACCGGGCATGTAGATGCGCCACCCGGCCCGATAGGCCACGACCCGTCCCAACCTCCGCGCCATCGACCACGGGATACCACGATCGGCGTCCCTCAGGGAAGAGAGGATTTCACGAGGGCAGGGCACTTGCGCTACCTGCCCTTGTGCTTGGGAGCGGACGTGGAATCCGAGCTTCGCGCGGCGAATTCGGCTCTACCCCCGTCCATTCTACCCCGGTGGCGCAGATCTGCGCGCAGAATGGCACCTGCGCGGGCTGAAGGGCGGTTTCGGCTGGGCATCGAACCTCGCGGGACGCCAATTTCGTAGACGCAAATCCGCTTAGCCTTCGGGTCGATGATCGTGTGTTTATCGCTCATTCCTAACACCGTGAACAGCTTCAGCGGTGTGAAACGTAGGAACTCAAAGGAGGTTCAACAATGGGAAATCTTGGGAAATTGATCTCAGACATCGAATAGCGTATAGCGTCGCAAGTGAGCGTATAGCAGCGTAGTGTCATCGATGACAGCGAGCCCATCGCCCTCGTCGGCCAGGTACAATTGCTGTAGGAAGGCACTGCGACTGGGTCGGGGAACGTCCGCTGGCGAACGCTGACGACGCGGCCTCCGCCACCGTGACCGCTGGCGATCAGGTCGATCTCGGGCGCGCACTCCCACCCACGTCACGGCACGATCGCGAGCCGAGGCGAACGTGCTTCCGTTGCACGAACCTGAGAGCTCGATCGAGGCCGAGCGGTCGATGGAGCCGCGCCGCTCGGGCGTCCACAGTGGTTCACGAAAGACGCTCGGTCCACCGTGAGTCGCGGCATGGACGGGGACGCTTAGTCTCCCGAGTCAAGTTTCCGCTTGAAGTCTCGCTGGCTTGGGGGCAGCATGCGTGGCGGAGCGGTGACCACGAGTCCAAGTACCGGGAGGCTAGGCTTTAACCCGGGGCGTCAGGACGGAATCCTGTTGTCAGGAGCGCCGGCCTAGAATGTGGCACCGCTCCCTCTGATTACTCCATCGGACGCCACACATCCCCCCACAGCCCGACTCGTGGAACGTTCGGCGCCGGCCCCTCCCGAGCCACGCCTCAGGTCTGGACCAATGACGTTGCGCGTGGGGCCGCGCTGCTTGTGCTGTTGGGTCGCGGCAAGGAATGCCCCGCGGTGGCCCGTCCAGTGCGTGGATGGGACGGTCGAAGACCCGAAGGGCAAGCCACTCGAGGCCGTGTGCAGGACCTGGGACGGCGAGTCATGCGGCTCGTCACAGAGCGCGCCTCGGCGCGAGGCAGACATGGGCCCAGGTCCGATCTTGCGCAGGGGGTGAGAGAACTTCCGGCGAGGTTCAAGGCCATCGCACGGTTCGGCACGTGCTCTGGAGTGGCCAACCTCGTGGCTCAAGACCGTGCCCAGGGAGGCGAAGATGCCGGACCTCCTTGTCATCGTTCCGCGGCCGGGTAAGCGCTGACAGACGGTCATGGTGCGTGTCGAGATTGGGACCGGAGACGGGGCCGTGCTCGTTCTCAGCCCGGGCTTCTCGAGCGACCCTGAGACGGGTGCGCGAAGCGCCGCGGATCGCGCCTCGAGTGTCCTGCATCAACGCCCGCCGGGCGTCGGGAGGACGCTCTCAAGGCGAACGGCAGAGTCCTGAGACTCGGCCGGTGCCACCTCCGTTGCGGTCTGCAGCCTGGCCGCTACCGCGTGCGAGGCCGCGCCACCAGCGGGTACGACCCGATTCTTCGGCGCTACCAGAGGCCGAGTGACGATACGGATCATGGCGTCCCCCTCTGCGGTGTGAGAACGCATCTGCAAACGCGATCGGAGCGCGCCATCCGATGGTACGCGGATCCGCCGATCAAATCTTGATGAAGATCCTCCGCCGCCACATGAGCGCCGCGATGCCTGTCCACACGCCGAGGAACGCCAGCGCATAGAGCAGGGAGCCCAGCTTGGGTTCACCCGCGAAGTCGGCGATCCAGCGATTGATCAGCTCCTTCAGCACGAGTTCACCGCTCGGGCCTGCCACAAACGCGACCATGAGGGTGTTCACGAGCGCCGACCCGACATACAGCACAATTGCATTTGATCCCAGCATCTCGAAGGGGAGACTCCAGCGTCTCCATCCTTGCACGTCCACNNCTCCAAAGACTCTTGTTCACCGGGATGATCGGGTCGAGCGCGACGCCGGCAATCACACAGAGGAGGCCCGCGATCAGGAGTCCGGCGATCACTTGTCCCGCTTCACGGCTCGTCCGTAGCCATGTGCCGCAAAGAACACCCATCAGCGCCGTCGCGACTGTGGGCAGTGTGGAGAGCAGCCCCTCGGGATCAAAGGTCGGAGTGAGCAGGTGTCCGGGCAAGACGAGCTGGTCCACATACCCGACGAGATTGCCGCTGGGTGTACGTAGACCGCGACCAAAACCGGGAACAGGAACAAAAGAGAGCAGCGCCTCGTACCCGAGCACGAGAAGCGCAGCGACCCCCGCGCGTCCGATGCTGCTCCGAACCATGAGCAGCACNNTCTAGGCTCGGGAAAGTGTTGCACAAAAGACCCAGGGCGAAGAGGATGAGCGTGCGGCGCACGATTTTCGGCACGAGCTGCAATCGCGTGGCGCCGAGCTCAGGGGCCCGGCTCAGCGCCAGCGCGAGTGAAACGCCCATGACGAACACGAAAAACGGAAAGACGACGTCGGCGACGTGGAGGCCGTCCCACGCAGCGTGGTCGAGCGGAGCATAGACGTGCTCGAAATCGCCCGCCGTATTCACGAGAATCATTCCCGCGATGGTGATGCCTCGCATCACATCGACAGAGGAGACGCGAGTGGGCGGTTTGGAGCTACTCGTCCCCAGCGTCGTCACCCTGGCTTGAGAAATCCGCGATCCAGCCGCGCCGCCGGAGGTAGACGAGCGTTCCCATCGCAGTCAGGATCACCGCGACCCAGAGCGCCGGATAGACCCAGAGCCTTCCGAGCTCTGGCATTTGGAGGACGCTTTCAAGGCGAGCGGCAGAGTCCTGAGACTCGGCCAATGCCACCTCCGTTGCGGCCTGCCACGGATCTCGACCCTGGCCGCTACCGCGTGCGAGGCCGCGCCAGAAGCGGGTACGATACCACCAATCCGGGCCGCACTCAGTCGTGACGAAGGGTTCCGCTGGGGCCCGCCGCCAGTGGATCGCACAGCGTGAACTCCACATGCGAACGGTGATGCCGGTGCTGGTCACAGTCCGTCTCCTGCCACGCGCGGACCACTGGCCAGCTGAACGATCGTGGCGAGCTTGAAGATGCGCAGCAGAAATAGAGACCCGCGGGGGGACGCGCGTGATCGGGCTACACGCAAGATAAAGAGCCACCGTAGTGTTCGCTGGCTTCTGGAATGATTCCGAGAACTTCCAACCGGAGTTTGTGACACCCGCGCTCATTTTCTCCGGAGGGAAAACCAGATTCCCTCGCGACGTCGCACGCTTGCAACCGGATTCTTGCGGCTTTGACCAAGAAACGCACAATCGCGTCGTATGGAAGTGGCTGATACTTTCGTGCCGACTACGTCGTCGCTGGCCGCTTGTTCTCGTGGCAATGAACGGTGCGATCGCGTTCGTTGCGGGTGCATTTGACCCGCGAGTCAGCAGCACGGTCTCGATGCCCATCGGGCTCTACCGCGAGGTGCGGCCGCAGCTCGAACGCGGCGCGTGGGTGGTCTTCTGCTTGCCCGATGAGCCGGCGCGGCTGGGTCGCGACCGCGGCTACCTGCGCCGCGGCTCTTGCGCCGACGGATCCCAAGAGCTCGTGAAGGAGGTCGCTGCGGTCCCGGGCGACAGGGTCGCGCTCTCTCCTGCGGGGCTCACCGTGAACGGTCATGCCATCCCCGGCACTGCGATCCAGGCTGTAGATCGCGGCAGGCGTGGGCTTCCGCATGCACCCTTTGGGGAGAGACGCGTGGCCCCGGGCGAGCTCTGGGTGCTTGGTCAGGGTCACAGCGTGAGCTGGGACAGCCGCTACTTCGGTCCCGTGCCGGCACGCCAGGTGCGCGCTGGGGCGATCCCGGTGCTGACTTTCGTTCGGGGCGCAGGCGAAGTCGAGGACGCCGGAGATCGACCATGACAGACGATCTTCCGCGGACGGCACAGGAGTTGCCGCGCGAGCGCGTCCATCGTCTCGCGAGTCTCGTGGGCCTCGTGGTCCTCGCAGGCCTCGACGGGCTTCCGCCGGATCTTCTGCTCGGAGCACTCCTCGAAGTGAGCGAGCGCATCCCCCAATTGAGCGATCACCGCATTGGCGCAATCCGCGAGCGCGGAGCACTCCGCCTACGGGAGCGCTCCGCGGAAAAGCGCACATGGACGGTCCACCGCCAGTACGCCGATCTGCATCGCTTGGAGCTCAGGAGAGCCGAACTCGAGGCCCTTCTTCGCGCTCTTGGCCGTCAGCCCCCGGGCGATCCTTCGAGGCTGATGGGCGCGCTGCTCAATGCGCTCGGACGAGCGCCCCAGCGAAGCTCGGAGGAGTGAGTGCGATGGAGAACCCGGAGAACAAGCGTTTCAAGATGCGCCTTCGTCCGCGGCGGGTTCCGCGCGAGAGCCGGGCCCCGAGTGCGCGCCGCCTGCGTGCGATTGCCGCTCGCTCTCGCAGAAGGCGCGGGCTCCGACGTCTCCCGCCCGCTCGCGTGCCCTTCCTCGGCTTCTCGCCGTCCGTGCTGCAGCAGAGCATCGTCAAGGTCCGGTACGTGCAAAACCGCGGCGGGTCGGGCTGGCGCGTTCATGGGCGCTACCTGGCGCGCGAAGGCGCCCAGCAGGAGGGGAAGCCGGGCCTGGGCTTCGACGCCCACGAGCAAGAGATCCACATCCCGGATCGCCTCGGTGGGTGGCAACGGGCCGAAGATCCG
>DOUU01000287.1:0-150 GCA_003520425.1 Deltaproteobacteria bacterium
CTGAGACCCGCCTGGGGCCCGCACGCTCATGCCCAAGAACTCGCCGCGGCCGGCGAGATCCTGGATCGCCATCCGGAGATCGGTGAGCTCGTGCAGCGGGACGTGGTGGGCGAGGCGCGCTCCGATACCGGCCGCCCGGGACTCACGGGC
>DOUU01000287.1:156-6670 GCA_003520425.1 Deltaproteobacteria bacterium
GGGCCTTCGTGGGCCTCGGTCTCGAGGAGCGGCCGAGCTTCCAGACGCTGCAGGCCAACGTGAAGCGGATTCGCCCGCAGACTTGGGAGGCCATCCATCGGGTCTTGATCGGGAGGGCTCGAGCCGAAGGCATTGAGCGGGGCTACAGGATCCGCGGGGACACCACCGTGGTGGAGGGCCATATCCACGAGCCGAGCGACTCTGCTCTCTTGTGGGATTGCATCCGTGTCGTGACGCGGCTGCTCGGACGCATGGCGGAGCAGCGTCCTTCGTTGCGCAAGCGCTTCCGGGATCACACGCGCCGAGCCAAGCGGCGGGCCTACGAGATCAAGTTCGCTGAGCGACGCAAGGATCGACACCGCGGCTATCGGGACCTGATGCAGGTGGCTGAGACCGTTCGCGATCACGCCTTGGGCGTCTTGGAACTCGTCGAGGGAGCGGCCCCGATCGAGCTGCGGACCCTCGCCTTGGAGCTGCGTGAGACGCTGCCGCTCCTGGACCGGGTGCTTGGCCAGTCCAGGCGGCGCGTGCTCGAAGGCGAGAGCGTCCCCGCTGCCGAGAAGATTGTCTCCATCTTCGAGCCCCACACCGACATCGTGGTCAAGGGTCAGCGGGACGTCTCGTACGGTCACAAGGTCTGTCTGAGCGGTGGGCGCTCCTCACTCGTCCTCGATTGCGTGATCGAGGCCGGCAACCCCCCGGACTCCCTGCTGCTCGAGCGCACGCTCGAGCGACACATCGCGCTCTTTGGCCAGGCACCTCGGCAAGCCTGCTTCGATGGCGGCTTCGCTTCGAAGGCCAACGTGGACCGTGCCAAGGCGCTTGGGGTCGACGACATTGCCTTCCACCGCAAGCGCGGGATCACGATCGCTGAGATGGTGCGGAGCGCCTGGGTGTTTCGGCGGCTGCGCGATTTTCGCTCTGGCATCGAAGGCGTCATCTCAACGCTCAAGCGTGCCTTTCAGATGGATCGCTGCACGTGGCGGGGCCTCGAGTCCTTCAAGTCCTATGTCTGGTCGTGTGTGACGAGCTTCAACATGATCGTCCTGGCCCGACACCGGCTCGCCCAAACCTAAAGATCGCCTGATCACTTCGTGCGGCGCGGCACTCGTCTGCGCGAAAGTCGGATCGCCGCAGGCTGTGCATCCCGTTCGGCCCCTGCGCGCCCGCAGCGCCACAAAATCAGTCATCCGCGCTTCCGGGCCTCGCTCGATCCGGNNTCGAGCGTTTTGGGACGAGAAGTACCTAGGCCCGGACCGCCTGGTTCCGATCGACGGACAGATAAAGCTGGCGAGCGCGAAGGTGGGCGATCCGGACGGTTCTTCGTACGAACAGGCCCGGGCCATTTACGACTACGTCATTGCGAACATGACGTACGACAAGAGCGGCACGGGATGGGGACGCGGCGACGCCATCTATGCTTGCAACTTCAAGCAGGGCAACTGCACCGACTTACATTCGCTCTTCATCGCCATAGCCCGTTCGCGGGGCATTCCGGCGCGCTTTACGATTGGGTTTCCTCTCGGCGCGCCGAGCGCAGGCGAGATCCCTGGTTATCATTGCTGGGCGGAATTTTACGCGGGTGGCCAGTGGGTTCCCGTGGACGCATCGGAAGCGTGGAAGCATCCGGAACTGCGCCAGTACTATTTTGGCCATCTCGACGCCGACCGGGTTGCGTTCACGATGGGCCGAGACCTGGTGCTGAAGCCGAGCCAGAGCGGGGAACCGGTCAACTTCCTGATTTATCCGTACGTTGAAGTAGACGGCAAGCCGCTGCCGAAAGAACAGATCAGAAACGAGTTCGAGTACACGGCGGAGGGTGGTGGGTGATTCGAAATCGGATTTCCGAGGGAGACGTCACGCCTTTCTACCTTGATCCGCTCTTCGTCATCGGGCACTGCCACTTCGCAAAAACACGGGGTCCATCCCCGGCTTTACGAGCGGAACGCTCAAACAGAAGAGCTCGTCGTCTGCCACGTCCTCGCAGTGGAGAGGCTCGTAGGGGGCTCCCCGAAACGGCCTCATCGAAAGAGAATCGTCGGGTGACTCGAGTTGCACCCGCAGCGGCATCGCGCTAGAGGATCAAGCTCGTAAGGAATACTCTGCAGCGAAGAGGTTCGAGCCCTCTGCGGTACCCCCAGCTCATCTCGGCGGACCCTGCGCAATGAAGGCGATTACCTACCACGGGCCCAAGGACTTCCGGGTGGAGAGCGTGCCGGATGCACGCCGCGAAACCGATAGCGACGCCGTCGTGCGGGTCTCGCGTGCAGCGATCTGCGGATCGGACCTGCACCTCTGGCACGGTGCGATGCCGATCCCCGACACAGGATTCGTGGTGGGACACGAGTTTGTGGGAGTGGTGGAGGAGGCCGGCCCCGCGGTGCGGACCGTACAACGGGGGGACCGCGTCCTGGTCTCTGCCCTGGTCGGCTGCGGAAGCTGCACGCCCTGCCGCAGCGGGCTGTGGAGCGGATGCAGCCTCATCGGGGCAAGCGGCGGACAGAATATCTTCGGCTTCTCGACGCGCCTTCCCGGAGGCCAGGCCGAGGCCGTGCGGGTCCCCTTCGCCGACGCCAATCTCTTTCGGATCCCGCGCGACCTCACGGACGAGCAAGCGCTCTTTCTCACCGACATCCTACCGACCGGCTACATGGGTGCCGAGCTCGCCGAGGTCTCTCCGGGCGATGTGGTGGTGGTCTTGGGATGCGGTCCCGTCGGTGCCTTCGCCCAGCGCTCGGCCCAGCTGCGGGGCGCGGCGCGGGTGATCGCCGTCGACCTCGACGAGGGGCGGCTCTCCCGCGCCCGGGAGCGAGGCTGCGAGGCGCTGAACCCGAAAGCCGACGATCTCGCCGCACGGGTCGCGCAGGTCACCGAGGGCCACGGGGCGGATGCGGTGATCGAGGCCGTCGGACGAGCGGATCTCTTGCTGAAGGCGATCGAGATCGCGAGGGCGGGCGGGCGAATCTCGGTGGTCGGAGTCATCCCCACGCCCGTCGAGGTCCCGTTCCTCGCTCTTACCCTCAAGAACCTGAGCCTGCGCAGCGGGCTTGTAAACCNNCGCTTCTCGTGTCGCTCATCCAAGCCGGCCGGCTCGATCCGACCGAGATC
This sequence comes from Deltaproteobacteria bacterium, assembly GCA_003520425.1. GTDB lineage: Bacteria > Myxococcota_A > UBA9160 > UBA9160 > UBA9160 > UBA9160. The sequence continues at coordinate 3,265 of DOUU01000287.1, forward strand.
ATCAGTCACCGGATGCCCCTCACGGAGGGCGTGCGCGGCTACGAGATCTTCGCCTCCCATGCGGAGAATGCGCTCAAGGTCGTGCTGCAGGTCTAGCCCGCACAGAGCAAGGAGAGAGAGTGTGGACCGACTCGCGGGCAAGATCGCGCTCGTCACAGGGGGCGGCGCGGGGATCGGCGAGGCGATCGCGNNCGCATGTACGAGCAGTGGCACCCGCTGGGGATCGTGGGGGTGATCAGCGCGTTCAATTTTCCGGTCGCCGTGTGGGCATGGAATTCTGCGCTCGCGCTCGTTTGCGGCGACAGCGTGATCTGGAAACCCTCGGAGAAGACGCCGCTCACGGCTCTCGCCTGCCAGGCGCTCCTCAAGCGCGCGGTCGAGCGCTTCGGCGGCATCGACGTGCTCGTGAACAACGCGGGCATCGCCGGCCATGAGAACGACCCGGACGTGGCGGCGCTTTTCACGAGCCTGGCCCTTCAGCAGGCGCAGGAGCTTGCGACCGAGGGAAAGGTACGCAGCCACACAGACCGCACCGTGAATACGAGCGATGAGGAGTGGCTGCGCATGATTGCCGTTCACCTGAACGGCACTTTCTTCTGCACGCGGGAGGCGCTCAAGATCATGGGACCGCAGCTCTCGGGCTCGATCATCAACATGGGCTCGATCATGGGGACGGCCGGCGGAAGCGGCGCCGCCGCCTACTGCGCGGCCAAGGGCGGAGTCCTCGCCTTCACGCGCTCTCTGGCGCGCGAGCTCGCCTCCCGGGGTATCCGCGTGAATGCCATCGCGCCAGGCTGGATCGAGACCGCGATGACCGCGCCTCTCGCCCCTTTGCGCAGGCTGCTCGAAATGCAGACTCCCCTCTGCCGCATGGGAAGTCCCGACGACATCGCCTGGGCCGCGGTCTACCTCGCGAGCCCGGAGGCCGGCTTTGTGACGGGCCAGGTGCTCTCGCCGAACGGCGGCTGGTACATGAGCCAGTAGGACCCGCTGCCTAGACGCTCGACCAACCCCCGTCGACGGCCAGGACTTGGCCGGTCACGAAGCTTGAGGCATCCGAGGCCAGGAAGAGGACGGGACCCGCAAGTTCCTCGCTCCGTCCCGTGCGGCCCATGGGCGTTCGCCCGCGAGCCCACTTGAGCGAGCGCTCGTCGCTGAACATCTCCGCCGTCATCTCAGTCGGAAACCAGCCTGGAGCAAGCGCATTCACCCGAATCCCGCGCCGCGCCCACTGGGCCGCGAGCTCGCGGGTGAGGTTGATGAGCCCTCCCTTCGCGGCGGCATAGGCCGCCTGCGGCACCTGGCCCACACCGACCATGCCGAGCACCGACGCGACGTTGACGATGCTCCCGCCGCCTGCGGCCAGCATCACGCGTCCGAAGCGCTGCGCGCACAGGAAGGCGCCCACCAGGTCGACCTCGATCGTGCGCCGGAACTCGGAAGCGGCCTGCAGCTCGGCGGGCGTGATGGTGGTCAGACCCGCGTTGTTGATGAGGATGTCCGCGCGCCCGAAGGCTTCGAGCGTCGCCGCGACGAGCGCATCGACCTCCTCCTCCTGGCTCACGTCGCACGGCACGGCGAGCGCCGAAGCACCTTCCGCCACAAGCTCCCCCGCGAGGGCCTCGAGCTGCGCCTTGCGACGCGCGGAGAGCACGACCCGGGCACCCGCTCCGGCAAGAGCGCGGGCGAATGCGACTCCCAGCCCCGAGGAAGCGCCCGTCACGACGGCCACACGACCGTCGAGCCGAAAGCGCGTGCAAGGGTCGTCCATTCCTGCCTCCCCTCTTCGATCTGCGCTCGCCTAGCGCGTGGCGCGCTAGGCCTCGGTCACCCGACGGATCCAGCGCCGGTACACGTCGAGCGGCTGCGCTCCCAGAATGAGCGCGCCCGTGCCCTCGAGCACGACCGTGGGAACGCCCGTCACTCCGAGCTCGATCGCCTCGTCGTGCTGCCCGAGAACGCGGCGCAAGACCTCGGGATCCTGTGTCCGTGCGAACTCCCCGGGCGCAAGTCCCGCTTCCTCCCAGAGCGCACGCAAGGTGGCCTCGTCGGTGATGTCCCGGCTCTCGGCGAAGTACGCCCGGAGCAGCGCTTCGTGGATGCGCTCGAAGCTCTCCTCTCCCAGGAGCGCCGCGGCCTTGGCCACGAGATGAGGCGGCACGCTGTGCGTGGGAGGCTCCGCGTCGCCTTGCCAGACTTGAAAGGTTCCGGCGTCGGGCTCCGCCGCAGGCCTCAGCCACGACTCGGTGTAGGACCGAAATCGCTCGAGGTCCCGGCCCGGTGCCGGGCGGGGTCGCAGCAGGAAACTGCGCCATTCGAGTCGCACCGAAGGAGCGAACTCCTCGTGGATCCGCTTTAGCCGCACCGCCGCGTTGTAGCACCAGGGACAAAGGTAGTCGGAGTAGACGACGAGATGTGCGGCCGGCACGCGTTCCCTAGCCGAGCGGCCGGTAGCTGCCGGCGTGGTAGACGAGCGGCTCCGCCGGCTGTGTCTCGATCGCTTCCACAAGGCCCACGTAGATGACGTGGTCGCCCGCGTCATGCGCGCTCACCACGCGGCAGTCGAGCGCTGCGACGACGCCGCGCAAGATGGGAGCGCCCGTCACTCCTTCGTACCACTCCACGCCTTCGAAGCGCCGATCCTCGTCCTTCTTGGACGCGAAGCGGTTGGACAGTGCCTCCTGTCCCGCGGCAAGAATGTTCGCGGCGAATACTCCCCCTTCGGCGATCAGGGGATGGGTGTGAGAGCTCTTGTCCGCGCACACGAGGACAAGGGGAGGCGTGAGAGAAACGCTCGTGAAGGCGGAGACGGTCATCCCGTGGATCCGGCTGCCCGAGCGCGCAGTCACAATCGTGACGCCGCTTGGCCAGTGGCGCAGGCCCTCGCGGAACTCGTCTTCGGAAACCGGCAACCGAGATCCCCTTCGTTCGGCTTCTGTGGCCAAATGTACCGGGCAGCGGGCTTGGTGGCACAGATGGAGAGGCCTTCCGCGCTGCGCCCCCGGGAGGCGTTGTCGGGCCGCTCGATCGACCGTATTCTGCGCGGGTCGCACACCAGCCCGTTATTTTTGGTCTCTCGCCAGCCAAGGAGGCGTCGACCCATGAGCGTTGGATACAACAAGCCCCTCTATGTCCTGCCTTTCGATCACCGCGGCTCGTTTCAAACCAAGATGTTCGGCTGGAAGGGAACGCTCACCGCGGAGCAGACGGCGGAGGCCGCCGCGACCAAGCGCGTCATCTACGACGGCTTCCTCAAGGCTCTGAGCGAAGGCGTTCCCCAGGAGCGGGCCGGGATCCTCGTGGATGAGCAGTTTGGCGGGGAGATCGCGCGGGACGCTGTAAAGCGCAAGATCGCGCTCGCGATGTGCGTCGAGAAGAGCGGCCAGGACGAGTTCGACTTCGAGTA
>DOUU01000289.1 GCA_003520425.1 Deltaproteobacteria bacterium
AACGTCGGCAATCTCGTTTGCCCCGCGCTCTTCGATCTGGGCGAGCGAGCGCGTGTGGTCCTCTCTTCGGTGACCGAGGGGGAGGAGAAGCCGATCAAGTATCCCCACATGTTCCGAGCAAGCGATCTTGTCCTCCTGAACAAAATGGATCTCCTCCCGTACGTCGAGTTCGACGTCGATCACTTCCTTGCGCACGCGCGCTCGGCAAATCCGAGAATCAAGGTTCTTCCGGTCTCGGCAACGCGGGGGGACGGTCTTTCCGCCTGGTACACATGGCTGCGGGAAGAAGGGGCGTCCCGCGCGCGGTCTGCGGAGATGCGCTGATTCGCGCTGTCTCCTGCCAAGCTAGGATCCATTTGAGCGCGGCGGGACGAATGCAAAGCCGCCGCAATCGGATCTCACGCGGAGCGCGCAGGAGCGCCACGAAAGGACGGCGGCGCCCTTCCCGAAAGGCCCACCTCAGCAGATCCGGGGCAACGGGTCACCGATCAAGAGGTCCACGATTCTCGTGCCCCCAAACTTCGTCTTAAGGAGCACGGTGCCCGAAGGCTCGGAGCAGATACGGCCTATGGCACTCGCCTCCCGCCCCAGAGGATCGCGGCGCATGGCCTCGACCGCCGCGTCCGCCTCCTCGGGGCCCACGACGGCGACGACGCGCCCTTCGCATGCCACGTGGAGGGGATCAATTCCCAAGAGCTCGCACGCTCCCCTCACCTCCTCGCGAACGGGGATGCGTTCTTCGTCGATTCGGACACCGACCTCCGCAGCGATTGCGATCTCGTTCAGCACCGTCGCGACTCCGCCGCGGGTCGCATCTCGCAAGCAGCGCACGCTCGTTGTGGCGTCGAGGAGCGAGGCCACGAGCCCCGAGAGGGGAGCGGTATCGGACACGACCTGCGACTCGAGCTCGAGCTCCCCGCGCGCAAGGAGAATCGTGACCCCATGGTCTGCAATCGGCCCCGAGACAATCACGACATCTCCGGGCCGTGCGCGTGCGGCGCCAAGCCGGACCCTGCGCTCCAGCACCCCCACTCCGGCGGTGTTGATGTAGCAGCCGTCGCCCTTCCCGCGCTCGACCACCTTGGTATCGCCTGCTGCGACCTCCACCCGAGCGGCAAGAGCGGCGGCCTGCATGGATTCCACGATGCGCCGGAGCTTCTCGAGGGGAAAGCCCTCCTCCAGGATGAAGCCCGCCGAGAGGTAGAGGGGGCGCGCTCCGCTCACGGCGAGATCGTTTACGGTCCCGTTCACCGCGAGGTCGCCGATATTTCCGCCGGGAAAGAAGAGCGGAGACACCACGTAGCTGTCGGTCGTGAACGCAAGGGTCCCGCCCTTTACGTCGAAGACGGCCTGATCCTCGAGCACCTCGAGCACAGGATTGCGAAAGGCCTCGAGAAAGAGCGACTCCACAAGCCGGCGCGTCGCCCTTCCGCCCGCTCCATGGGCGAGCGTGATGCGTTCGTCGGTCACGCGGGGCGCACGGCGACGCGCCTTCTCGATCCGCGCGAGGACCTCCTCCTCCGTCCTTCGACCGGAGCGAGGCCCGGTCGTCGGATCCTCCCTTTCATCCCTGCCGCTCAAAGGGGCCTCGCCCCATCCGCGCGGCGACGCTGGAAGCGTCCGTAGTGGTAGTAGGCCGCGCACGCTCCTTCGGAGGAGACCATGCACGTCCCGATGGGAGTCTCGGGCGTGCACGCCGTCCCGAACACCTTGCACTCCCAGGGCCTAAGGACGCCCTTTAGCACCTCACCACACTGACAGGCCTTCGGGTCGCTGACGCGCAGGCTCGGGAGCTCGAAGAGCTTCTCAGCGTCGTACTCGCGATAGGCATCGCGGAGGCGGAGCGCGGAATGGGAGATGAAGCCTAGGCCGCGCCACTCGAAATGCGGACGGAGCTCCATGACCTCGCCAATGAGTGCCAGGGCGTGCGGGTTGCCGTCCCACCGCACGACCCGGGTGTACTGATTTTCGACCTCCGCGCGCCCCTGCGAGAGCTGGCGCAGGATCATCGAAATGGCCTGAAGGACGTCGAGCGGCTCGAAGCCCGCGACCACAAACGGCTTTCCATACTGCTGCGGGACAAACTGATAGGGCTTGCAGCCGATCACCGTGGAGACATGACCTGGGCCGATGAAGCCGTCGAGGCGGAGGTCCGGAGAGTCGAGCAGCGCCTTCACGGCCGGAACGATCAGCACATGATTGCAGAACACGGAAAAGTTCCGGACGCCCTCTCGAGCGGCGCGCAGGACCGTCGCCGCTGTAGAGGGGGCCGTGGTCTCAAACCCGAGCGCGAAGAACACAACGTGCTTCTCCGGATGCTCCCTTGCCACTTTGAGCGCATCGAGAGGGGAATAGACCACGCGAATCCTGGCGCCTCGTGCCTTCGCGTCGAGGAGCGAGCCGCGTCCACCCGGTACGCGCAGCGTGTCCCCGAAGGTCGCAAGGATGACGTCCCGCTGCTCTGCGAGAAATCGGGCGTCGTCGATGCGGCCCATCGGGATTACACACACGGGGCATCCGGGTCCGTGGACGAGCGTCAGGCCCTCGGGCAGGTAGTCCTCGACGCCGTGCTTGTAGATCGTATGCGTGTGGCCTCCGCAGACCTCCATCATCTTGTAGGCGCGCGACCCCAAGAGCGCGGCGATCTCCTGCGAGAGGCGCTGCGCAGAATCGCGAGAACGGTACTCGTCTACAAAGCGCACGGGGGGGTTCCTCTTCCCTCCAGCATGCCCTGCACAAGCTCGTGGAGCACCTGGTAAAGCGTAGTCTGAACTTCTTGGATACGGTGCACCGAGCTCGAAGGCACAGTCAGAAGAAAGTCGATCGCTTCCGACTCCGCCATCCTCCCGCCGTCATAGCCGACGATGCCCACACAGAGGAGGCCCCGGCGGTGCGCCTCTTCGAATCCGCGCAGAATGTTCTCCGAGCCCCCGCTCGTCGAGATCCCGAGCGCGACGTCCTTCGGCCCTCCAAGCGCTGCAATCTGGCGAGAAAAGACGACAGCGATCCCGACGTCGTTTGCGAGGGCAGTGACCACCGCCGCATCGCAGGTGAGCGAGCGCGCCGGCACGCCGGAGCCCACCTCAGGCCGTGAAAAGATCTGGGCGATGGCGTGTGCGTCGGTGCTGCTCCCACCGTTGCCGAAGGCAAGGAGCGTCCCTCCCCCTTGAAAGGAGCGAGCGAGGGCTCGGGCGCACACGACAAGACGCTCCGCCTGCTCCTCCAGCACGCGCTCCCGGAGCTGCGCGATCTCCTCGAGCTTCGCGCGGATCGAGAGCCGGAGATCCTCACCGAGGGCGTCTTTGCTCTCTCCCTTCGAACTCAGGAAGGGATAGAGGGCCTCCGCGGAGAAGGGGCGGATCCCATGCCGAGGGGTCCCCCCGTCCTGCCGGGACTCCTCCTGCACGGCAGGCTGCCCGAGGAGCACATGCACGATCTCCCAGAGGAGGTGGTAGAGCGGGACGTAAGCCTCCTTCACGCTCCGAAGATCGTCACAGCGTGCAACAAAGGAGTGGTCAACGGCTTTGCTCTTTGCGATCTCGCCCCCGTCACCCCCGGTCAGGGCGATGGTCAGGAGGCCCTTCTTGTGCGCGGCCTCGAGGGCACATAGGACATTCCCGCAGCGCCCGGCTCGAGAGATGCCGATCGCGATATCGTGAGGCCGCCCCTCGCGCTCAAGCGGAGCCGTGAAGGCCTCGCGAAGGCCTTGGCGCTCGGCCAGCTCGCTCAGCGTCGCGAAGTCGTCGCTCAGCGAAACGGCAGGCAAGGCGGGCTTGCCCACGATCACGGGATGGAGGAACTCGACGGCGATGTGCTGGGCATCCGTCGCACAGCGACCATTGCCGAACGCAAAGAGCCTGGCGCCGCAAGAGAAGCGTTGCGCCATCGCTTCGCCCGCGCGCACCAGCTCCTGGGCGTGCTCCGCCAGAAACCGCGTCATGCGGCCACGCTGGCAAGACGCCTCGCCAATCGCGGCATGCCAGGTTTCAGCTGAAGAGAGGCTCACCGATCACCTGCAAGAGGGCTCTACTCGATCTCGCTCCTTCGAAGAGCCATGAGCTCGTCTGCGTAGGCATCCGCCATCGCCTGAAAGAGCCGGGTTGTCGCTGCCGCTTCTTCTTCGTTGATTCTGGCGAGGGCGAAGCCCGCGTGGATCAAAATCCAATCGCCCACTCGGACGCAGTCCGCCTGCCCAGCCTCACCAAGGAGCTCCGCGGAGACATTTCGCCGGACGCCGCTTACCTCGGCCTTCACGATCTGCCGGCCCGCATCGACGATCTCGATGACTTTTCCGGGAATCGCAAGACACATCGGAGAACCTCTGGGAGGACGGGCAAGCGAGACGCTCCGCTTTAGCGCCAAGTCACCAGCGGCCGAAAGCTCCGCAACCCGCGCCGTCGGCCTATCCATCAACATCCCGTCGAGGGTCCACTGGCTCAGCGTCAGACTCGCAACGCAACCCAACTCTATCCGACGTTCAACAGGCGAACAAAACGCCCTCGGATTTGGCTAGCGGTGCTGGTGGTGCCGTCTGAGCCCGTTGACGCTGCGCTTCGCGGCTGAGCCGGGTTCGGTCTGCAGACGGCCCTCGCTGAAGACGGTGAAGAACGCGGTCGAGAGGACAACCGTGTCGCNNGCTTGAAGCTAGTAACGATCTCTTGACTTTATTGGTTGGCTAGTCAAGACTTCGTTCCTAGCGGTGCGGACTCGGCCCAGAAGCGTTCCAACGTCCCCAGGGACTCACGCAAGCCGTCAAGGATTCGACGTTTTCCCATGAAGCGAACGACCGGCCACCATGAGCGCACGACGCTCGAGGGGGAAACGGTAGAGGCTTTCGTCCCGGAGCCGCTCCCCCCTGCTCCGCCGGTCGAGGTCGTGGGTCTTCTCGCAGAGCGGTTGCGAGATGCCGAGCGGGCGCTCGGCCGCCTCGAAGTTGCGGGTGCAATGATCCCCTCCATCGACTGGTTCCTCTACGCGTTCGTCCGAAAGGAGGCCGTCGTCTCGTCGCAGATCGAAGGGACTCAGGCAACGCTCGTCGATCTCCTCCGCTTCGAGACCGGAGAAACGGCGGAGCCGGGACCTGACGTCGAGGAGGTCTGTAACTATGTGGACGCGCTCCTCTTCGCCAGGGAACAGCTCGCCGCAAAGGATGGCTTGCCGCTCTCGCTGCGCTTGCTCAACGAAACCCACCGCCGCCTGATGCGCGGCGTGCGGGGAGCCGACAAGCAGCCTGGCGAGGTGCGACGCAGCCAGAACTGGATCGGAGGATCGCGACCCGGCAACGCCATATTCGTGCCGCCTCCCCCGCGCCTGCTGCCCGATCTGCTCGGCGCGTTCGAGAAGTACCTGCATGACGAGCGCACGGATCTCCCCCCGCTCGTGCGCGCAGGTCTCGTCCACGTGCAGTTCGAGACGATCCACCCCTACCTCGACGGCAATGGAAGAATCGGGCGCCTCCTGATCACGCTCGCCCTCGAGCATTGGAAGACGCTCACTCAGCCGCTCCTCTACCTAAGCCTTTTCTTCAAGCGACATCGCAGCGAGTACTACCGCCGCTTGAACTTGGTGCGAACTGACGGCGACTGGGAGGCGTGGCTCGACTTCTTTCTCGACGGTGTAGCGACGATCGCGGAGGAAGGGGTGGTTTCGGCGCGCGAACTCTTTGCGCTTATCGGCAACGACCGTACACGGGTCCTCTCGGCGAGCTCGCTCTCCCTCGCCGCTGTGCGGCTCTTCGAAGCTCTGCCCCGGCACCCCATCGTGACCGTGAGCTCGGTGATGAAGATCCTCGACGCGAGCAAGCCCACGGCCGGCCGTGCGATCGAGGCGCTCATCGCGAGCAGTGTCCTCGTCGAGACGACGGGGAAACGGCGTGACCGGTGGTTCGCCTATCACGCCTATCTCGATCGTCTGCGCGCCGGCACCGAGCTTGCCGGAAGCGCCTGAGGAGCGGCGCTGCAACGCCGCTGGACAGCGTTGCGGGTAGTCGCATCGCCTCGACACAAGCCAGTTCGACATGGGTCATGGTCCGGGCGCTTAAGCCGCTCTGGACCCGACGAGTCGAAGCACGGATGAAGGGGACCAAGTGCGCGTTCGTTCGTCTTGTTGCGCCTTGTCGCAGTACCCGTTCAGGTCGCGCAGAGAGGCGATAAAGGCTTGCGGCGCCAGCCCTGGGTGATACGCGCTCGACGGTAGCCCGCTTCAATTGGGGAGTCGAGCAGCAAGACGAAAGCGAAGCGCTAACCCATCTCCGCAGTTGGGGCCTGGACCCGGTCCGCGAAAAGAGCCAATGATTGTAAAGCCGACGCGATTGACGAAAGGAAGGCCAGTCAATCGCTATGTAGCAAGGTGCCGGGCTCAGTCTTGACGATTGGAGGGACCGGCCGGACCCTCAGGTTCCCCGCTCCCCAACCTGCGGTGAGCCGACGAGGTCGCNNCCGAGGAGGTCGCTCGGCTCGCGGTCGCGAGCTGCTGCGATCACGGCTTGTCCAAAGCTGATAGCCCCATCGTTTGGCGGCGTGCAAGCGTGAGTGAGGACGCGAAAGCCGCGCTCCTCGAGCCGTTCGACGGCTCTTTCCAGGAGCAGAAGGTTTTGAAAGACACCTCCGCTCAGCACGACCGTGCGATGACCCGTGTGATCCCGGATTTGGCCCACGACTTCGACCACGACGCGGACGAGCCCGTTGTGGAAGCGGGCCGCCACGGTGGCGGCGTCCACTCCCGCCCGTGCATCGTCTGCGACCGCACGCACAAGGTCCGCTCCGCGAATCCGGAAAGGGGGCCCGGGACGGACGCGGGCCTCGTATTCCCCGCGCTCCGCAGGGTCGGCGCGCTGCTCGAGCTCAATCGCCGCTTGCGCTTCGTAGCGGACGCTATCGCGCACGCCCAGGATCGATGCCACGGCGTCAAAGAGTCGACCCGCGCTCGACGTTTGGGGAGAGCAGACCCCAGACCGCGCGAGCCGGACCACCGTGGGAAAGTCACGGGAATGCCGCTGGAGGACCGAAAGATCCAGGGGGGGACTGCCCTCGTACGCAACATCGAGGTACGCCGCAGCAAGCCTCCAGGGCTGGTGGATCGATGCCAACCCCCCAGGCATCGGCACCGGCTCAAAGTGTCCCATGCGCCTAAACCCGACGAGGTCTGCCTCCAGGAACTCTCCGCCCCAGAGCGTCCCGTCGCTGCCATAGCCCAGCCCATCGAAGACGACGGCGATCGCAGGACCATGTTCCCCATGCTCCGCCAAGCAGGCGGCAGCGTGGGCGTGGTGATGCTGCACAGCCACGAGATCCACGTCTTTTCGCGTGAAGGCATATTTCGTGGAGAGGTAGTCGGGATGGAGATCGTGGGCGACGACCTTTGGTCTCACGTCGAAGAGACGAGAAAAATGCTCAATCCCTTGCTGGTACGCCTCCAGCGTCTCGTAGTTTTCAAGATCCCCGATGTGGGGGGAGAGGAACGCATGGGGACCCTTCGCGAGGCAGAACGTGCTCTTGAGCTCGCCGCCGCAGGCGAGAACCGGACGGCGGGCCTCAAAGGGGAGCGGCAGGGGATGCGGGCAATAGCCCCGAGAGCGCCGCAAGGGAAGCTCCTTCTCGCGAAACACACGCACGACGCTGTCGTCTGTCCGCACATGTATGGCCCGGTTGTGAGTCAAAAAGAAGTCGGCGACCGAGGACAAGCGCTGGGTTGCGGCTTCATCGCCATAGACGATCGGTTCGTCGGCAACGTTTCCACTCGTGAGCACGAAAGGCTCGGGGTGGCTCTTGCAGAGCAGGTGATGCAGCGGAGTGTAGGGAAGCATAAGACCGACGAGACGATTCCCCGGCGCAACCGAGCCGGCGAGCTCGGCACCGGCCTTCCGGTGCAAGAGCACGATGGGGCGCTGCGGGGTCGCGAGGCTCCTCTCCTCCGCCGGGCTCAGCTCGGCGAGATCCCGCGCCGCGGCGAGGCTCGAGACCATGATCGCAAAGGGCTTCTCATGGCGGTGCTTGCGTGAGCGGAGCCTCGCGACGGCGGCCTCGTTCGTGGCAGCGGCGGCAAGGTGGTATCCCCCGAGCCC
>DOUU01000512.1:0-26397 GCA_003520425.1 Deltaproteobacteria bacterium
TCCATGCGGCCGTCGAGGAAGAGGTAGCCCTCCTCGTCCAGGAAGCCCGCGTCGCGTGTCGGGAACCAGCCTTCGGAATCGACCAGCGAGCCCCGTTCGAGGTACTCCCCGGAGACCTGCTCCCCGCGCACACAAACCTCTCCGTGCCGGCCCGGGTGGAGCGGGTTGCCCTCCGCGTCACGGATCTGGACCTCGACGCTCGGGAGCGGCCTTCCGACGGATGTGAGCCGGCGTCGCACGACGGGATCGTCGCTCGACACCGCCTTGCGGTGTTCCTCAGGACCGAGCACGGCGATGGTGGAGCTGGTCTCGGTGAGACCGTAGGCGTTCGTGAAGTCGACTCCGGCCAAGAGGTTCAGCGCGCGCTCGATCACCGGAAGCGGCATCTTGCCACCGCCGTAGGAGAGCGCCTGCAACGCCGGCAGGCCGTTGCCCCGATCCTGCTCCAGCGCGTTCACGATCCGTCCGAGCATCGTGGGAACCACGAACGCATGCGTCACTCGCTCGTGACGGGCGGCCTCGATCCACGCCTCCGCCGAGAAGTTCGGAAGCTGCACCATGCGTCTTCCCGCGTACACCGAGCTCGCGACCGCCGCCATCGCGGCGATGTGGTAGGGGGGGACGCTCACGAGAGAGGCCTCCTCCTCGCTGGCGCCGCCAAACTCGAGCGAGCCGAAGACATACGACACGAGGTGCTTGTGACGGATCACCGCCGCCTTTGGAGCGCCGGTCGTGCCGCTGGTGAAAAGCAGGATCGCGATCGCATCTGGATCCATCGGCCAGTCCGCCTCGCGCGGGCTTGCACCGAGCGCCCGACCGAGAAGCGCCTCGCGTGTGACGATCGTGGCGCCCGGGAGACTCTTGAGGCTATCGGCGCGCTCGGACGAGGTGACGAGCAACGATGGGGCAATGCGTTCCGCGAGCGCCTCGAGCTCGGCGTTGGTAAGGCGGTAGCTAAGCGGCACGAAGGGCCGACCCGCCCATGCGCTCCCAAACAAGGCCACGGGTACTGCGAGGCTGTTCACGTCGAGCAGGGCGACGTTCGCGCAGCCGGAGGCCTCGATCTCGGTGGCCACTCTGCCGGCCGCGGCGAAAAGCTGCCCGTAGCGAAGTGCTTCGCCTCCGCTCCGGACCGCCACGCGGTCGCCAAAGCCTGAAACGGCCATCTCGAGCAGCATCATGAGGTTCATGGTTCAGTCCGACGAGGGAAGCGGCTTGGCTTCCTTCAGTCTCAGTGCCTCGCCGGCGACGGCGAGTGAGCCTTCGCCGGGCTTGATGCACAGGAGTTCGAGCGTGCCGTCCGCGTTCACATAGCGTTTCCCGAGCGTCGTGCCTTTTGCCGCGTCCGGCGAGATCACCGCGCCCGCGGTGGGAGTTGCCGCCGCGTCGATCAGGGGTTGACCTCCGCAGGTCAGTTGGACCTCCGCATCCGGAGCAGCGACCACCATCACCTGCGTATTGCACACCGCGCTCTTTAGTCGGGTTCCGGTCTTGAGCCGAGCCATGATCCTGCCTCCAGCGAAAGAGTGACCCGAAACGGGTCCTGCTAGCCCGTGCCGCTCCGGCCCGGAGCCGGGCCCTCGAGGAACGGAACAAGGAATTGCATCGTGAGGCGGCGCGAGGCGAACCTCCAGCGGTTGCTGCTGCGCACGTACTGATCGTCGTAGTAACCTGCCCCAAGGAAGCGCTGGCCCTCTCGGCGGACGCGGAGGTCGAGATGGCAAGTGCCCCTCGCGCGGTCGCCATCCAGCTCGATCAAGTGGTCGTGCACGAAGGGCAGGAACTCGGAGGAGGGGAGGATCGCGCGGTAGGCCTCGCGGATGGCATCCTGGCCCACGAGCGGAGGGCGATCGCCTGTGTCCATCACTCCATTCTCCGCGAAAAGCTCGGCCGCTCCGTCGGCGTCGCGACGCCAGATGCAGTGCGCGTAGCGGCGAGCGATATCGCGAATCGCCTCGAGATCGAGGAGCCTTCGCAGGGCGTCGGCGGTCGGCTCGGTCACGCGGCCCCCTCCAGCGCCTCGACGACGATCTCTGCGATGTCGAGTGCACGCACCTGGCCTGCGGGATCGACCGCCGAGAGGGCTTCCTCGAACATCTGCATGCAGAACGGGCAGGAGACCGCGGCAGTCTGGGCGCCGGACGCCTTCACTTCCTCGACCCGCATGTGGTTGATGCGTTTCTCCGGTTTGTCGTCCATGAAGGCGTAGCCACCTCCCGAGCCGCAGCAGAGCGCGCGCGAGCGGTTTCTCGGCAGTTCTGTGAAGGCGCCGTCCTCCGACACCGCATGCAGCACGTCGCGCGGTGCCTCGTAGATCCCATTGTGTCGGCCGAGATAGCACGGATCGTGGTAGGTCAGCGAGTCGAGCTTCCGCGCGAGCGGAAGGCGCCCTTCCCGCACGAGCTGCGCAATCAGCTGGCTGTGGTGGATGACCTCGAAACGGGCGCCGAAATCCGGGTACTCGTTCTTGAGCGTGTTGAAGCAGTGCGGACAGGCCGTCACGATCTTTTTCACCCCGTAGCGATCGAGGGTCTCGAGGTTTGCCTTGGCGCACATTTGGAACGTGACCTCACCCCCGACTCGCCGCGCGGGGTCGCCGGTGCACGACTCCTCGGAGCCGAGGACGGCGAAGTCGACTCCACCTGCGCGCAGGACCTTCGCCACCGCTCGCGTCACCTTGACATTGCGCTCGATCATGGCGCCGGTGCAGCCGACCCAGAACAGCCACTCGGCGCGATCGCCCTTGCCGAGGACCTTGAGATCGAGGTCCGCAAACCACTGCTCCCGGTCGCCACTTGCACCGACCCACGGGTGCGTGCGTTCGTCGATGGATTTGAGGAGCTGCTTCACCTCGTCGCTCATGCGCGCCTCGGTCATCACCAGGGAGCGTCGCATGTCCACGATCTTCGGTACATGCTCCACGAAAACCGGACACTCTTGCTGGCAGGCGCCACAGGTGCGGCAGCCCCAGAGCTCCACCTCGAGCACCGCCGGCTGCGGTCCCTCTGCTCCGCCGACACCGTAGAGGGGTGCCAGCCCAGGCGGTGGATGGGGGTCACCGTGCGCGCGGCTGGCGGCGAGCGCCGGGCCGACCGCGCTCAGATGGTCGTGCAGGTCCCGGATCAGCTTGCGTGGCGAGAGCGGGACGCCGCTCTGGTGTGCGGGACACACCTCTTCGCAGCGCCCGCAGTTCATGCAGGCGTCGAGATCGAGGAGGCCCTTCCACGAAAAGCCGTCGATTCTCGAAGTGCCGAGCCGCTCAAGCGCGCCGGGGTCTGTGTCGGCCAAGGCCTCCACGTCCGCATGCACGAGGCGGCTCGGCCCGAGATCGCTCAGGAGAACGTTCGCCGCCCCATAGAGGACGTGCGCCAGCTTCCCGTAGACGAAGTAGCCGAGGAATGTGAACGCGGTGACGGCATGGAACCACCACACAAACCGGTGCCCGGAGCGAAGCGCGGGCTCATCCATGGCGGAAAACACCTGAGCGAAGAGCCAGCCGCCGGGGGACCAGCGGGCGAGATCAGGCTGCTGGACGAGCTCAGTGGCCGCGATGCGGAGCCCTTCCACGACAAAGCCCTGCACAAAGACGAGCAACAGAAGCCCGAGCGCGATCCAGTCGTCAAGCACCGAGTGAAGGCGCGCGGGCCGCACGATGGCCCGGCGCCAGAGCAGGTAGACGAGGCCGACGATCGCGAGCAGACCGAAGACGTCGGAGATCAGCGAATAGGCGAGGTAGTAGCTCCCGCGCAGGAACTGGATCCCCGTCCACTCCTGGACCGCGATCTGGGAGGTCGCCAGAAACTCAGCCAGAAAGCCGTAGAAGACGAGCAGGTGTGCGGCGCCCGGCAGGGGGTCCCGCAGCAACCGACGCTGTGCGAACAGTTCCACCAGCAGGCGCTTGGTTCGCGCTCCCCAACGGTCGGCCCGCGCTTGCGGGCCTCCGAGCCGCCACAGGCGGATTCGCCGCCACATCTGCCAAGCCCACAGCCCCCCGGCGATCGCCGCGAAGACGTAGATCAGGCTGCCGCCGCTGATGTTCCAGTAGATCTCGCGGGTGGGAACCATGGTTGGTCTTCTGGGACAGACAGTATACGATACGCGGCGTATCATAAATGGCCGGACCGCGAGGGGGGGCCCCGCGCGGGCGGCCTGCCGGCCGGCACGCCGGGGAGGCCGGCGCGAGGACCCCACCGGGACCGCAGCCATGGCGATCGAAATCCGTGAAAGGTTCCAGGTCGCCGCGCCGGTCGATCGCGTGTGGCGCTTCCTCATCGACCCCGCGCAGGTCGCAAGCTGCATGCCCGGGGCCTCGCTCGACGAGGTGGTCGACGAGCGCACCTTCCTCGGCAGCGTTCGCGTCAGGATCGGGGCGATCTCGGCCAGCTACAAGGGTCGGGTGCGTTTCGACGAGCTCGACGAAGTTGCGCACCGGGTGCGCGCCCTCGCCGACGGGCGGGAGACCAGCGGGGGGACCGCGCGCGGGGCGCTCACGAGCCGCCTTTCCGCCTTGCCGGACGGCAGCACCGAGGTGATCGCCGAAGCGAGCGTCGACCTCACCGGCAAGGTGGTCCAGGTCGGGCGGGGCATGATCCAGGCCGTGTCTGCGCAGCTTTTCAAGGAGTTCGCGGAGAAGGTGCGCAGCACGCTGGAGGCGACCGGAGGGGAAGGCGCGGGCGCCCTCCCCGGAGGCGCTGCGGCCGCATCCCCGGCACGGGAGGAATCGATTCGCGTCGTACCGCTCGTCTTCGCGGCGTTCTGGGCGGCGATCGTACGCTGGTTCCGGCGGCTCGTGGGCCGATCGGCAGACTGAGCCACGGAACGGGAGCGTTTTCTGGAGAGGATGGCAATGTCCTACGGAGGCAACCCCTGATGGCCCGTTATCTCGTCGCCTGCGACGCCGGAGGCACGATGACCGACGTGATCGTGGTGGACGAGCGCGGGCGCTTCGTGATCGGCAAGGCGCCGACCACGCGCTACGACGAAAGCGTCGGATACATGGAGTCGCTCGACGAAGCGCTCTCGTATCTGAAGATCGGTCCGGCGGATCGCCCCGCCTTCTTCCGCGGCATCGAGACGGCGATCTACACCGGAACCTCGATGCTGAACGCTCTCCTCAACCTTGATGGGCTTCCGACGGGGCTTCTGGTCACACGCGGCTTCGAAGACATGATCGTGCAGGGGCGTGGATCGCAGAGCTTCATCGGCTACGAGTGGTCCGAGATTACCCACATGCAGTACCGCAAACACCGTGTGCCGCTCGTGCCCCGGCGGCTCACGCGGGGGATCACGGAGCGCATCGACCTCTTCGGCCAAATCGTGATCCCGCTCTATGAGCACGAGGTGGAACGCAGCGTGCGCGAGCTTCTGGGCCTTGGGATCCAGGCGCTCGCCGTCGTGTTCCTGCAGTCCTTCACGAACTCCGCGCACGAGCAGCGCGCCGCAGAGATCGCGCGACGTGTGATCCGCGAATCGGGGAAGAAAGTTCCCGTGGTGATCTCCTCCGAGGTGGCGCCGACCCTGCGCGAGATCTCTCGGGCGAACGCGACGGTGATCCAGGCATACGCTTCCGAGCCGGCCCGCAAGCAACTCGTGCAGGTGGAGGAGAAGCTCAAAGCCGCCGGCTACGCCCACTCGCTGAAGACCGTGCTCTCCTACGGAGGGGTGACCAGCATTCGCTATCCCCGTCTCTTCGAAACCGTGATGTCGGGTCCTGTGGGCGGGATGATGGGCGCCGCATACGTCGCCCAGGTGATCGGCGAGCAGAACGTGGTGTGCTCCGACGTGGGAGGCACAAGCTTCGACGCGGGCGCGATCACCGCCGGGATCGTACCGATCGATCGCGAGCCCCCGTTCCAGCAGATGTATGTGAACGTCCCGATGCTCGACATCCGCTCGATCGGTGCGGGCACGGGGACATACATCCGGCTCGATCCCGATACACACCGCATCAAGCTCGGACCGGACAGCGCGGGCGGCACCCCGGGCCCGGTATTCCAAGAAACGGGGAACGACGAGATCCCCACGGTCAACGACTGCAATCTGCTGCTCGGCATCCTGAACCCGGACTACTACCTCGGGGGTCGCGTGAAAGTGAACCCCGCGAAATCGCTGCGCGTCTTCCGGGAGAAGATCGCAGACCCCCTTCGCTTGGATCCCTACGTGGCTGCAGAGCAGTGCGTGAATCTCGTGAACGTCATCATGCGCGAGCATCTCGTGCGCAGCCTCATGGTGGGGCACGACCTACGCGACTACGTGCTTCTTGGCTACGGAGGAGGCGGACCGCTGCATCTGCTGGGATACGCGGGTGACGCGCCTTGGAAGGCGGTGATCACGGTACCGCACGCCGGCGCATTCAGCGCTTGGGGCGGCGCCTGTATGGACTATGCGCACCGTCGTCACAAGAGCGTTTCGGCTGTGTTTGCCGGTCGCGAGGCTTGGCGTGAACCCGCGAAATCGGTGACCGCGGCCTGGCAGGAACTGGAGGAAGAGCTGCTGAAGGAGCTGTTGCAGGAGGGCTTCTCTCGTGATCAGATCGAGCTCGAGCAGATCGCGTACATGCGCTACTTCGGCCAGCTGAGCGACGTCGAGGTGTCTTCTCCGGTGTCTCGGCTTCGCGGCGACGCCGAGGTCGAACAGCTCATCGCTCGCTTCGAGGAGGTCTTTACGCAGATGTTCACACTGGCGGGGCGGCCCCCGCAGCCGACCTATCACGTGGCCGAGGTGAGCGTGGTGGCAAAGGTTGACACGGTGAAACCGAAGCTCGCCCGCCACCGACTCGAAGGCAAGAAGCCACCGCGAGCCGCCTCGAAAGGAACACGCAAGGTCTTCCAGAAGGGCCGGTGGCACGTGGCGCAGCTGTTCGAGATGGGCGAGCTGCGTCCCGGCAACGAGATCGACGGGCTCGCAGTGATCGAAGCCCCCAACACCACGTTGTTCGTACCGCACGACTGGCACGTGCGAATCGACGAGCACCTGATCTACTGGCTCGATCGGCGGAGTCCCGGGAAGAGTCGAAGCGCCCGGTCGGCAGCGGCCCGGCGTGCCATTCGAGGTGGAAGGCGATGAGGCCGAACAGGAGAGCGACCGTGCAGCGAAAGGCGATCACCAAGTCGGGAGCGCGCTCGGGTCTAAAGCGCGCACGTGCAGGCCACCCTGCTGCCGGCGGGACGCTCCGACAAAAGCTCGAGACGAACGAACGTCTGCTGCGCGAGACCGGCCACCTCTTTGGTCTTGAGAAGCTGCGGCGCAAGGAGACAGATCCCGGCACCTACGAAGCGGTCTGGCAGATCCTCCTCAACATCTGCAATACCGCACACGTGGTGGGCTGCCGTGTCTCGAGTTCGCCGATCGCTGCGGAAGGGGGAGACGCGCTGTGGAGCCTCCACCTCCCGACCGGGGAAGCGGTCTGCACCTCACGCGGCATCGTGTCGCATCCCGGTCTGCTCTCGCTGCTTCTGCGCTCGTACATCGAGTCGGGCTATGAGGACAATCCAGGCATCCGCCCGGGCGATATCTTCGAGAACAACGATCCCCACTTCGGCGGGATCCATTCCGCGGATTTTCAGACCACGGTGCCCATCTTCGCCGGCGGCAAGCTCATCGCCTGGGCGGCCTCCGTGACACATGTCATGGACGCGGGCTTCGTCTTGCCGGGTTCGATCGGCTTCATGAACCCCGACTGTTTTTCAGACGGCGTCCCCGTCGTCGCCGAGCGAGTCGGGGAGAACGACCGGTTCTATCCCTGGTACGAGAAGCGCATGCGCTCGCGCACGCGTGTTCCGGATTGGACGATGGGCGACGCCCGGGGCCGCCTGGCGGGATGCCTGACGATTCGTGAACGCGTGCTCGCGCTGGTGGAAAAGTACGGGCTCGACTTCTTCGAGGACGTGAGCCGCGAGTATATCGAGGACAGCCGACGCTATGCGGTTTCGCGCGTGCGTACGCAGGCGACGCCCGGCCGCATCCGGAAGTCCAACTTCAAAGACCTCGCGATGGCGGGTAAGCGGGTGCTGCTCCCGCAGCAGAACGTCGACTGCCTCTTCAATCTCCCGCTGGAACTTACGATCGATCGGAGCGCAAAGGTCGCGATCTCGCTCCGCGGCGCGAGCGGCTGGGTTCCCTTCGGGGAGAACATCACGCCGAACGCACTCGTGTCCGGCATGCTCAATGCGTACTCCCACATGGTGGGGTTTGACATGTTCAACTGGGGTGCCGTTGCAGCATGGCGCCTCGAGGATCCTCCGCTGGGTTCATGGGCGAATCCCTACTCCGCGAACTACTTCGCGGCGTCGGGCGTCGCGTGGGCGCCGGCGGTCGTGTGGATGAGTTCGCTCTACGAGGCGTTCGGGCGGCTGTACTGGTCGCGCGGCTTCGTGGAGGAGGTGGCGGCCGGCGGAGCCACGACGATGACCGCCGAGTTTTCCGGCGTGAACCAATACGGGCTCTACACGGCCGGGCTGACACTCGAACAAGCCTGCAATGGTGGGCCTGCGCGAGCCATCGCCGACGGCGAGACCAGCGCGTGGTGCATTTACACGCCCAACGCAGACTTCGGGAACGCCGAGGTGAGCGAGCTCTACTACCCGGTCGTCTACCTCGGCCGGAACCTCGAGCCTGACTCGGGCGGCTATGGAAAGTTCCGCGGCGGCCTCGGTCACACCGCGGTGTGGCTCGTGAAGAATACCTCGGGCATCGAGTACCAGTGCGGCTGCGCTGGGATCCGCAGCAAGGTCTGCGGGAACCACGGGATGTTCGGCGCCTACCCGACTTGGCCCGACCGGGCGGCCTACGCGAGCGGCACGAACCTGAAGGAGCTCGCCGAAGCGCACCGACCCCTTCTTCATGAGCGGGGCGACCCGGAGCGCCCGACGATCGGGAAGGACATCAAAGCCGAAGTCATCGAGCCGAATTGCATCGCGCCTTTTGTGACCCCTGGACAGCTCCACGAGTGGGATGTGATCGTGCACCCCGTCTCCGGCTCGCAGGCACTCGGCGACCCGCTCGAACGGGATCTCGAGCTCATTCGGAAAGACCTGGACGACGGTTTGGAGCGGGAGCGGATCGCCTCAGAGGTGCATGGGGTCGTGGCGCATTTCGACGAGAAGACCAAGCACTGGTCTCTGGACGCGGCCGCGACGCAGAAGAAGCGGGAGGCGATGCGCGCGCAACGCAAGGCGCGCGGGGTTCCCTTCCGTGAGTGGTGGCAGCGCGAACGCGAGAAGATCCTCGTCAAAGAGAACATGGCGGAGGCTGTGCTTGCCATGTGGCGGAGCTCGATGCAGCTCTCGCCCGCCTACGCGGACGAGCTGCGGGCTTTCTGGAAGCTTCCCGACAACTTTGGCTTCTAGAACAGGAGATCCGATGGCGCAGTACGACGTTTCTGAGATCGAGCGGCTGATCGATGGACAGCTGTCGTGGACGCGTGTCCAGGAGATCATGAAGGATGCGAAGGATGCGGACCGCTTCGAGAAATGGGTCGCGATCCTCCAGAAGCGTGTGCCTTGGAAGGAGAAGATTCTGCTGCCGCTTACGACGGCGCTCTTCATCGTCCGCAAGGGGGAGAAGCGCATCGTGAAGTGCCGCTGCGGGCACGAGTTCGGGGATTACCGCGTGAACTGGAAGCTGGAGGCGCTGATCCACGTGCGCGAGACGGAGGAACAGCTGCGCGAAGTGTACCGAGGCTCGGAGCAGCCCGACCCGTCGTGGATTCAGATTCGAGAATACATCTGCCCGGGCTGCGGTACACAGCTTGAGGTCGAGGCGGTGCCCCGGGGCTGCCCGCCCGACTTCGAATTCTTGCCGGACCTCGATACGTTTTATCGGGAGTGGCTCGGTCGGCCGCTTCCGGACGAGGTCGAGTTCGCGGACAAGACGCTCGACACGATCCGCACCTGGCGGACCGACAGGCGATGAGCCGCGCACTCGCGGACATCGTGGTCCTGGACCGCACCTCGTCCTTCTGGGCCTCGCTGGGAGTGGCGCTGCTCGGCGATTTCGGCGCCCGAGTCCTGCGCATCGAAGACCCCGCTCCTCGCGCCGGAATGGGGGACAACGGGGCCGCCCCGCGCGTCCCCTGGGACTGGGAGCGCGAGCTCGCGAACCGCAACAAGCGCAGTCTGGTGGTCGACGACCGTCGCCCCGAAGGGCGAGAGATCGTGGAGGATCTCGTGAAGCGGGCGGACGTTGTCGCGATCGACCGGCCGCTGCGCGAGGTCGAAGAGAGGGGCTGGGACTACGAGACGCTCTCGAAGCTTCGGCCCGAGCTCGTGTACGCGCGCGGCACGGGCTTCGGCCCGCAGGGCCCCGACCGTGAGCTTGCAGCCATTGACGAGCTCGCGGCCGCCCGGGCCGGCATGATGCCGCTCCTTCCGCAACCCGGTCAGCCCCCTGTATACCCGGGGCATGGCTCGATGTACACCGCGGTGATGTTGGCTTTTGGGGTCCTTGCGGCGCTCGAGCACCGCGCCGCATCGGGGGTGGGGCAGATCGTCGACGTTTCCCTGCTTGCGGGCAACATGTATGGAGCGAGCCTCGACCTTCAGGCCTACCTCGCGATCGGCGGGGAGAGGCTTCTTGCCCCGGTTTCACGACTCGACATGGGAAATCCCATGAGCGGCACCCTGTACCCCGCTGCGGACGGGAAATGGGTGACCCTCACCATGCCTGACACGGACCGATGGTGGCCCGCCTTCGCACCGCTCGTCGGCATCGATCCCCGAGACTCTCGATTCGACAGCCACGAGAAGCGCTGCGAAGTGAATCGCCTCGAATTGATGCAGGTGCTGGAGCGTGCATTCGCACAGCAGTCGTCTGGCCACTGGCGCGCAGCGTTCAACGAGTCCCAGCTGTCCGCCGATGTGATCGAGGACTATTCCTTCCCGGAGAACGACGTGTCGGCCTACCGCAATCGCTACCTCGTCGACCTCACTCATCCGAGTTTCGGCCGCATGAAGCTGCTCGGCTTCCCTGTTTTCCTCTCCGATGGAACGGCCACGCTCGACCGCCTCGCCTCGTGCGCGGGCCAACATACCGGTGAAGTGCTGCACGAGTGGCTGGGGATCGATGAGGACCGCGTGACCGAGCTGCGCGCGCAGGGCGTTGTGGCGTAGGTGCCGATGCAGACACGACACGCGGCGCTAGAAGGCATCCGAGTCATCGATCTCACGGTCTGGTTCCAGGGTCCCGTTGCTGCGCAGCATCTCGCCGACTTCGGTGCGGAGGTGATCCATGTGGAGCGACCGAAGGGCGGCGACCAGGGTCGGGGGGTGCGCAGCATCAAGGCGCTGCCGGTGGGCGATTGGAACCAGTACTTCCTGGTCATCAACCGCAACAAGAAGAGCCTCGCCGTCGACCTGAAGCAGCCGAGGGGGCGTGAGATCCTCTACCGGCTGGTCGAAAAATCGGACGTCTTCCTCTCGAACCTCGGTGCGGAGAATCTGGCACTCTGGGAGCTTGGGTATGAGCGGCTCCGCGAGGTGAATCCGCGGCTCGTCTACGCGGTCACGAGCGGCTACGGGCGCTGGGCCACCGCGAGCAAGCCCGCCTTTGACATGACGGTGCAGGCGCTGACGGGCCTCATGAACCGACTCGGGGAACCGGGTCAACCGCCGATCTATCTCGGTATGGGATCCGGTGATGCCTACGGCGGCCTGCTCGGGGCGCTTGGAATCCTCGTCGCGCTCCACCAGCGACGGCTCACGGGGAAGGGCCAGATCGTCGACGCTTCCCTCTACGGCGCTCAGCTTCTGCTGGCGGCGCCGACTCTGCAAGCCTACCTCGCGACCGGCGATCCACGATTTGCACGCCAGCGCTCGCGCCGCGACCCCGAGAATCCGCTCTGGAACACCTATGCAGGGCGCGACCGCTGGCTCTTCCTGTGCGTCGCGAACGATGACGCAAGCTACGCGACGTTGCGTCAAGCACTCGGCGATCCTCCGGTCGCCCGCGATCCACGCTTCAAGTCCGCAGACGCGCGCCGAGCGCACACCCGGGCGCTGGTCGAGGTGCTCGACGGCGTGTTCCGGGAGCGCACGGCGGACGATTGGACGGCCCGGCTGCGCGCGGAAGGCCTCGCGGCGAGTCCGATCGGAACCTTGCGCGACCTCTCCGAGGATCCGCAGGCCTGGGCCAACGACTACCTTCTCGAGACCTACTGCGAAGAGGTGAAGCGGCAGGTCCGGGTACGCGGCCTCCCGATCGGGCTCTCGAAAACCCCGGGGCGTGTCGAAACGCTGGGTCCCGAGCTGGGCCAGGACACGGAGCTTCTGCTTTCGGAGCTGCTCGGCTACTCGTGGGAGGAGATCGGCGAGCTGAAGAGCCAAAAGGTGATCCCGTGACGCGGCCCTCGTTCGCAGGGTTCGCTGCAGGACCCCTCTCGGGCATTCGCGTCCTTGATCTCTCGACGATGCTCGCAGGTCCTTACGGTGCGACGCTGCTGGGCGACCTCGGCGCTGAGGTCATCAAGGTGGAGTCACACCACGGCGACGAGAGCCGACATCTCGGTGCGCACAAGCTGGGAGAGCGGGCGCCTTTTCTTGCCCTCAACCGCAACAAGCGGGCCATCGTGCTTGATCTCGCCAAGCCCTCCGCGCAGTCGGTCTTCGCGCGCCTCGTCCGCCGCTCGGACGCGCTTGTGACAAACGTGCGGGAACCCGCTCTCTCTCGTCTCGGGATCGACTACGAGTCGGTCCGTCGCCACCGAAAGGACGTGATCTGGGTGGGCGTTACGGCCTTCGGCCCCGACGGTCCCTATGCGGGCCGGCCGGGCATCGATTTTCTGGCGCAGGGCTACGCGGGCCTCATCGCGGGGAACGGCGATCCGAGCGCGCCGCCTGTCCGCGTCACCGCGCCGCTTGTGGACGTCATGACCTCGATGTGCGTGGCGACCGGCGTCCTCGCGGCCCTTCGCGTCCGGGATGCCACCGGAGAAGGCCAGCGCATCGACCTCTCGCTCCTCGACGTACTGACCCACGCGCAGGCCTCGGTGCTGCAAAGCTACCTGCTCACCGGGGAGGTGGTGCCGCGAACGGGAAACCGCAGCCACTTCTTTGCACCCTCGGGCGTGTATGAGTGTGGGGACGGTCGGAGGCTGTGCATCACCTGCCCGTCGAACAAATTCTTCCGCAACCTCTGTCAGGCGCTCGCCGTCCCGCTCGCCGAGGACCCACGCTTTGCGAGTTCCGAGGACCGGCTTCGCCACCAAGACGAGCTCGATCGGTTGATCTCGGCCCGCTGCAAGGACTTCCCGCGCGACGAGCTGCTGGAGAAGATCATTGCCGCCGACGTTCTGGCCGCACCGGTGAGCGAGATCCCCGAGGTGGTGCGCGATCCGCAGATCCGGCACAACGGGATGATTGTGGAGACCGAACACGCGCGCCTCGGAAAGCTCGAGGTGACCGGCGTACCCATCAAGTTCCGTGGCACGCCCGGCAGCGTGCGCCGCGCGCCGCCCCTGCAGGGACAGCACACGCACGAGCTGCTTGAGGAGCTCGGCTACGGCCGGGAGGAGGTCGCTCGGCTCACCGAGGAGGGAGCGGTGGCGGGGCCGACACGCAAGGACGGGTAGCGGTCTTTTGCCCTATTTCTTTCTCTCCCACTCCTCCTGCATCCGTCGCCTTGCTTCCGCCTCGTGCTCCCGGATCTCCCAGAAACGCGCCTTGCGCTTTTCCGTGAAGGCAGCCCCGCCCTCTCTTCCCTCCGGGAGATCGAACCAGTCCGGGTACATGGTGCTCGAGATGACACCCATCTCGGCGTAGCCGTCCATCATCTGGTCGAAGCTTGCCTTCAAGATCTCGAGGCAGCCGGGCGAGAGGCGCAGCATCTCCTCGCACCAGCGGTCGACCGCGGCCTCGAGGTCGTCTCGGGGCACGACCTGATTCACAAGGCCCATTTCCAGCGCCTGATCGGCCTTGTAGCGTCGGCACAGCATCCACATCTCGCGAGCCTTCTTCGCGCCCACGACGTTTGCGAGGTAGGGCACGAAGAAGCCGTCGGCAGGGCTCGAGACCTTCGGTCCCGCCTGACCGAAGACTGCGTCGTCGGCGGCGATGGTGAAGTCGCAGCAGTAGGCCATGTGGTTGTGGCCGCCGAGGCAGTAGCCCTGCACCTGCGCGATCACCGGCTTGCGTGAGGTTCGAATCAGCCGGTTGTGGGGATAGCGGAAGTAGAAGGCCTCGCGCAGACCCCAACGCTCCCACTCGACGTCACCGCCGACGCCGAAGTGCTTGCCCGTGCCGGCCACCACGATCACGCCCAGGGAAGGATCGTGGTTGGCGTGGTAGAAGGCACGGAACATCTGATCGACGGTCCGAAGCGTCATGGCGTTGTATTTGTCGGGCTTGGAGATCGTCACGCGCGCAATCCCGCCTCCAAGCTCCTCGTGGCGCTTGCGCTCGTAGACGATCTCGTCGAACTCAAGGCCATCGCCGGTGACGCGCTCCCAGGCCGTCCAGCCCATACCCCCTCCCGTCCGAGCTCGGCCGGAATCTTCCGCGTCAGCTCTTGAGAACGACGGCGGTGGCGTTCCCACCGAGCCCGATCGTCTGTCCAAGACCCACCCGGGCATGCGGCACCTGTCTGCCTCCGGCCTCGCCTCGCAGCTGCCAGGTAAGCTCAGCCACCTGAAAGACGCCCATGGCGGTCGTCGCCTCACCGAACGACTGGAAGCCTCCGCTCGGGTTGATCGGAAGCTTCCCTGTCGGAACCGTCTCGCCCTTCTCGACGAGCCGCTCCGCTTCGCCCTCGCTGCAAAGCCCCCACTCCTCGGGGAACGCAAGCTCGTAGTAGACGGTGTTGTCCTGCAGCTCGACGAGGTTCAGGTCGCGTGGCCCGAGTCCGGCGCGCTCGAAGGCCTTCTCCACGGCAATCTTCGCCTCGCTATGCATCGTCCGACCCTTGGGGCTCACGGCTGCGAGATGGCGCGTGACGCCATCATCGAAGCGCGCGGTGGCCACGGTGCTCGACGCGACCCAGACCGGCTTCGAGGTCTTCCGGCGAGCGAAGCGCGCCGAGCACAAGATGGCGGCAGCCGCACCATCGCTCACCGGGCAGATCTCGTAGAGGCGGAGCGGAAAGCACACCATCGGGGACTTCAAGACCTCCTCCAATGTGAACGGCTTTCGGAAGCGCGCGTACGGGTTGTGCACGGAGTTTGCGTGAGCCTTGACCGCGATTTTCGCCAAGTGCTCCTCGCTCGTCCCGTAGTCCTCCATGCGGCGTCGACACAGCATGCCCCAGAAGGCGGGTCCTGAGACGCCGATGCAGCGCTGCCGGAGGAATTCTGGATCGGTTTTCTCCTCGACTCCGGAAGTCTGAATGAAGCCCTTGGGCATCTTCTCCCCCCCGACGACCAGCACGACGTCGTGGAGGCCGCTCGCGACGAGCGTATAGCCGACGTTGAGAGCGTTCCCACCCGCCGAGCAGCCGGCGGAGAGGTTGTAGACGGGAACGCCCGTCGAGCCCATGTCCTCCACAACGTCGTTTCCGTTCAGCCCCCAGCCCTTCCCTCCAGAGAAGCGAGAGCTCGCGGCGGCCACCGCCTCGATCTCGCGCCAGGAGATGCCCGCGTCGGCGAGCGCCGCCACGACGGCCGTCCGACACAGATCGCCTACGGACTTGCCCTCGAACTTGCCGAAGGGATGCATCCCCACCCCGAGCACGGCCACCTCAGTCACGGCTTCATCCTCCTGTCGTCGGCCTGCGCCAAGACCGGGGCCGGCCGGAACTGCCACGTCACCACCTCGTTGCCTTCCGAGTCGTGGTACATCCGATCCACGATCAGATGCACCGGAAGACCTCCGCGCAGCTGCGAAAAGTCGTCGGTCGCAATGCGACCGAGCACCCGCAGCCCCTCCGGAAGATCGACCATGCCGACGGCGTAGGGCCGGTAGGGCTCGTCGTACTTTGCCGGCGGGGGGGGCGGATAGTTCTGGACCGCAAAACTGAACAGCACACCCGTCGGACCAAAGGCCGCGTCCTCCATCTTGCTCTGGTCGCAGCCTGGATTGTGGCAGACGGGGGACTTCGGGAAGTAGGGCGTCGCGCAGGTGGTGCAACGCGAGCCGATCAGCCGCGGCCCATCGGAACGCTCGGCAAAGAGCCCTTCGATCACGGGAATGCGCTGGCTCATCTGTTTCTCTCCGGCTCGAAGCTCATGGTTTTCAACGCAGTGGCGAGAAGGCGCCCTCACGCCCTTGGCGAGGTCATGGCTCGGCTTGGCGCCGCTCGCGTGCCGCACGGATCAGCGCGGGCAAAATCTCGAGACAATTGCCGATGATGCCATAGCGGGCGTGCTTGAAGATGGCGGCGTCGGCGTCCTTGTTGATCGCGACAATGGTTTTCGCAGCCGCGCAGCCGGCCATGTGCTGGCTCGCGCCCGAGATTCCCACCGCGACGTAGAGGGCAGGGCGGGTGATGTGGCCGGTGAGGCCGACCTGTCGAGACGCATCCACCCAGCCATCGTCCACCAGGGGACGGGACGCGCCGGCCATCCCGCCGAACGCTTCCGCGAGCTGCTCGATCAAGGCGAAGTGCTCGCGAGCGCCAAGCCCCCGGCCGCCGGCCACAATGATCCCGGCGTCCTCAAGGCGTGGTCCCTTCGCACTCGCCGCTTCGATGATGCGGATGCGCTCGCTGACACCCGAGAGATTTGCGGCAAGCTCGCGTAGGGTCGGAGCCGTCGGAGAGGGCGCGGGCTCCGCGCGCACCGCCGTCGTGGCAACCGCAAGGATCGCGGGTCCCTCCTTCGCCACCTCGTACACCGCGTGGGTGTCGCCGCCGTAGGCCGATGCGGTAACGCGCAGGATTCCACCCTCGACCTCTGCATTGATTGCGTTCATCACGATCGGCGCACCAAGACGCCCGGCAAGGCGCGGCGCCACCAGGCGCGCGTCGAAGGTCTGCGGGAAAACGACGGCGCGGGGGGCGCCGGCCCGACACGCTTGAACGAGAGCATCGACCAACGCATCGGCCCCGTTCCCTGCGAGCCTGGGGTCCGACAGCGTATCGAGTGTGGTTGCGCCGTAGTGGCCGGCGAGATCGGAGATCCCCTTCGGAGCTTCTCCAAGGACCAGAGCGCCGAGTTTCCCTCCGAGCGCGAACGCGAGCTTGCGTCCGAAGGTGAGCGTCTCTTCGATGCCTCGCACCAGCTCGCCCCACCCACACACCAGCACGTCGGCCATCAGATCGCTCCGTCTTGCGCGAGCCGCTCAACGAGGGTCTTCGCGGCCTCGGCGGGTGCACCCGTGAGGAGCTCGCAATGCCCGTGGAGGGCAGGCACGAGCTGGCGCACGAGACGGGTTTTCGGGGCCAGATCGGCCATACCGAGGCCGAGTGCATCGGTCGGTACCACGAGGGGCTTCATGCGGCGCGCCTGGAGTTTGCGCGCCGCGGTCGGGTAACGCGGTGTACCGATCTCACTGCTCACCGTGACGACCGCTGGAAGCGAGACCTCGACGACTTCGTCTCCGTCTGGGGTCACGCGCGTCACGCGGACGGCATCCCCGCTCGGAGAAAGGGCGACGGCACGCGCGACTGTTACGACCGGCAGGCCGAGGCGCTCGCCGAGAAGCGCGGGCACAACGCCTTGATCGTCGTCCGAAGCCTGTCGTCCGCAGAGGACAAGGTCGGCGGCGCCCGTGGACCGGATCCACGCAGCGAGAATCGCGGCCGTCGCGTGCCCGTCGAGCGTCGAGGGATCGGCCGGAAGGTGGACGATCTCATCGGCGCCAAGGGCCGCCGCGTGGCGCAGGATGTTGGAGGGGTCGGTCCCGATCGAGGCCACCGCGATCGTCGCCTTCGCGCCGGCATCACGGAGGCGCAGTGCCGCTTCCAGCGCCTGTTCGTCGAATCCGTTCATGAGACGCGGGATCGCGGTCTGGGTGAGCGATTTCCCGTCGTCCCCAATCACGAGGCGGCCCGCCACCGCAAAGCTGTTTACGGCGTCGGGATCAAGCACCTCCTTCACGCACACTACGATCCGCATCCGTGCACTGTCTCCTCTCGGGCTTTTTGGGCGAGGCCGTATGGTACTCTACCGCGGCCATGAGCCCTGCACTCGAAGGCCTCCGTGTGATCGAGCTTGGCGAGGGCGTGGCTGCGGCATACTGCGCCCGCCTTTTCGCCGACTTCGGCGCAGACGTCATCAAGGTCGAGGAGCCGCGCGGCGACGTGGTCCGCACATGGGGGCCGTTTCCGAACGACCTGCCTGACCCTGAGAAGAGCGGGCTCTTTGAGTTTCTGAACACGAACAAGCGTGGCGTCGTGCTGGGGATCTCGGACCCGGAGGGACGCACTGCCCTCGAGCGCCTCGTCGCGGACGCCGATGTTCTGGTTGAGAACCTCCCGATGCAGCACGCCCGTAAGCTCAGGATCGACTGGGCGTCGCTCTCGCGGGTCAATCCGAATCTGGTGATGATTTCGGTGACACCCTTTGGCCGCAGCGGGCCGTATTCGGACTGGAAGGGCTACGACCTCAACGCCTATCACCTGACAGCCGCCGGCCATCGCTACTGCGGCCTTCCCGGCCAGGCTCCGCTCGAGCACGGGACCTTCTCGGCGGAGTTCTTCGGCGCCGCCGCAGCCGCCGCGTGGGGCCTCGCGGCGGTGCTCGGGCGAGAGCGCGTCGGCGGCGGGCAACATCTGGACGTCTCGTGTGCGGAAGCGATCGCCGCCGTTTTTGTGGGCGGGCAGAACATCGGCGCCTATGCCCAGGATGGTAAGTGGGAGCGGCGCACGGGAGTCGGCATGCCGCTCGGTGCGCCCGCGACCATCCTGCCGTGCAAGGACGGCCATGTCTGGATGCTGGCACTCGAGCCGGGACAGTGGAACGGACTGCGCCGGGTGATGGGAGACCCGGACTGGGCGCAGGCGGAGATGTTCCAGGACATGTTCGCGCGGGCCCAGAACTCCGATCTCATCTATCCCCTGCTCGAAGAGTGGACGCTGCAGCACGGCAAGTGGGAGATCATGGAGAAGTGTCAGGCCGAGGGCGTGCCGATCACGGCCGTGTTCTCTGTCAAAGAAGCCGTCGAGCAGTCGCACCTGCGCGCGCGTCGCTATCTGGTCGAGGTCGAGCACCCACGGCTCGGTCGCGTCCGCCACCTCGGTGCTCCGTTCCGCCTCCCCGCATGCCCCGGCGGGCCGGAGCGCCCCGCGCCGCTGCTCGGTCAGCACACGGAAGAAGTGCTCCGGCGAACCCCCGAAACGCAGCACGCGCGCTCTGCCCGGCCGCGGGCGACCCCGGCGGGCACGGCCGGCGCCGCACACGGGCCGAGCACGCGTGGGCTGCCCCTCGACGGGATTCGCGTCGCGAACTTCGGCTGGGTGTGGGCGGGGCCGGTGGTGGGACAAACGCTCGCCTTCCTCGGTGCCGACGTCTACAAGATTGAGTCGCGTACGCGCATCGATCTGACGCGTACCCTTCCCCCCTTCGGCGGCGGTGTGCGGGATCCCGATCGCAGCCTGTCGAATCACGCATGCTGGGCCGGCAATGGAAGCATCACGTTGAATCTCAAGAAGCCCCAAGGCCAGGAGCTCGCCCGGAAACTCGTCTCGAAGTGCGACGTCGTGATCGAGAACTTCGGCCCCGGTGTCATGGAGGAGTTCCATCTCGGCTGGGATGAGCTGCGCCGGGTGCGTCCCGATCTCGTGATGTTCTCGATGCCGGCGGCGGGGCTCGACGGGCCCTTGAAGGACATCCGCACCTATGGCCTCTCGCTCACCAGCACAACCGGCCTCGACAGTCTGACGGGCTACCTCGGCGGCCCGCCGATTCCCTTCGAGAACGCGTTTTCGGATCCTTACAACGGCATCCTCGGTGCGTACGCGATCCTCGTGGCGCTTGCGCACCGCGACCGCACGGGCAAAGGGCAGCACGTCGACTACTCCCAGCAGGAGGCCATGATGCAGCTGATCGGGCCGGCCTTCATGGACTACATGCTGAACGGCCGCGTCGCCCGCCCGATCGGAAACCGCCATCCCCTCGCCGTCGCGGCGCCGCATGGCGTCTTCCCATGTGCGGGCGAAGACCGCTGGATCTCGATCGCGGTGATGGCGGACGAGGAGTGGAGGGGGCTTGTGCGCGCGATGGGCAGCCCCGAGTGGGCGCTCGCCGGCGACCTGACGACGGCCGCCGGACGCCGCGGTCGCATCGAGGACCTGCACGAACGGCTTGCCGCGTGGACCCGCGAATTCGAGCCGCGCACCCTCGCAGAGCGGCTCCAGGAACACGGCGTCGCGGCCGCCCCCGTCCTGTCCGTCGCCGATCTGCTGCACGACCCCCACTGGCGCGCACGCAAGACCTTTATCGAGGTCTCGCACCCGCTCGGCTTCGTGGAGACGATCTACGGGGCGTACGTCAAGATGAGCCGCAGCCAGGTTGACGTGCGTCCGGGGCCACGCATCGGACAGGACAACGAGCGGGTGTTTCGTGGCCTGCTCGGCCTTGGCGAAGGCGAGTACCGGCGCCTCCTGGACGAGAAGGTGATCGACTGAACGGGACGACATCGAGCGGTTGTTCCTGGTTAGCGACCCTGGAAGCGGGGAGGTCGCTTCTCCGCGAACGCGCGCGGGCCCTCCGACGCATCCTCCGAAGCGAAGACCTTCGCGGCGAGCGCCTTCTCTAGGACGAAACCGCGTTCGAGGGCGAGTGCACGTACCGCAATCTCCTTCGCGGTGCGTACCGCGAGCGGTCCGTTCCGACACACCGCCTCCGCCCACTCCACGGCGCGCGGGAGGAGGCGATCCCGCGGCACGACCTCGTTCACGAAGCCCACCTCGTACGCGCGCTTGGCGTCGATCTGCTCTCCTGTGAGCAGGAGCTGCATGGCCACCGCCCAGGGCATCTGCTGGGGGAGGCGTACGTGAGAGCCGCCCGCCGGAACGAGCCCCCAGCGCACCTCTCCGAGACCGAAGCGAGCGTGCTCGACTGCGATGCGGATGTCGGTGTGGAGGACCGTCTCCATGCCGCCGGCGATGCACAGCCCGTTGATCGCCGCAATGATGGGCTTGAAGATGTCCGTGAACTGGCGCTTCGTCGGATCGTCGTAGCCGAGGGAGTCGCCCGAGGTCATGGCCGGGATCGCTTCTTTCAAATCCATACCGCAGCAAAAGGCCTTGTCTCCAGCGCCCGTGAGAATCGAGACCCGGAGATCCGGGTCGCGTTCGATCTCTGCAAACGCGTGATCGATCCCGAGCAGCATCTCCTTCGTGAGCGCGTTCATCGCCTCGGGGCGCGAGATCGTCACGATCGCGATCTGCCCTCTCTTCTCGAAACGGATTGTCGGCGGCAGCTCCACGCGTGGGTCTCCTGGGTGGTTTGGATCCGCGCGCTCTACGCGCGCCTGCGAAACTTCGGAAGCGTGACGGTCTCCGTCACGTCCTCGTACACGACCTCGACCGGCATCCCGATGGCGAGCTCACCGGGCGGGCAGTTCTCGAGCGCGCTCACGAGACGCACGCCTTCCTCCATCTCGACGACCACCGGTGCGACCGACGCGTCGGAAGGGAAGGCGGGGTGCATCGACCGGTTGGCGACGGTCCAGGTATACACGCGGCCGCGACCGCTCGAACGCTCCCAGCGAAAGTCGGCAGAGCCACATTCGCCGCAGCGCTCGCGCGGAACATGACGCCACGCGGAACAGTCCACACAGCGCTGAAAGCGCAGCTCGCGGACCTTGCAGAAGCCGTAGAATTCCCCCGCGAGCCCAGTCAGCTGCGGGAGCGGCCGGGCGCTCACCAGGCGCCGATCCTGCGAAGGAAATCGCTTCGAGTCATGATCACTCCTGTGCTCGGCCGCCGCACGCGGCGGCTGGAGCGGCCAGCGCTTAGCGTGCCAGGATCACGATGCTTCCGTCGCCGAAATCGCCGAAGCCCGTCACCACCCCGAGCTCTGCGTTCGCGACCTGCCGTTCCCCCGCCTCGCGGCGGAGCTGACGGACGGCCTCGACCACGTGGTTCATGCCCACGACATGCGCCTCGGACAGGAGGCCGCCGTGGGTATTGACGGGGAGGTCGCCGCCGAGCTCGATCCTTCCCCCCTCGACGAACGAACCGCCCTCGCCGCGCTTGCAGAAGCCGGCCTCTTCGATCTGCTGGAGGACCTCGAACGTGAAGCAGTCATAGATCTGTGCGAAGTCCGCGTCCGCCGGGCGCACGCCCGCCTGCCCGAAAGCGCGGGGTGCGGCGCTCGTGAGGCCGATGCGGAAGAGGTCCTTGCGACCCACGATCTCGTCGGCGGGATAGGGCTGTCCCGCGGCGGCGGCGAGTATGCGCACGGGATGGCGCGGGAGATCGCGCGCCCGCTCTTCGGTCGTGACGACGACCGCCGCGCCGCCGTCGGTCTCGAGGCAGCAGTCGAGCAGGCGGTAGGGGTCCGCAATCATCGGCGACGCGAGGTAGTCCTCGAGCTTCATGCCGCGGCCTCGCATCACCGCGTTGGGGTTCGCTTGGGCATGCCTGCGCATCGCGACGGCCACGGCACCGAGCTGCTCGGGCCGCGTCCCATACTCCGCCATGTGTCGACGAGCCAGCAGCGCGTACCACTGCGGCGGGGCGGTAAGTCCATAGGGAATGTAGTAGTCGCGCGCAATCGCCCCCCCCGGCACCGACTGGGCATCGGTCGCAACCGTCTGCCGAGCGCGGGCTCCCGAGTAGCCGGCCCAACCCGACGGCAGCAGGACGTGCTTCGCGGCGCCCGAGGTCACGGCGAGCGAGGCGTGGAGCAACGAAGCGACCGGGCTCGCCCCGCCCATGTGGACGGTGGAGGTAAAGGCGAGCTCCGAGATGCCGAGGTTGGCGGCGACCTCCTCCGCACAGGACAGGCCCGGGAACGGCATGAGGCCATCGATGTCGTGGACGCGCAGCCCGGCGTCGTCGATCGCGCGGACCGAGGCCTCGAGGTTGAGCGCAAGCGTCGTGGGTGACCACGCCTTGTCGCGCGCGTAGCGCGTCTCTCCGATCCCCACGATGCAGGCGCTCGCCGTCACTTGCGCGCACCCTCCCGCCATCGCATCCGCCTCGCCCTCACTTCTTGCGCGGGACGCGTTTGGTGGGCTCAAGGCGGGCCAGCTTGGCGAGATTGAGGCCCAGGATCTTGGCTCGCGTCTGCTCCGTGATCTCGGGATAACCCCAGCCTTCGCGCACATCCTTCGGGATGTCGAAGTTGCGGATGTAATCGACGACCTTCGGCATATCGTCGAAGGGCAGGTCGAAACCAAGCACGACCTTGTCCTCCGTCGCCCACTCCAAGGCCTCGCCGATCATGTGCCAGCCCTTCTGCGGAGCACGGGCGAACCAGCCCACGATTCCAGAGATGCTGACGTAAAGGTTCGGGTGCTTCGCCGCGAGTCCGAACAGCTCTTCGTGATACGGCCAGCCCATGTGATAGGCGATGATTTTGAGGTCGGGAAAGTCGAGCAGGATTTCATCGAGCTGACCGGGATATGTGTTGCGGCTCGGCTGCGGGGGCACGTATGCGAATCCGGTATGGATCGTCAGGGGCACACCGAGTTCCTGCGCCTTCTGATAGAACGGCCACATGCGGCGGTCGTTCAACGGCCCTTCGTCCTCGGGCTGGTAGACCTTGCACAACCTCGCGTTGTGATTCTTGACGAGATACTCCAGCTCCCAGATCGCGTTTTTGACACCCCGCCGGATCACCGGGCCACAGTTCGCCTCGAGATACATGCGATCGGGATAGGGCGCGATCTCGCTCAGGATGAAACCGTTGGTCGACATGCAGGTCGAGTACCCTGAGACGTCCATCATCGACTCGCGCAANNGCGAAGCAGACATCCACCCCCGCCTTGTCCATCCATTCGATGAGCGCATGCGCGCGGGGGTGAGGCATGCTGCCGCCGCCCGCCACGCTGCGCCCGCCCCAGACGCGCATGATTCCGTCCACGCTCCCCCACCAGTGCTGGAATTGCGGGTAGTAGGACATCTCCGCCATCGACTGCTCGTTCATGAAGTGGCACTCGGTCATCGCGACGAACGGATCGCTCTTGGTCATTGGAGTTCTCCTAGCGGTTGGGTTGGGCAGCCTGGAGCAGCGTCCACAGACGTTGCGGGGTGGCGGGGGTTTCCGTTGCACGCACGCCGAGAGGAGCCAGCGCATCGTTGATCGCGCACAGGATCGCAGCCGGTGTGGTGTGGATCGCTCCCTCCCCAACGCCCTTTGCGCCGAGCGGTGTGAAGGGCGACGGCGTGACGAGCGCCGCCGTCGTGGGGATTGGCACGTCGGCGATCGTTGGGATCAGGTAGTCCATGAAGGTAGAGGTCAGCGCCTGGCCCTGTTCATCGTANNTCGCAGGATTGAGGCGCGTTCCGCAGTCGTCGGCGATCCAATAACCGTCGATCTTCACCTGCCCGGTTGCGGCATCGACCTCCACCCGTACCAGGTGACAGGCGTTCGCTGCAGTGAGGTAGCTCTTTGCACGACCGCTCTCGTCCGCCGGCGTGCGACCGGGCGCGGTCCAGACATACGTTGCCTCAGGGCTCGGCTCGAGGTCCGGCGGCAAGAGATCGCTGCGCGTCAACATCACCGCAGCGACCTGTGCGACCGGCATCTCGGCGCCCGACCGGCCTGGGATGCGAAGCTTGCCGTCCATCAATTCGACCGCGGAAGGATCAGCCTGCATGAGATGCGCGGCTGCGCGCACGAGCTTCGCCTTTACCCGCTCGGCAGCGCCGAGGATCGCACCGGTCAGCGCCACGCCGAGACGGGAGCCTCCGGGTCCGAAGTGCGGCGGTGCTGCAAGCGAGTCCTGGGCCACCACGTGAACGTCGCCGATCTCCACGCCGAAGTAGTCGGCGAGCACCTGTGCGGCGACGGTGTACTGGCCCTGGCCTTCGAGCGAAAAGCCGACCTTGGCGATGATCTTGCCGAAGAGGTCGATCGCGACCGTGGCTCCCTCAGGTACGCCCGTCATCGGAATACCCACGATCGCGTATGCGTTCCAGTCGAAGACCCCGGGTTCGATCGTGGTCACGAGGCCGAGGCCGACCAGCCTGCCCGCCGCGCGCGCCTTCGCCTGCTCCTCGCGCAAGTGGGAGTAGTCGCTCATCTCGAGCACGCGATCGAGTGCGGCTTCGTAGTCGCCCGAGTCGTAGACGTTTCCGGTCGGGATCTCATAGGGAAAGTGGTCTTTCGGGATGAAGTTCCGACGCCGGATCTCGGCGGGGTCGAGTCCGAGCTCGCGCGCGGCGATGTCGACCAACTGCTCAAGCACCCAGTTGTGCGGCGGCGGGCCCATTCCGCGATACGGGCCCGTCGGGAGCTTGTTCGTAAGGACAAGGGTCAGATCGTACTCCGCGACGGGAATCGCGTAGCAGCCCGTGAACGAAGCCAGAGGCTTCGCGGCGCTGACCGCACCCGCGCCCTCGGGCGTGCCGCCCAGGTCATCGACAAGTGTCACGCGCAGCCCGGTAAGGGTGCCATCGCTCTTTGCGGCGAGCGATGCCTCGTAGTGGCGATCCCAGGCCTGGCCGGCCCCGCCGACGAGGTATTCCATGCGGTCTTCGATCCACTTGACGGGACGCCCGCCTGTCTTGCGTGAGAGCATCGCCGTGATGCACGTCCCGCGCGTTCCGCCCTTTCCTCCAAAGCTCCCGCCATGGGGATGGCTGATGATCCGGACCTTGTGAGCCGGAATCTGGAGGACCGCAGACACCCCAAGGGCCATGTAGCTTTGCGTTTGGTAGCTGCCGCGGCAGGTGAGCGTCCCCTCGACGGGGTCCCACTGCGAGATTACGCCGAAGGTCTCCATGGGATTGGCCCCGAGGCGGTTCCAGCGGAATTTCTGGGTGACCACGCGATCCGCGTCGCGAAACGCCGGCTCCACGTCGCCCCACTGGAACCTCTTGTGAAGGACCACGTTGCTGCCCTTTTCCTCGAGCAAGAGTGGCGCGCCGGGCTTCAGTGCCTCGAAGGCGTCGACCACGGGGGTGAGGGGCTCCCACTCGACGTCGATCAGCTCCAGCGCGTCCTCGGCGATGTAGCGACTCACCGCGGCGACTGCTGCGATCGGCTCACCGACGAAGCGCGCCTTTCCTACCGCCAGGCAATGGACACCCCAGCCGTCCGGGATGGTCGCGAGCGGTGCGGTCGTGAGCCGCGCGTCTTCGCCCGTCACCACGGCGAAAAGGAGCGAGCGCTTGAGCTTCCGTCCCGACTCGTGGAGGCGCNNGGGAGCGCCTCCGCGCGGCGAGTGTCGATGTGTACGATGCGCGCATGCGCGAAGGGGCTGCGAAGGATCGCGCAATGGAGCAGCCCGGGCAGAACTGCGTTGTCGATGAACTCCGCGCGACCAGCGACAAGCAGCGGGTCTTCGATGCGAGGAACGCGCTCGCCGACGTAGCGCGCCTTGCTCGTCGGAAGCTCCGCAATGGCCTTCGGGATCC
>DOUU01000512.1:26407-39033 GCA_003520425.1 Deltaproteobacteria bacterium
GTAGCCCGTGCACCGGCACAGGTTGCCGCCGAGGAAATCGCGGATCTCACCGTCGCTCGGGTCGGGATGGAGCTCCAGCAGCTCGTGCACGGACATTACGAAGCCCGGTGTGCAGAAGCCGCACTGAAGCCCGTGCTCCTCGATGAAAGCCTGTTGGATCGGATGCAGCACGCCGTCGCGCTCCAGACCTTCGATCGTCGTGAGGCTGCGTCCATCGCTCTGCACCGCGAGCATGAGGCACGACCGTACAGTCCGACCTTCGAGCAGGATGGTGCAAGCGCCGCACACTCCGTGCTCGCAGCCAAGGTGCGTGCCACCGAGACCGACCTGCCCCCGCAAGAAGTCCGCGAGGGTGGTGCGGGGCTCCACCAAGGCTTCGTGAGCGGTGCCATTCACCGTCACACGAATGCGTCGGGCACTCGGGTTCGTCACAACGTCCCTCGTGCACGCGCTGCAGCCTCGGCAAGCGCCTGCCCGACCAACGCGCCCGCCAAGTGGCGTCGGTACTCCCCCGAGGCATGGAGATCCGAAAGAGGCTCCTCGGTCGCCATGCGTGCCTTCTGGGCGGCGGTCTCGAACGCCGCCTGGCCCGGTCGCTCTCCCACCAGCGCATCCTCGCCAGAAGTCACGCGCAGCGGTGTCGCGGCGACGCCGAAGAGCGCGATCCGGGCAGAGGAAATCCGTCCTGCCTCGATCGAAAGCGTTACCACCGTTCCTGCGATCGCGAAGTCGCCATGGCGTCGCGAGAACTCGAGCACCGACCAGCCAGTCCCTCGGGGCAAGAACGGGATGCGCACCTCGGTCAAGATCTCACCCGGCCCAAGGGCCGTGGTAAGCGCCGAGAGGAAGAAGTTCGCGGATTCGATGCTCCGCTCGCCCTCGGGGCGCGCAGTACGCATCGTTGCACCGAGCGCGATCGCGGCGGCGGGGTACTCGGCCGCGGGGTCGGCCTGGGCCATAGAGCCGCCGACCGTACCGCGGTTGCGGATCTGCGGGTGCCCGATCAGGCGCGTGGCTTCGTGGAAGAGTGGCTGTCGCTCGCGTACGAGCGGGGAACGCTCGATCGTGGTCTTCGTGGTCATGGCACCGATCGCGAGAACACCGCCATCTTCGCGCACATAGTCGAGCTCCGGGATTCGCCCGAGATCCACAAGCAGCGAAGGCCGTGCGAGACGCATCGCGAGCAGGGGCATCAGACTCTGCCCGCCCGCGAGCACTTTGGCTTCGCCGTCGTGAGCACGGAGCAGCTCGGCGGCCTCGGCCACAGAACGGGGTGCGAGGTAATCGAAGACGGGGGGCTTCATCCGACGCTCACGCCTGCTGCAACGCGCGAACAATCTCACGCACACGGGCCTCGTCCCGGCGCAGCGCCGGCGGGAGGTCAAGCAAGAGCGTCCCCGCAAAACCGCGGCAGCGTTCTGCCAGCGTCTGCGCGAGCCGGTCCCAGGTCGCGATGACCGCCCACTCCTCTAGCATGTCGTCGCGGACGACGGCGGGCATCTCCTTCCACTTGCCCTCGCGTGAGAGACGGTGGAGCTTCTCCGCGACATCCATCCAGCCGTGGAACTCAAGCACCGAGTGATAGGTTGGCGTCGAGGCGTAGAACGCGATGTGCTGCTTCAGCGCCTGCTTGGCGGCCGCCACCCCCGCCTCGTTCTCCCCCGTCGCAA
The DNA here is from genome assembly GCA_003520425.1 of Deltaproteobacteria bacterium. Lineage (GTDB taxonomy): Bacteria > Myxococcota_A > UBA9160 > UBA9160 > UBA9160 > UBA9160. The sequence continues at coordinate 28,078 of DOUU01000512.1, forward strand.
GGAACGGCGCCGCGATCAGCTCGATCTCGGACGGCGAACGGCCGGCCTTGCGGGCCCCCTCAGCGATCGCGGGCAGAATGACCTCGCGGGCGTAGCGGAAGCTCGCGATCGGGTGCAGACGCAAACCATCGCACAGCTCGCCCGCGGTGCGCGCCATGTAGCGGTTCACCGCTGCGAGGTCGATGGGAACGTGCGGGTGCTCGATCGGACCCGGGTTGAAGAAGGGTGGAAGGAGTGTGAACTGGTAGTGCTCGCCCTTGAAATACTCCGGGTTCTTTCCGTCTTGGAAGGACTTCCACATCGCGCGCAGGCACTGGATGTACTCGCGCATGCGCGGGCCCGGGGCCGCGCTCCACGGCGCCGCGTAGCGCCGCTCGTTGTGCGCCTTCACCTGCGAGCCCAGACCGAGTCGGAAGCGTCCGCCGGAAAGGCGCTGCAGATCCCATGCGACCTGAGCCGTTGCCATCGGGCTCCGCGGGAATGCAATCGCGACATTCGTGCCGAGGGTGATGCGCCGGGTGTGCTCCGCCGCAATCGCAAGGGGGAGGAAGGGATCGTGCCCTGCCTCGGGCGTGGTGACGCCGTCGAATCCAAGTGCCTCGGCCTGCCGCGCGGACTCCGCGATGGCAGCGACACCGATTTGCGCCTGGCCCTCTCCCGCGTACTGTGCCGTCTCAGGGCCAAGGATCACGGTCTCGACTCGAAACGCCACGATCGCCTCCCGGAACGCCGCCGTATCGACGGCGCCCCCCTAGCTTGACGTCGACTGCACGTCCATCGCCTCCTCGCGGAGGCGGAACTTCATGATCTTGCCCGAGGCATTGGTCGGAAGCGCATCCACGATCTCGACCCGCCTCGGCACCTTGTAGTTCGCCATGTTCTCCCGGCACCAGGCGATCACGGCATCCGGGGCGAGCTGCGCGCCGGGTGTCGGGACGACGAACGCGGCCCCGACCTCCCCGAGTCGCTCGTCCGGGATTCCCACCACTGCGACCTGCGCCACCCCGGACAGGCCGTACATGAGACCCTCGATCTCCGCCGGGTAGCAATTGAAGCCGCCGACGATGAACATGTCCTTGATTCGATCGGTGATGCGGAGGTTTCCGCGCGCGTCCATGACGCCGACGTCGCCCGTGTGCAGCCATCCCTCGGCGTCGATGGCCTTGCTTGTCTCTTCGTCGTCATCGAAATAGCCCTTCATGACGTTGTAGCCCCGAACCACGACCTCGCCGGCCTCTCCGCGCGGCAACTCTTTGCCAGCGGGGTCCACACAGCGCACTTCGACGCCGGGAATCGCGCGGCCGGAGGTGGTGGCGATGGTCTCGAGATCGTCTTCGGGTCGACACATCGTGACGACGCCGCAGGTCTCCGTGAGGCCGTAGGCCGTGACGACGGTGCCAAAGCCGAGCTCCTCCCGCATGGAGCGCACGAGATCGACGGGGATGACTGCGGCACCCGTCGCGGCAAGGCGCAGGCTGGAGAGATCGTACTTCTTGCGATCGGGATGGACGAGGAGCGACTGGTACAGGGTCGGCGGGCCCGGCAGAAAGCTCACGCGCTCGTTTGCGATGCGCTTCAGCACGCCGCCGGCGTCGAAGACCGCGTGGGGCAGGACGGTCGCACCTCGCAGCAGCGCCGACATCCAGCCCGCTTTGTAGCCGAAGGAGTGAAAGAAAGGGTTTACCACGAGATACCGGTCTCCCTCACGCAGGCCGACGATTTCGCTCCACGACACGAAGGTCCGAAGGTTCTGTGCGTGGGTGGTCATCACGCCCTTGGGTTTTCCACTGGTCCCGGAGGTGAAGAGCAGGTCGGAAAGATCGTCGGGAGAGACGTCGTCCGCGCGCACGAGGGCATCAGCCCGACTCACCCCACCCGCGAGGCTCAGCAGCTCCGTCCACGACGTCGCGCCGGCGGCCTCGCCGCGGAGCGTGACGATGCGCTCGAGCTGGGGAAGATCGTGGCCTGTGAGAAGGTCGACGTATCTCGTTCCGAGAAATTCGGCGACGGTGAACAGGATCCGCGCGCCACTCCGGCGCAGCACGTACGCCGCCTCCGCGCCCTTGAAGCGCGTGTTGAGCGGCACGAGCACCGCGCCCGCCGAGTGGATGCCGATCGCCGCGACGATCCACTCTGCCAGGTTCGGTGCCCAGATCGCCGCGCGATCTCCCCGCTTGACCCCGCAGGCAAGCAGCGCGCGCGCCGCCTGCAGGCCGGCTTCGGCCAGGTCTGCGAAGCTGAGAGCCTTGGCTCCGTCTTCGATTGCCGAAGCTCCGGCCCAGCGCGCCGCGGCCGCCCGCACGAGCCGCGGCAGCGTGGGGGACGCCACGGGGGCCCAGCAGCCTTGCATACGAGCCGTATCGTATCATAATTCCCCTGCGGGCAATGATTCCCCGCGACTGGGCCGGTCGTGCACCTGCGATTCACCAAAGAGGAAGAGGCCTTCCGCCGCGAGGTCGCAGCCTGGCTCGCGGCCCACCTCTCGGGGGAGTTCGCGCCGCTGCGAGGTCGCGGTGGGTCGGGGGACGCGCATGGGATGGTGGAGGAGCGGCGGGCCTGGGAGCGCGTCCTCGGAGAGGCCGGTTGGACCTGTCTTGGCTGGCCCGTCGAGTACGGCGGCCGCGGCGCNNCTGGGTCACATCGGCGAAGGCCTGCTCGGTCCGACGCTCATTGCGTTCGGAAGCGACGAGCAAAAGCGCCGCTTTCTGCCGCCGATCGCAAAAGGGGAGGAGATCTGGTGCCAGGGCTACTCNNCCAACGTGCAGACCCGCGCGCGCCTCGAGGGAGGAACGTGGGTCATCGAGGGGCAGAAGGTTTGGACGAGCTGGGCGCAGTGGGCGGACTGGTGCTTCCTGCTCTGCCGGGTGGACCCCTCGAGCCGGCGACACCACGGACTGGCATACCTTTTGGTTCCCATGCAGCAGCCCGGCGTCGACATCCGACCGATCATCCAGATCACGGGAGACTCGGAGTTCAGCGAAGTTTTTTTTGACNNGCGCGCGTACGGCAGCCGAGAACGTGGTGGGCTCCCCGGGCGACGGCTGGCGTGTCGCGATGGCAACGCTTGCCTTCGAGCGCGGCGCGTCCACGCTCGGCCAACAGCTCTTGTTCCGGAACGAACTCGCGGCTGTGGTGGAGGCCGCGAAGGCGAATGGGGCGGCGANNGGATCCGACGATCCGCCAGCGCCTCGCGGACGCGTGGATCGGTCTCGAGATCATGCGCTTCAATGCGCTCCGCGTCCTCAGCCACGGCGAGGGTGGCGCGCTGGCGCGGGAGGGCATGATCGCCAAGATCTACTGGGCCAGCTGGCACCGAGCGCTGGGGGAGCTCGCCATGGACGTTCTCGGCGACGACGCGAATCGGCTCGCCGGNNGCCGCTGCAGCGCCTGTTCCTCTTCACGCGCTCCGACACGATCTACGCCGGCTCGAACGAGATCCAGCGCAACCTCATTGCCGAGCGGGCTCTCGGGCTTCCGCGCGAGCCACGGCCCGCGTGATGGCACCTTCAGCGATCGCGACGCAGTGTCCGAGCGGCCACCGCCTGCTGGAGGGCAAGCGTGTACTCGTGACGGCCGCGGCCGGGACGGGCATCGGCTTTGCGACCGCGCGCCGCTGCCTGGAAGAGGGTGCGATCGTGATGATCTCCGACGCCCATGAAAGGCGTACGCTGGAGTGTGCGGAGAGCCTGCGCGCCCTTCGTGGCGCTTCGGTTCCCTTCCGTGTCTGCGATGTCACCCGCGAGGAGCAGGTGCGTGCCCTGGTGGCCGCTGCCATCTCCGAGATGGGAGGCATCGATGTGCTCGTGAACAACGCGGGCCTTGGCGGCTTCGCGCGAATCGTCGAGATGAGCGATGAGCAATGGCGAAAGGTGCTCGACGTGACGCTCGACGGAACCTTCCGCATGCTGCGCGCCGTTCTTCCGCATATGCTGGCACGACGCTCGGGAGCAATCGTGAACAATGCATCCGTGCTGGGCTGGCGCGCCCAGGTCGGTCAGGCTCATTACGCTGCAGCGAAGGCGGGTGTGATGGCCCTCACCCGTTGTGCCGCGATGGAGGCCGCCGAGGCGGGCGTCCGTGTCAACGCGGTGGCGCCGAGCCTCGCCATGCACCCGCACCTCTCGAAGGTGACGCCACCGAACCTGCTCGAGGAGCTCACCGCGCGCGAGGCGTTCGGACGCGCGGCCGAGCCGTGGGAAGTCGCGAACGTGATCGTGTTTTTGGCGAGCGACTACGCCTCCTACATGACGGGCGAAGTCGTCGCAGTGAGCTCTCAACACCCTTGAGAAAGATGCCATGGCAACCGTGTTCCAATCACCTTCCGAGCTCTTGGCCGCCGTCGGAAAACATCTCGGGTACAGCGACTGGCTCCGGGTGACGCAGGACCGCGTCGACCTCTTCGCGGAGGCGACGGGCGACCACCAGTGGATCCACGTCGATCCAACGCGCGCCGCGAGCGGCCCGTTCCGCGGGACGATCGCGCACGGCTATCTCACCCTCTCGCTTGTGAATCACTTCCTTCCACAGATCCTCGAGGTGCGCGGCATCTCCATGGGAGTGAACTACGGCGCGGACCGCCTGCGATTCCCGGCACCGGTGAGGGTCGGCACCCGCGTGCGTGGCGGTGCCGAGTTGCTGCGCGCCGAGGAGACGAAGGACGGGGGCGTACAGGCCACGGTTCGCGTGACGGTCGACGTCGAAGGCGGCGACCGGCCCGCGTGCGTGGTCGATACGATCAGTCGCTACTATCCGGAGAGACAAGGGGCGTGAGAAGTTCAGGCGAGCCTCGAGACCTGATCCAGGAAGGGTGGAAATGAAGATCTGGCAGTCGCTTGCGTTCGTGGAGCCCGATCAACTCGTTCCGCTCGCGCATTGCGCCGAAGAGTGCGGATTCCATGGCATCTTGCTCTCCGATCACCTCGCGTTTCCGGGAAAGCTCTCGTCGAAATATCCCTATGCACCTGACGGGAAGCCGATGTTCGACGGGAGCATGCCCTTCCCGGACCCATGGGTCGCAATCGCCGCAATGGCGCAGGTCACGAACTCGCTGCGATTCGCGACGCTCGTCTATGTGCTGCCCCTGCGCGATCCCTTCGAGGTCGCGAAATCCGTGGGGACCGCCGCTGTCCTCTCGAACGACCGGCTCGTGCTCGGAGCGGGCGTGGGCTGGATGAAGGAGGAGTTTGACGCAGTCGGGATTGACTTCCGAACGCGCGGCCAACGCTTCGACGAGATGATCGAGGTCATGCGCAAGCTCTGGTCGGGGCGCATGGTCGAGCACCATGGGAAACATTTCGAATTCGGTCCCATGCAGATAAGTCCCGTGCCTGGGAAGTCCGTGCCGCTCTACGTGGGTGGCGTCTCGGAGGCTGCATTGCGCCGCGCCGCCACGCTGGCAGATGGCTGGATGGGCGCCGGCAACACGCCCGAGGAGGTTCCGGAGATCCTTGCCCGTTTGCGCGAGCTGCGGAAGAAGGCGGGGCGCGAAAAAGATGCTTTCACGCCGATCGTCCCATTGAAGGCGAAGCTGGATCGAGACCTTCTGCGGCGCATGGAAGGAGACTACGGGCTTCTGCACACCGTGAGCTATCCCTTTCAGTTCGCCCTCGGCCCGACCTCTCCCCTGGAGAAGAAGCGCGACTTCCTGCGGCGCATGGCGGACGAGCTGATGTACAAGGCCTAGGGGCGCGGCGCTCGGGTCCGAGCCTCCGGAAGCCGGGGTTCCTCTCGCGCCCCCTGCCCGTAAATCGAAGCCGGTCCTTCGTCGAAGGCCCGTCCGGGCGAGGTCGCTCTTGCGCTCTGTTAGCGCTCGGACTTTGCCGCCGCGAGGAATGCGGGGCGCTCCCCGCCCCCGTGCACCAGGAGCGCTGCGCCGCTCACGTAACTCGCAAGCGGCGACACCAGGAAGAGACATGCACTTGCGATGTCCTCCGGCAATCCCATTCGACCGAGCGGGACGGTCGCCGCGACTCGCGCCATCCCGGCTTCGTCGCCGTAGTGGAGTCCCGATTGCTCGGTGCGGATCAAGCCCCCCACAATCGCGTTGACGCGGACCTTCGGTGCCCACTCGACAGCGAGCGAGGCGGTCAGCGAGAGCAGACCGGCTTTCGCGGCTCCGTAGGCAGCCGTTCCGGGGGAGGGGCGCACACCCGAGACGCTCGCGATGTTCACGATCGAGCCGCCCTCGGGTTGTGCTTGCATGAGCGCGTACGCCTTCTGGGAGAAGAGCAGGGGAGCGAGGAGGTTGAGCTTCAGGATCTTCTCCGAGAAGCTGGGAGAGGCCGTCGCGGCGTCGGCGCGTGGGGCTCCGCCCGCGTTGTTGACGAGAATGTCGAGCCGGCCGAAGTGCCGAGCGGTTTCCGCGATCACCCGGTCGATCGCTTGGGCCTCTCGAACATCGGCGCTGACGAAGGTGGCCGTCCTTCCGCCTGCCGAAGGGAGCGTTTCGGGCTCGCTGCGCCCGCAGACCACGACGTTGGCCCCGGCCTCCAGGAGGCAGGTTGCGATGCCGCGGCCGATCCCGCGCGCGCCTCCGGTCACGATGGCGACCTTTCCCGTGAGATCGAGCGGATCGGGCCTCACCCTACAGACCCATGTGTTGCGCGATGCGCTCGCGATGCCAGCTTGGACTCCCGAGGAACGCCTCGCCTGCCTTGGCTCGCTTCAGATGGAGATGGACATCGTACTCCCAGGTGAAGCCGACTCCGCCGTGGATCTGCAGGCAGTCGGCGGCGCAACGGAAGTACGTTTCCGAGCAATACGCCTTCGCGAGCGACGCGGCCGCCGCGAGCTCCGGGGCGTCCTCAGCTGCGACGCAGGCGGCGTAGTAACTCGCCGAGCGCCCGGACTCGACTCGCACCATCGCGTCGGCGCACTTGTGCTTGATCGCCTGGAAGGAGCCGATCGGACGTCCGAACTGCACGCGCCCCTTCGCGTATTCGACCGCGAGGTCGAGGCAACGCTGCGCGCCGCCGACCTGCTCCGCAGCGAGGGCGATGGCAGCTCGGTCCAGGGTGCTCGCGAGCGCTGCAGTACCGCCGCGCATGCCTGCGTCCTGTGGGAGTCGAAGATCGTGCAGCTCGATCTCGGCCATGCGGCGGGTCGCATCGAGAGTCGGGACCGTCTTGCGCACCAAGCCGGCCGCCTCCCCGCGCAGGAGGAAGAGCTCAATGCCACGAGCGCCAGACGTTCCCTCCTCGCGCGCAGCCACCACGATCGCGTCCGCGACCGTGCCATCCACGACAGAACGCTTTCGCCCGGACAGGACGAAGCCTCCTGCATCGCGGCGAAAGGTGGCGTGGACCGAGTCGGGACCAGGGTCGCGGGCATCCTCGGCCCACGCGAGCGTCACAATCGCCCGTCCCTCGGCGATCTTGGGCAGCCACTCCTGCTTCTGCTTTTCGGTGCCCCCGGCGAGAAGCATATTGGTGCCGAGGCAGAGCGTCGAAAAAAGCGGGGCGCACAGCAGCGCCTCGCCCGTAACCTCGATCAGCGCCACGACCTCGACCCAGCTCAGGCCGAGGCCCCCGTAGGTCTCGGGGACGAGGATCGCCGTCCAGCCCAGCTCACTCACGATTCGCTTCCAGGCGTCGAGCTCGAAACCGAACTCCGTCTGCATCGCGCGGCGCACGGCCTCGGAGGAGGCATGCGCGGCGAGGAAGCTGCGCGCCGTCTCGCGAAGCTGCTCCTGCTCCTCGGTAAAGGCGAAATGCATGGGCCCTCGCCCCCTCGCGGCCGCCTCAGGCCCCGTAGACCCGCTGGGGCGGGACCGCCTTCGCGATCAGCTCCCGCACGGCTGCACCGACCTCGGCCGGATCCCACCTCGCGTTGTTGTCCACCTTGGGCCCGGTCCGCCAGCCATCCGCGACGCCGATCTCCCCGCCCGCCACTTCGAAGACGCGACCCGTGACGTCGCCGGATTGTGCGCTCCCGAGCCACACCACGAGAGGGGACACGTTCGAGGGGTCCATCCGGTCGAAACCGCTCTCTGGCTGCTTCATCATCTCGGCAAAGACAGTCTCCGTCATGCGGGTGCGCGCAGAGGGTGCGATGGCGTTGGCCGTGATGCCATAGCGGCCAAGTTCTGCCGCTTGCACAAGCGTGAGCGCCGCGATTCCGCCCTTCGCGGCGGAGTACGCGCTCTGGCCCACGCTTCCCTGCAGTCCGGCGCCGGAGCTCGTGTTGATGATGCGGGCCTCGACCCGCCTGCCGGCCTTTGCCTCGTCGCGCCAATAGGCTGCCGCGTGACGCGACACGCAGAAATGACCCTTCAGATGGACGCGCATCACGGCGTCCCACTCGTCCTCCTTGGCATTCGCGAACATCCGGTCGCGTACGAAGCCTGCGTTGTTCATCACGACGTCGAGTCGTCCGAACGCGCTCAAGGCCGCCTTCACGAGATTCGCCGCTTGCTCCCAATCGGCGACGTCTGCGCCATTCGCGATCGCCTTCCCTCCGAGCTCTCGGATCTCCCGCACCACATCGGCTGCCGGCCCGTCCGACGGCTCGCGCCCGTCCAGGGAGACACCCAGGTCGTTCACGACGACCTTTGCTCCCTGCCGCGCGAACTCCAGCGCGTGAGCCCGCCCGAGCCCGCGACCCGCTCCGGTGACGATCACCACCCGCCCTTCGCAAATGCCCGACATCGTTCGTCTCCTCAGGAGAGGCGTTCAAGGATGGTGACGTTTGCCTGCCCGCCGCCCTCGCACATCGTCTGGAGGCCGAAGCGCCCGCCTGCTCGCTCGAGCTCGTGGAGCAGCGTCGTCATGAGGCGCGCTCCTGTGGCGCCGAGCGGATGGCCGAGCGCGATCGCTCCGCCGTTGGGGTTCACCTTCGAAGGATCGGCGCCGGTCTCCTTGAGCCACGCCATCACCACAGGCGCGAAGGCCTCGTTGATCTCGACGCAGTCGATCTCGTCGATCCGCATGCCGCTCTTCTCGAGCGCGTAGCGAGTCGCCGGGATCGGCGCGGTCAGCATCCAAATGGGATCGTCACCCCGACAGCTGATGTGATGGATGCGCGCGCGCGGCCGCAGGCCGTGCTGCTTCACGGCGCGCTCAGAGGCGATGAGAAGCGCGGCCGCGGCGTCGGAGATCTGGCTCGAGACGGCCGCCGTCAGCCGGCCGCCCTCCGTGAGCGGCTTCAGGTTCGCCATCTTCTCGAGCGTGGTATCCCGCCGCGGCCCCTCGTCCCGACTCGCGCCCTCCAGGGGGACGATCTCACGCTCAAAGCGTCCTTCGTCGATGGCGCGTATCGCCCGCCGATGGCTTTCGAGCGCGAAGCGCTCCATGTCTTCCCTCGAGCAGGCCCACTTCTCCGCGATCATCTCGGCGGAACGGAACTGCGAGACTTCCCCGGTGCCGTAACGGGCCACCCATCCCTTCGAGCCCGTGAAGGGATCGGTGAAGCCGAGAGGCTGGCCGGCGAGCATCGCCGAGGAAATCGGGACGGCGCTCATGTTCTGCACGCCGCCCGCGATGACGAGATCGCTGGTCCCGCTCAACACGGCCTGGGCGGCAAAATGGATCGCCTGCTGTGACGAGCCGCATTGGCGGTCGACGGTGACACCGGGAACCGCGTCCGGAAGTCCCGCGGCGAGCCAGCAGGTGCGGGCGATGTCTCCCGCCTGCGGGCCAATCGTGTCCACGCAGCCCATGACCACATCTTCGATGGCACACGGATCGATACCGCTGCGAGCGACGAGAGCCTGGAGCACGTGGGCCCCGAGATCGGCGGGATGCACATGGGCGAGACCGCCGCCACGCCGGCCCACCGGCGTTCGGATTGCGTCGATGACGAAGGCCTGCGGCATCTATGAGCCTCCTGCGAAGGTTTCACCGGGGCCGATGCGTGCATCGGGTGCGAGCACCGCGTCCTGGACCCGGGCGCGGTGCAACGGACCTCCGCCCCATTCCAGATCGAGCGTCCACGCCCGGCGCATCCACAGATGCAGATCGTGTTCCCACGTGTAGCCGATCGCGCCATGGGTCTGGAGTGCGGTGCGTGCGGCGAGCAGCGCGGCTTCCGTGGCTACGAGCTTCGCATGCGACACGTCCAGCGCACGCGTCGAAATGTCACGAGCCACCGAGTGAGCCGCGCGATGGACCACGGGCCGCGCGTACTCGAGCTGCACGCTGCAGTTCGCGAGCATGTGCTTCACGGCCTGGAAGGAGCCGATCGGAGCCCCGAACTGGGTGCGCTCGCGGGCGTAGTTGCAGGCCATCTCGATGAGCTTGTCGGCGACGCCAATCGCCTGCGCGGCGGCCGCGAGGGCGCCGCGGTCGAGGGCTGCGGCGAAGAGCCGGCGGGCTTCCTCTCCCCTCGCGACGCAGGTGGCCGCCGACGGCGCAAAGCGCACTTCGAAGATGCGGCGCGAAGGATCGTTGGCGGGCTGACGGACGACCGTGGCGGCCTCCCGTGCGACTGCGTGAAGCTCCTCTCCGCTCGGCAGGAGAAGCAAATCCGCCGCACTGGCCTCGCTCACGAAGCGCAGATCGGGATGGCCGACGGCCAGCCGTGCGTCACCGGCGGCCACGCGAGAGAGCCAGCGCGCAGGCAGCTCGCTCGATCGAAGCTCCGCGAGCATCCGAACGCCGACCAGGGCGGTAGCGACGAGAGGTCCACCGAGGGCCGTGCGTCCGATCTCCTCAAGCAGCAGCACGAGGTCGATCTCGTCTCGCCCAAGTCCGCCGTGTGGTTCGGGCACGAGAAGCCCCGGCAGTCCGAGCTCCGCGAGCTTCTGCCAAAGCGCCTTGTCGTATCCCCNNGCCTTGTCGTGTCCCGTCTCACTGGCCCAAAGGCCCCGTACGAAAGCGGGTGGACACTCCTTCGCCAAGAACTCGCGCAGCGTGTTCTGGAGGAGAAGCTGGTCTTCGCTGAAGCCGAATCGCATCGTCAGCTTCGCGGCAGGCCGAGGAGGCGCTCTGCGATGACGTTGCGCTGGATTTCGTTGGTGCC
>DOUU01000016.1 GCA_003520425.1 Deltaproteobacteria bacterium
GGCGGGCGCGCTCCAGACTTCGGGGGGAGCCATATTCTTCGTGGCCTCGGCCATCGCCGCGGGTTACGCAACGCTCATGGCATCGAACTTCGCCCTCTGGCGACAGCTCGGGGCGTATGTCGCGATCATGATGGCGACCAGCGCTCTCGCGACCCTCACGCTGATCCCAGCGCTGGTCCTGATCTTTGAGCCCCGCTTCATTCGGCAGGGCCGCGTCGCGGAGCGGGAGTAGGGGGCCGCATCGCTCGCGGCTCCTTCGAAGGAGGCGCCCTTGGTCCCGACTCGCCCTAGGCCACCCATGCTTCTCTTGCGGTGTCCGCCTTGGCGCGCGCAACCCGCCTTGCGGTGGCCTGACGCCTCCCCTACCTCCCCTGCGGGCTGCCCGGCGCGGAGGAGTTCGCGGTGACTTCCAGCCCCTCGCAAGCGTCTGTCGGCGCGCCGGCGGAGCCCTCGCTCGTCTTCGAGCCCGGCCCGCAGGGGGCGCTCCGCCTGCGCCTCTTCGGTCGTCTCGACGTCCAGACCACGGGCCGAATCTGGCGCGATGCGATCGCCCGGGTCGACCAAGACGCGCCTCGCCGCCTCGTGCTCGATGCGACACAGATCGCATACTGCGACGGCGCGGGGCTGGGGCTCCTTCTCGGGCTGCGTGCGCACCAGCGCCAGCATGGGCGGGAGTTTGAGCTCGAGGGCTTGCGCAGTGACCTGGAGCAGCTCCTCCATCTCTATGATCCGGATGCCCGTCTTGCGGGGACTGCCCGCCGCGGGCAGCCACTCGGGTTCGTGGCCCGGACGGGACAGGCCGCCATCGAGCTCGGCGCGAGCACCCGTCAGCTCGTGGCCTTCGTGGGCGAGCTCACGGCCGCGCTGGTCTGGGCCGTGCGGCACCCGCGGCGGGTGCGGCGCGCGGACCTCTTGCTGGTGGCCGAGCGCGCCGGCGCTGAGGCCCTTCCCCTGGTCTTGCTCGTCGGCTTTCTCATGGGTCTCATCCTGGCTTTCCAGTCCGCGGTGCAGCTCAAGCGCTTCGCCGCGGAGATCTTCGTCGCGGATGCGGTGGGCATCAGTCTTGCGCGCGAGCTCGGTGCGCTCATGACGGCGATCATCTTGGCCGGCCGGACCGGCTCTGCCTTCGCGGCGGAAATCGGTACCATGAAAGTCAACGAAGAGGTCGATGCCCTGACGACGATGGGACTGGCGCCCGTCTCCTTCCTGGTGGTGACGCGAGTGGTTGCCGCCGTAGCCGTGACCCCGCTCCTCTCGCTCTTCTTCGATCTCGCCGGCGTCGTGGGCGCGCTTGTCGTCATGACTTCGCTCGGCTATCCGCCCGTCGCGTTCTGGAACCGGCTGATCTATGCGGTCACCCTGCGCGACATCCTGGGAGGGCTCGTCAAGGCATTCACCTATGGGATCCTCGTGGCCGCCGTGGGCTGCCTGCGCGGCCTCCAGACCGGAAAGGGCGCAAGCGCCGTGGGCGCCTCGGCGACCAGCGCCGTGGTGAGCGGCATCGTGCTGATCGCATTCGCAAGCGGGGTCTTCTCAGTGGTGTTTTACGTACTGGGTCTTTGATTCGTGTAGGCTCTGGAGCGATGGCAGAGCAAGAGGCAATCATTCGTGTCGAGGATCTCACCGTGCGCTACGGGGACCGCTTGATCCTCGATCGGATCAGCTTCGAGGTCTACCGCGGGGAGATCTTCGCCATCCTGGGCGGCTCGGGTGCCGGCAAGAGCACCCTTCTCAAGCACATGATCGGCCTCTACAAACCGGCGCAGGGTCGTATCCTCGTGTCGGGCGACGATATCGCGACCGCCGAGGGCGAGCTGCGCAGACGCGTGCTGCGCCGATTTGGAGTGACCTACCAGAGCGGGGCGCTCTTCGGCTCGATGACGCTGCTCGAGAACGTGTGCCTTCCGCTCGAGGAGTTTACGGATCTTCCTGCCGAAGCCCGGCAGCTCGTCGCGCGCATGAAGCTCAAGCTCGTCGGGCTCCAAGGCTTCGAATATGCGCTGCCCGCGGACATCTCCGGCGGGATGAACAAGCGTGCGGCCATCGCCCGGGCCATGGCGCTCGACCCCGAGATCCTGTTCCTGGATGAGCCCTCCGCTGGACTCGATCCCATCACCTCCGCCAGTCTCGATGCGCTCATCAAGAGCCTTGCCGCCTCGCTCGGAATCACTTTCGTGGTGGTGACCCACGAGCTGCCGAGCATCTACGCCATCGCCCAGCGCGTTCTCATGCTCGACAGCCGGACCCAGCGCGTCGCCGCCACCGGCCGACCCGAGGAGCTGCGGGATCACAGCGCGGACCCCTTGGTTCACGCGTTCTTCCACCGGGAGGCCTGGCCTGAGGGCGTGCAGGAGGCGATGGCATGAGTGACGAGCGCCGCTACTACCGACTCGGTCTGTTCGTGATCTGCGGGTTCTTGCTCGCCGTGGCGACACTGCTCGTCTTCGGATCGGATGTCTTCTCCCGCCCCGGCCCGATGCTCGAGACCTACATCGACGAGTCCGTACAGGGCCTCGACGTGGGGGCGCCGCTCAAGTACCGGGGCGTGAAGATCGGACGGGTGGAGCAGATCGGCTTCGCCGAGGGTCTGTACACGATGCGCGGGGACAGCGAGGAGGTGCGGCGGCTCGGCCGCCTCGTCGTGATGCGGATGCGGATCGACCGGGCGTGGGCGGAGCGCAACGGCTCTGGGGACTACGAGAAGGAGATCAAGCGTTTGGTCGAGCAGGGCCTGCGGGTACGGGTGGCGGCCCAGGGCCTCACCGGGACGTCGTACCTCGAGGCGGACTACCTCGACCCGCAGAAAAATCCCCCGATGAAGATCGCTTGGAAGCCCGCATACATCTACGTGCCCTCCGCGCAGAGCGCGATCTCACGCCTGGGTCGCGGCGCGGAGGAGGTTTTCGACCGCATTTCTGCCCTGGATATCGAAAGCGTGGTCTCGCACCTCGACGGTGCGCTGGTGGCGGTGACCAAGGCGGTGGAGGATGCGAAGCTCGGGGCCTTGAGCCAGCAAGCGACGGGTCTGCTGGCCGAAGCGCGATCCACGAATCGCGACCTCGACAAGCTCGTCCAGAGCGTCGACGTGAAGCCGACGGAGCAGAAGCTCGGGACGCTGCTCGATCAGCTCGACGCGACGCTCCGCCGCGCCGACCTGCTCCTTGCCAGCGGACAGGGCGACCTGGTCGCGATTCTCGACAACCTACGGGCATCGTCGGACGACCTCCGGGAGGTCACGAACAGCGCGCGCACCTATCCCTCGCTCGTCCTCTTCGGCGACGCCCCGCCGAAGAGGGCTCCTGAACGGCGATGACCCCGTCCGTAAAGAGGGCGCTCGTCGCCCTTGTGCTCGCTCTTGCATTCGCCGCAGCGGGATGCAGCGTGCTCAGGCGCGAATACCCCGAGCGCCAGCAGTTCGTGCTCGAGGTCATCCCTCCGCAGTCCGCGGACCCGCCGGCGAGGGGGCGTGTGCTCGGGGTGACGCGCTTCCGCGCCTCCCCGCTGTTGGCGGGAACGAGCTTCGTCTACCGCACGGGCGAGCAGACCTTCGAGAGCGACTTCTACAACGTCTTCTGGACCGCGCCCTCGGCGATGGTCGCCAACGAGACGGGAAAGTGGCTGCGGGCGTCCGGCATCTTCAGCGACGTCGTGGATCCGACGAGCCTCACCCCGCGGACGTATGCGCTCGAAGGGGCCATCGCGGAGCTGTACGGCGACTACCGCAAGCCCGGCCAGCCCGCGGCGGTGATGGGGCTGCGCTTTGCGTTGGTGGACGTTCAAGGCAGAGAGCCGAAGGTGCTCTTCGCCAAGGATTACAGCGTTTCGCAGCCGCTCGCAGCGGGCACGCCATCCGCGCTCGCCGCGGGGTGGAACGCGGCGCTGGGCGAGATCCTCGCAGCGCTCGAAGCGGACGTCCGCACAGCGCTGCCGCGCTAGCGGGAGGAGCCTGCGATGGGGCAGCATGGCCCCGATTGGACGCGCCCCGGCAGGGGGGCTCGGATTCGGCCACTCGCCGCCCGCGGAGGCATTCGATGTCCTCAACCCTAGGCACCCGGCCCTACACGCGGGGGCTTCACGATCTGGGAAATGGCTGCTTTGCATGGCTCTTGCCCGACGGGAGCTGGGGCTTTAGCAATGCGGGCCTCGTGACCGACGGAGGGGAGGCGCTGCTCGTCGACACGCTCTTTGATTTCAAGCTCACGGCGGAGATGCTCGCCGCCATGCGCGGTGCGGTACCCCGGGCGCGCATCGGCAGCGTGGTGAACACCCACGCGAACGGAGATCACTGCTACGGCAATCGCCTCGTGTCGGATGCGGAGATCATCGCGTCGAAGGCATCGGCGGACGAGATGGCCCACGACATCCAGCCTGCACAGTTTGCGTCGCTCCTGCGCTCCGCTCCTGGCATGGGAGCTGTGGGCCGCTACTTCCTGCACTGCTTCGGAGCCTTCGACTTCTCCGGCATTGAGCCCGCACTCCCCTCCCGGACATTTTCCGGCGCGCTCACCTTGCGGGTCGGGTCCAAGCGCGTCGAGCTCCTCGAGGTGGGCCCGGCGCATACCGCGGGGGACGTGATCGTCCACGTACCCGACGCTCGGACCGTCTTCACGGGCGATATTCTCTTCATTGATGGAACGCCCATCATCTGGGCCGGCCCGGTCGAGCGCTGGATCGACGCCTGCACCCGGATTCTGGCGATGGACGTCGAGACCGTCGTCCCGGGACACGGTCCGATCACCGACAAGCGCGGTGTCGCCGCAGTGAAGCGCTACCTCGAACATGTGTGCGCCGAGGCCCGCAAGCGCTTCGACGCGGGCATGAGCGCCCGCGACGCCGCCCGGGACATCGCGCTCGGCGACTTTGCAGGCTGGCTCGACGCAGAGCGGATTGCCGTCAACGTGCACACGCTCTACCGGCATTGGAACCCTGCGGCACCAAGCGCCGACATGACCACGCTGTTCCGTGAAATGGCCGAGCTCGCGGCCGACCGGCCTTCCGGAGCTTCCCGCCGCGTCTAGGTTCGGGGGCTGCTGGCCCCCCGGACGTGCGGCTCTCCCGCCGGAGTCCCTGGGTTGCTCGCGGGACCCACGAGATCGGGAAGGATGGCGCTGATGGAGCCGCGGAGCACGGCGTCGGCGAGATCGTCCATCTGCGTCGGCTCGGCATTCACGATGACGATGCGAGCACCGGCCCGCTTTGCCGCCGGCACCACCCCGGCAGCGGGGTAGACCGCGAGGGTCGATCCCACGGCCAGAAGAAGATCGGCGCGAAGCGCCGCCTCCTCCGCGCGCCGCAGATCCTCGGGCACGAGGTTCTGGCCGAAGGAGATCGTCGCGGACTTGAGAATGCCTCCGCAGCTGCGGCACGGCGGATCCTCTTCGCCCGCCCGCACGCGCGCGAGCGCCCGCTCCATGGGTGCCCGCTCTCCGCACTCCATGCAGACCACTTCGTGCATCGTTCCGTGGATCTCGATCACACGTTCGGGCGCGCTTCCCGCGCGCTGATGCAAGCCGTCGACGTTCTGGGTGATCAAGGTATCGAGCTTTCCACGCCGCTCGAGCGCGACGATCGCGTAGTGGCCGGGATTCGGCTCGAGCGCGCCTCCCAGGGTCTCAAGCCGGGAGCGCCAGGCGCGCTTTCGCAGCTCGGGATCGGCCAAATAGTGCTCGAGCGTGGCCATCTTCTCCGCCGCCGGATTCTTGGTCCAAAGTCCCTTGGGGCCGCGGAAATCCGGGATCCCGGAGTCGGTGGAGATGCCTGCACCCGTCAGCACGACGATGCGCGAAGCCTCTTCGATCCATGCGCGTACGGCCGCGACTGCGTCGTCGCTTCTCACCATGCAGACATCTCCTTCGTCTCGCCTCCGTGCGAGGAATGGTCCTCCGCTGCGAACTCGAAGGTTCCCTTGCGGATGTTGAAGAAGGCAAGCTCGGGGAGGCTGAACAGTGCGCCGCGCGCCCCGGCCGAGAGCACCTTCCCGCCGTCAAAGGGGGAGAGTAGGAGTCCCACCGAGGCCGCCGCCACGCCGGAGGCCAGGTTGATGGCACCGTAGAGCGGGCGCAGGGCCGCGGCATCATCGGTGAAAAAGAGAAAGAACGAGTCGTCGTTCGCGTGATGGTACAAGGTCGAGGTGAGCGTATTCGCCTCGCGCAGGTAGACCCCGATCGCCTCCTCGCGCTGGTAGAGCGCATGCAGCAGGGCGCGTCGACGAGAGGGGAGCTCCTGGCGTTCAAGCACGTGCCAGCGACCCTCCACGCTCGAGGCCGAAACAAAGGGGATGAAGTTCAGGTTGAATCCCACCCCCACGTGACCGCCCAACGCGCGATCCGCACTGCGCCCGTCGTCCTGCGTCTCCGCCAGGCTGCGATCGATGGTGCGAAAGATCTCTGTGACGCAATTTCGTGTGATGAGATCGTAGCGGAAGGCCTCGAGGAGCGCATGCTCGAGGGCGGTCTTCTCGCGTACGACGCGGCCGAGGGCATCGCGCAAAACGAGATCCGCGGCGGCAATCTGCGGAAGGTCGGTCCGGCGCGCAGGCCGAGCGGGAACGAGCCGCCCCGGGTGGAGGCGGACGTCGCGCTCTCCCCGGGCTCCCTCCTCGAGCTCGAGCCAGCGGTTGCCGGTGGATTCGAGGTCGGCAAGGCGCGCCTCCTCGAGGCCCCCCGCGCTCTCGAAGAGCGCCGCGCGTGCGGCGAGGAAGGCAGCGCGATTCTCCGAGTTGAGAAGAGGAAGGAGCGCCGCGTTGCGTACGA
This sequence comes from Deltaproteobacteria bacterium, assembly GCA_003520425.1. GTDB lineage: Bacteria > Myxococcota_A > UBA9160 > UBA9160 > UBA9160 > UBA9160. The sequence continues at coordinate 6,753 of DOUU01000016.1, forward strand.
GGGCGGCGCGGGGGAGAAGGGGGTCCTCGTCGCTGAAGGCATCCAGCACGAAGAGGTGCCCGCTCGAAGCCGACGCGTGGAGGGCGAAAAGCCGCGCCATTCCCACGAGCAAGGGAACCCCGAAGTCGGGTCGGCTCGACGCCACGAGCTCGCCAAGGCGCCGCTCGAGCTCCCCCGCGAGCTCCCCCAGCCGCTCCCGCTCCGCTTGGGAAAGCTCCCAATCCGGGCCTTCGCCCGTGCGCAAGCTCGCCGCTCGCAGGGGGAGCGCGCGCTCCAGCACTTCGAGCGCCTGCAGGGCGACAAGCCCGTCGCGATAGCGACGGGCGAATCCGTAGGACGCGGCCGGAAGCCTCTCTTCCGAGACGGGCACAGGAGGCCGCTCGGCGCTCTCGGGTTCCAGGGCGGCGAGCGATCTTGCAAGCTCCCCCTTGCGCGCGGGCAAAAACTCCGGGCCGCGCTCCCGTGCGATCCGCGTCCGGAGTGCATGGAGTCCCGGCCAGCCGGGTCCCGCTGCGATCGGGTCGCCGCCGTCGGGAAGGAAGAATCCGACGGCGGGGAGCGCGAGCCCCTGCAATCCCTCGCTTTTGGCGCCGGGCCACCGCGCCTGCCGCTCAGCCAGGAGCTGCTCGAAGAGCGCCGCATCCTCGGCCGCGCTTGCCAACCGGTCGAAATGGGCCTCTTCGATCTGCCGCCGTTCCTCGAAGCCGTCGCGCAGGATCCTGTAGGTCTCGTCCGAGACCGCGACGCGAACTGCGCGGATGTTGCGGTTCTGGAGGGCGCTGTAGAGGTGCAGGAAGGCCTGGTCGCCGTCTCGGTGGAGCCGCAGTACGCCCGGCTCCTCGTGCTGGTAGTGGTAGACCTCGTCCCCGAAGCGGATGGCCACGTGGCCCCCGCTCGAGCCGCCCTCGTTGGCATCGACATAGAGATATTCGAAGGTCCGGGGGGGCCTCTCCTCGCCGACCGCCTGCGCGGCGGCCCCGAGCGCGAAGGCCATGGCAATCGCGCAGCGCTGAGAGGGCCCCATGGTCTCGGCCCCTTCGCTAGGGCGTGCCGTCGTAGCCCTTCTGGATCAGCTCGGCGCGCGAGAGGTCGTCGCGCGCCAGGTTCGACTTCCACGCCGCGAGTTCGATCGGTTTGAGACCGCCCTTGCGAAGCCCCTGGCCGATCGCGACGTAGGTACCCTGATTCAGCTCCCAGTCCGTGATGCCGTGCTGTGCCGCGACGCTTCCGATCTTGCGCTCGAAGGCATCGAACTGGCCGCCGGACCGGACGTACGCGGCCGTGTAGTCGCGCACGTCCTCCTGGTACGCCGCTTGACTATCCCCCGAAGAGTCGCTCGAGCTCTTGAAGGGGCTCGATACCGACTTTGAGATGCTCTCAGAGCTATCCGAGAAGGAGCAGGCCGAAACTGAGACGACGGAGACGGCAAGAGCGAGCACGAGCGGACGAGTCAGCATAGGGCCTCCCTTGGTTCTGGGCGATTTTACCCGCTTTCGGGCTCGGGCCAGACGTGGCGTCCGACGTAATGGGGGTCGACGGGACGGGCGGGCCGGGGCGGGAATGCGCCTTGGGAGCGCGGCCAGGCGATCGGCGTCGCATCGCTCGCGATCGGCGCGCCGACGGGGATCTGTCCGCGGTCCACCGAGGGGTGAGGGCCGGCGTGGGCGCGCGTCGAGCCGTCCCGGAAAAAGATCATCGTGTGCACGCGACGGATGCGATCTGAACGGTTCGCCTTCGCAAGGTGTACGGTGAGACCGTGATGAAAGGCCACGCTCCCACGGCGCGTGGGCACGAAGACCGGCTGCATCCCCTGAAGGGCTGGGTCGTTCAGGATGTCGTAAGGCTCACCGAGGAAGATGTTCACGAACTTGCGCAGGCCCACCTGGTGTGATCCCGGCACGTAGCCCATGCAGCCCAGCTCCTCGTCTACGTCGACGAGGGGCACCCATGCCGTCACCGTGTCTGTTTCGTTCATGGGCCAGTAGGGCTGATCCTGATGGGCGTCAGTCTCACGCCCCCCCGCCTCCTTGTAGAGCGCCTGGTCGTGCCAAAGCCGAACCGCCGGCACGCCGAGCAGGAAGGCTGCGGTCTCGGCAACGTCCGGATGGAAGGTGAGGGGCCGGATCTCGGGCGTATCCTCCCAGAGATTGACGCACTGCAGAAAGGACTGCTCGTAGCGGCTGCGCGCGCTGCGCGGCCGGAGCGTCCGGGTCCGCCGGGCCACCGCGGCATCGATCGCCGGGGTCACGCGGTCGAGCAGGGCGCCCTCCAGCAGGTCTGGTACGACCACGAAGCCGTCTCGGCGGAAGCGCCCCTTGAGGTCCGCGGACAGGGAAGCCATGGGGCTACCTCCTACTGCTTTGGTCCACGCGCTGTCAACCGCTGCTGCCGAATCGAGCGCCCGGCTCTACTCTTAGGAGGAAGATCTTTGGCTGAGGCCCGCCTGATGGACGACTACTGGCATCTGCGGAATGTCGATTGGCTCGACTCGCTTTCGCCCGACGAAAGCGAGCTCTTGAAGCGGGAATCGACCAGCCGCTGCTACGCGCCCGGGGAGATGATCTTCGCACCGACCTCCCACCCGAGCTCCGTCTACCTCGTCGAGCAGGGCCTCGTGCGGATCTACCGGCTCTCGGAGACCGGGGCCGAGGTGACCTTCGGATATGTCTCGCCGGGGGAGGTCTTCGGCGAACTCGCGCTCTTTGGCGTGACGTCGCGCGAGAGCTTCGCCGAGTCCGTGATTCGTTCCACCGTGCGCAAGTTTCCTCGCGCCGTCTTGATGCGGCTGCTCGAGATGCGCCCGGCGATGGTGATCGCCGTGACGAAACAAATGGGCGAACGGATGCGCCGCATCGAGAGCCGCGTTGAAGCGCTCGTGTTTCGCGATGTGCGGAGCCGTGTGGCGCGCATTCTGCTCGAGCTCGCCGAGGATTTCGGCCGCCCCCAGGGCGAGGGCATCGTGATCGACCTTCCCTTGACGCAGGGAGAACTCGCGACGCTCGTGGGATCGGTGCGGCAGACCGTGAACGACGCGCTCCGTCAGTTCGAGCAGGCGGGCTGGATCCGCCAGTCCGGCCGACAGATTGAGATCGTGAAGCGAGATGAGCTTCAGCAGCTCACCCAGCGCGCCCCCGCCTAGAAGCATTGCCCCTCAGGAGCACCCCGCGGCATCGAATCGTCGCGAGCCGGCCCTAGCCCTTCGTGTAGGAGCGCAGCGTCCGTAGGTACTGCGCGCGCTCAAAGGCCTCGGGGTTGGGCGAGGCGCGCTGGCTCGCGCTGCCTTTGAGCTGTGTGACCGACTGGTACTCGTGCTCTTCCAGCCAGCGCATCATTGCCTGCTCTATTTCCCGAAACACCCCGGGTCCGCGCCTGAGCAGCGCAGACGCCATCATCGCCGCGTCTGCGCCGGCCAGCAGCACCTTGAGTGCGCCTTGCGCGCTATGGATGCCAGAGCTCGCGGCGAGGGACGCCTTCACGCGGCCGTGAAGAAGTGCGATCCAGCGCAGGGGAAGCCGCAGCTCTTCGGGCGTGCTCAGCGTGAGCGTCGGCACGATCTCGAGCGTCTCGAGGTCAAAATCGGGCTGATAGAAGCGATTGAACAGCACGAGCCCATCGGCACCGACCTTCACCGCGCAGGCCGCGAAATCGGCCAGGGCGGTGAAAAAAGGCGAAAGCTTGACGCTGAGGGGGATGGTGACCTCGGCCCGCACGGCAGCGATCAGCTCGAGGGAGCGCTGCTCGAGCTCTGCGGCGTTTCGCGAGGGGTCGGCCGCGACGCGATAGAGGTTGAGCTCCAGTGCATCGGCACCCGCGGTCTCGATCGCCCGGGCGATCGACGTCCAGCCGCCCCGCGTGGTGCCGTTGAGACTCGCGATCACGGGGATCGCAAGGGCGTCCTTTGCCGCCGCCACGAGCTCAAGCAGCTTGTCCAGCGCGCTCTCGTAGTGCCCGGGCTCCGGCAGGTAGGTCCGGGCCTCGGCGAAGCTCTCGCTGCCCTCCTCGAGCGCGCCGTGGAGCACGAGCGCATCGTGCACGAGCTCTTCCTCGAACAGGGACGGCAGGACGACGGCGGAGGCGCCGGCGTCCTCGAGCTGGCGCAAGCCATCGAGCGTCCCCGTGAGCGGCGAGGAGGACGCGACGAGCGGAGTTCGCAGCGCAAATCCGAGGTAGCGCGAACCAAGGTCGGGCACGCCCTAGTCCTCCGGCAGGGGATCTCGCGCCGGCTCGGGCTCGCTGCCCGCGGGCAGCGGCTCGGCCGACGGTACACTGCGCTCGATCCCGGCGAGTGCGCTGTAGTGGCGCCAGCGTTCGTTGACGTCGGCCTGGGCGAGCGCCGCGAGCCGCGCCGCGCGGGCGGGATCGCTGCGCTCGAGCATGGCAAACCGGGCTTCGCTCGCGAAGAAATCACGCAGCGGGATCGACGCCTCCCGCGAATCGAGCTGGAACGGGCGCTGGTGGGGATCGGTGCCGGGGTGGTAGCGCCAGAGCGGCCAGAATCCGCTTCGCACCGCGTCCCGCTGATGGGCCATGGACTGCGACATATCGATTCCGTGGGCGATGCAGGTGCTGTAGGCGATCACAAGGGACGGCCCCGCCCAGGCGTCTGCCTCAAGCAGTGCCTTCAGCGCATGTGCGTCGTTCGCGCCAAGGGCGACCTGTGCGACGTACACGTGGCCGTAGCCGCTGGCGAGGAGTCCCAGGTCCTTTCGCCCCACCGACTTGCCGCTGGCCGCAAACTTCGCCACTGCAGCCCGCGGCGTTGCCTTGGAGGCCTGGCCGCCGGTATTCGAGTAGACCTGGGTGTCGAGCACGAGAACGTTCACGTCGCGTCCCGACGCAAGCACGTGGTCGAGGCCCGCCGAGTCGATGTCGTAGGCCCAGCCGTCGCNNCGCACGCGCGCCCGCTGCGCTGCGATGGCAGCTTCTCCTTGCCCGCGTTCTGCGAGGATCTGCTGGGCGAGCGTTTCTCCCACCGGCTGTGCGAGGGCGACGAGCAGGCGCCGCGCCTCTTCGGTTTGCTTTTCGAGCGCGACCCGCAAGCCGAGCCCGAACTCGGCGTTG
>DOUU01000326.1 GCA_003520425.1 Deltaproteobacteria bacterium
GCTCAAGCTCGAGCCGATCGAGCAGGACGGCAAAGCGCTTCCGGGCCTCTTCCGCCTCGGTACGCAGACCGTGTCTCTGCAGGGACGGGCGCTGTCGGGCAGGTTCCTCGCGCTCGAGCGCGAGCAGACCGGTGAGCTCCCTGTCGGGGTCGAAGGCGCCCTGGCTTATACCTTGTTCAAGGACAAAGTTCTGCAGATCGATTATCCCCATCTCACGGTGCAGATGCTCGAGCCGCAGCAGGCGAGCGCCGCGGAGTCGGGGAGCGAGCTGAAGCTGATCACGTTCGGCAAGCAGGGGCCGCCGATCGTGGTGGGCCGCGGATTCAGCGTCAACGGCAAACCGGTGAGCGCGCAGATCGACACCTGCTACACCGGCACGCTCCTGGTCTACACCCAGGCCATCGGACAACTCGGCCTGCAGCGTGCCGCGGGCCGCGGCCGGCCGAGGTACTTCCCCTACACCGACGGCGGCGTCAACATGAACGAGGCCAGCGCGGAAACGATCGCCTTCGGAGCGTACATCCTGTTACCGCGCCCGGCGATCGCCTATTTCCCGGGCACAGGCAGCAATCCGCTGCACGAGCCCGACGGCCTCTTCGAGGCGACGGTGGGTAACGCACTGTTCGCGCACAGCGTCGTCACGCTCGACTTTCACGCGATGAGAATCAGCGTGCAGCCGGGATAAGTGGGGCGAGCGCCGGATCAATCTTGCGCGGAACCCGGCCCGTATTTCGCCGCCATCTGCTGGACGATGCGCGCGCGCTCGACGACCGTGCGCTCATGAATCCCGATACCGATCGTCTCCTCGCGGTCCATCGCCCACACGCGGAAGGAGATCCTGCGGCCGTCGGTGCGCATGACCTCCGCGTGGCCCACCACCTCGCGTCCGACCGGCGTCGCCACGAGATGGCGCACGTCGACGCGCGTGCCGACGGCGCTCTCGCCCGCCTCGAGGTAGCGCTTTACGGCATTCAGTGCCGCGTTTTCCATGACGAGAATCAGGTAAGGCGTCGAGAACACCGGCGGCAGAATGCTGTCCTTGAACCGGTTGGCGAGATGTGCGGGCTGGACGCGATGCACATAGCGGCCCTGCGCTGCGTTCGGAATCGGCTTCATGTCGCAATCGACATTGGACCTCAGCTCCATGTTCGTCAATCCATCGCGGAAACTCAGCGGCCCGGGTTTAGACTTGGAGGCATGCTCGATCGGGAAGGCGCGCAGGCACTCGCCCGCTACAAGAGCTGGGCCGACGATCTCACGCTGGATGCGGTTGCGGCGCTTCCTCCCGGGGAGGCCGCGCGCGAGCGTCCGACGCTCTTCAAGAGCATCATCGGCACGCTCAACCACGGTTACGTCGTCGATCTCATCTGGCAGGCGCATCTCGAGGGGCGCGTGCATGGGTTCACGGCGCGCAATGTCGTGCCGCACCCCGAGCTCGAGGCACTCACCGCCGCGCAGCGCCGCGCGAACGGCTGGCTGCTCGCGTGGAGCGAGGCGCAGTCAGCCGCGAGCCTGCGCGAGGTGGTCGGTTTCCGGATGGTCTCGGGAGAGCAGGGCGCGATGACCCGCGGCGAGATTCTCCTGCACATCGTGAATCACGCGACTTATCACCGCGGTTGGGTCAGCGATCTGTTCTTTCAGGTGCCGGCGAAGCCGCCGACCACCGACTGGAATGTCTTTGTGCTGCAGCGACAGAAATCCCGGACCCCTTAAGTCAAACTATTTACCCGGCACGCGCAGCCGCGCGCATGCTTTGTGGCAGTCAGGCCGGCGCGGTGCGCAGTTCTTTCCTGACAGGGGGTGCGCGATGAGGCGTTCATCGATCACGGCCGTACTGTTGTCGACCGCATTGCTTGCGAGCTGCGGCGGGGGCGGCGGTTACGGCTCCTCCATGATGCCGCCTCCTCCCATGGACCTTTCCTCGGCTCCCGGGGAGACGGCCATGGCGAGTTACCTGCAGAGCTCCCACCAGTACATGCTGAACGAGCAAGGCTCCGGCATGTACTCGCTGCAGTTCAGCAGCGTTCCGAACCCCGGCACGACCACGTTCGACGGCATGGGTCCCGCTTATAGCATCGTCGAGACCGTCACCGTCGATGCCAACGGCATGGCGATCGGCAGTGGCACGACGACGTTCTACTTCCTCCTCAATCCCTACGTGCCGCTCGGCGAGGTCTCGAGCCTCGCAACGCCCTACGGCGTCGTGACCAGCACCAATCCGTTCCCGGCGACGCTCAACGTGGGCGACTCCGGGACCCTCGACACCGCGACGTTGTTTCACGACGCCACGATGACCGTGGTAGACGCCACTCTGACCGTGAGCTACATGGTCACGGCCAACGATTCCTCGACGCTGCTCTTGTGTCTCAACGCGACCACCTCGGCCGTCACGGCGCAGGGAACCACCGACGGACTGGCCAACGGCAGCGAGAGCAACTGCTACACCGTCGATGCAGCGGGGAACGTGACGCTCGAGTCGATCAGCCTGACCGTGAGCGGCACGCCCCTCAAGTTCGTAGTGGGCTGAGCGGACCTACGGCCCGCGTGTCAGCGCGCGGATGAGATCGACCTCCGCCTGCCGGTAGGGAGTGCCGTCGGCGTGGAGCACGTCGTGATGCCAGACGACGGGCTCGCGGCCGTTTACGTAGCGAATCGTCCCGCTGTCCCCGGGGGAGGCGCGTCTGCGTCTTCCTGTCCACGAGTCCCCAATCGAAGGTCGATCCGGCACCGCGCGCGAGATATTCCATGCACCAGACCGGCCGGCCGAGCGCGAGCAGCCGGGTGGCACGGCGCTCGAAGACTTCCCGATTCCGTGGCTCTTGCGCAACGGTTGGAGCCTGCCCAGGTGTCATCGAGGTGTTTGCGGCCGCGAACCACTTCGCGCGGGACGCGAAATTGCGCGGCGCCGCATAAAGGGGCAGACTGTGTAACCGGGAAGAAACAAAAGCAGCCGAAGCAGCTGCACCGGTCCGTGCCGGCGGGGGACACGTGCTCCTTCAAGCCTACAAGCACGTGCGACTCATGGAGGAATCCGAGTCGCGCGTCGAGATGACGGCGAAGTCGTTGGCGCCGGCGGATATCCTCGTGGCGCAGCGGATACTCGATCGTCCGGTGGAATTTACCCGCTGGGAGGCACACCACGATCATCTCATGCGCGCGGTGTCCTCCCACACCCGGCTCACGCAGCAGATGGTGGCGCTGCGGACGACGGCCTTCACGCTGGTGCATCGCAGGGCGCTCTTCGAGTACCTGCGTCAGCGGCGGCTCACAGGAGAGAAGCGCAGGAAGCTCTTCGCACTCTTCTACGGCTGCGCCGACTACACCAACGCCGTGCTCGTCGAGCACGGCAACTATGTGCGCTGCAGCTCGAGTTATCTCTGCACGCAGCATCTCGCCGAGCATCTGATGCACGACCCGGCGCTCGATGAGCCGCTCGCGCTCTACGAGGAGTGGTACACGGAATACTTCCACGCCTTCTGCGACGTGGAGATCGCCGAGACCGAGGAAGAGAGACAGGCATGCCTCGCGCAGGAGTCCTTGAAACCCCTGCTCAAGCACCGCGTCAATGAGGCGCGCAAGGCGATACTCGCCATGCCGCAGACTCCACGCGAGTGGCGCGAGGTGCGCATGCGCAAGCCAACCGGTGACACCCAGCGCCTCAGGGCGCTCGCGCTGCTGCCAAAGCACTGAGCAGCGGCTGACCCACTCCGTGGATTCGGTGCCGCGGCGGGGACGTTGGGAGAAAGTTTGGCGCCGGCCCGGAGCGGCGCGGGCTAGCGTTTCTTGAACGGAGTCCTGGGCGGCGGCGGCTTTTTCGCTCCGACCTTGGTGCCGTAAGGATCGTATCCGCCACCCTGATCCACATCGTCCTCGAGCCGGAGCTCGTTGTCTTTCTTGTGGTCTTCGACCTTGAGCTCAGGAACCTCGAGCTTCTTGAGCAGCGCCGAGGTGCTCTCGATCGCATGACGACCCGTGTCCTTGACCCACTGCCACACGGCGTTGCCGCGCGAGTCATGCACTACGCGTCCGCCGGAGCCTTGCGTGGCGGTCTTGTCTTTGGAAGCGGTGCCGGAGGGCGATGACGCCGGCTTTTCGGGCCCACCACCACCTGGCCGGAGCCCGGGCTTAAGGTGGTTCGGGTCGCTCACGATGTTTATTCCTTGCCTTCAAAATGCCAGCACTTTGCCGCTTATCCCTTATAACGGCCCGGGCTCCCATACGCCGGATGGAGTCTGCGGGAACTGTGGACAAGGTCACATAAGAACTTACCCGCACCCGGCTCGAGGAAGCCTGCGTGCAGCCCGCACTTCACCAGCCGACGCCGTAATCCTGTCCGTAGTTGCTCGCGGCCCCCCAGAGCGTGCCGTGGGCACGGTCGACGAAGATCGCCGTGAGCGGTCCTGAGGTGCGCTCCTCGTACTCGGGCTTGTAGCCCATGCGCTCGAGCTCGCTCCTCACCCAGGGCGGTGTCGCAGTGTTGAGCGTCACGCGGCCGGGAAACGACTCGTGCTGGCCGAAGGAATCGCGCATCTGGTAGCTGGTGATGTTGGCGGCTTCAGCCGCCTCCTGGATCGACATGCCGAACTCGACGACGTTGAGGAAGAACTGCAGCAGGTTCTGGTCCTGCGTGTCGCCGCCCTGCACCGAGAAGACGAGATAGGGCTTGCCGTCTTTCAAGGCCATCGACGGGGTGAGCGTCGCGCGCGGGCGCTTGCCGGGCTCGAGCACGTTGTAGGGGTTATCGCGGGGATCGAGCACGAAGCTCTGCATGCGTTGCGACAGGCCGATGCCGGTGTGACCGGCGATCACCGCGGGCGTCCAGCCACCGCTCGGCGTCACCGACACGGCCCAGCCCCTGTCATCCGCCGCCTGGACGCTGGTCGTGCCCAGGCGGAAGGTACGGTCGAACTCCTGCATCGAGACCTGCGCCTGTGCCGGCATCTTCGAGTGCCAGGCTTCGAGATACCGGAGGTACGGGTTCTTGCCGCCCTGGTAGGGATACGGGTCGCCGGGACGAATGTCGGGATCGTTCTTGTCGGGACGCGCGAGCTTGGCGCGCGCGCGCGCGTAGTCCTTGCAGAGGAGCCCCACGATCGGCGGCGCCGGGGAATAGCTCGGATCGCCGTAGTAGAAGTCGCGGTCGGCGTAGGCGAGATTCATCGCCTGATAGAGCGTATGGATATAACGGGCGCTGTCGTAGCCCATCGACTTCAGATCGAAGTTCTCGAGAATGTTGAGAGCCTGCAGCATCACCGGGCCCTGCACCCAGGGCTGGAGCTTGTAGACCTCGATGCCTTTATAAATGGTGTGGACCGGCTCCTCGATCTTCACCTTCCAGTTCGCCAGATCCTCCTCGGTGAACAGGCCGCCGAGAGCGCGTACCGCGCGCACCAGGTCCTTGGCGATGTCGCCCTTGTAGAAGCGGTCGTAGGCCGCATAGATCGCCGCCTTGCGGTCCTTGCCCGCTTGCAGCGCATCGCGCTCGGCATCGACCAGCTTGCGCAGCGTCGCCGCGAGATCGGGCTGGCGGAACATCTCGCCGGGCGCGGGGCCCTCGTGCTCGGATCCCAGGTGCGGCAGCATCACGCGCCTGGAGTCCGGCCACTGCTTGAGGTGCTCCTTGTAGTGCTCGATGGTGTTGGAAAGCGCCAGATCCATCGGGAACCCGTCCGCCATCTCGATGGCGGGCGCGAGCACCTCGCTCAGGCTCTGTGTCCCGTACTCGGCGAGCATGGTCATG
>DOUU01000169.1:0-174 GCA_003520425.1 Deltaproteobacteria bacterium
TACGACTTCAAGCTGCTGGATCAGAGCGCCGGCGAGATCGTCGACACGGCCGTCCGGACAGGAGCGCGCGTGGCGGGTCCGATTCCGTTGCCCACGACCGTCAACAAGTTCACGGTGCTGCGCGGCCCGACGATCGACAAGAAAGCACGAGAGCAGTTTGAGATGCGGACCCAC
>DOUU01000169.1:297-1118 GCA_003520425.1 Deltaproteobacteria bacterium
CAGCTGGCGAAACGGCGGGCAGGCACCCACAGCACCAAGAACCGCCACACCGTCTCCGGGGGCGGGGCAAAGCCGTGGCGGCAGAAAGGTACGGGGCGCGCCCGGCAGGGCTCCACCCGTTCGCCCCAGTGGGCGGGCGGAGGAATCGTCTTTGGCCCGGTCCCGCGCTCCCATGAGCACATTCTTCCCAAGAAGNNTGCGACGCGCAGCCCTGCGCTCGGCGCTCTCCCTGCGTGCGGGCGAGGGAGCGGTGAGGGTCGTCGACGCGTTTGAACTCGACGCGATCAAGACAAAGCGTGTGGTCGAGGTCCTGAAGGCGCTGGGGCTGGAGAGCGCCAGCGTGCTCGTCGTTCTGGCTGAGCCCAACGCGGCGGTGGAACGCTCGGCGAGGAATCTTCCCCGGGTCTCTGTGATTCGCGCCGAAGGCTTGAACGTCCATGACGTACTGCGCCACTCCCATCTGCTGTTTACGCGCGCTGCCCTTGGACGCGTGCAGGAGCGGCTCTCCGGCGCGATCGCCGAAGGAGGGAAGTCGTGAATCTCCACGACGTGATCCGAAAGCCGCTTGTCACCGAGAAGAGCACGATCGGACGGGAGACGCAGAACCTTGTGACCTTTGCCGTCGACCCGCATGCGAGCAAGCACGAGATCCGCCGGGCTGTGGAGGAAATGTTCTCGGTCCAAGTGGAGGACGTCCACACCATGCGGCAACCACGCAAGTCGCGCAGGGTCGGCAAGACCATGGGGCTCAAGCCGGAATGGAAGAAGGCAATCGTCCGGCTCGCAGAGGGCCAGACGATCGAGTTCTTCGAGGGAGTGTA
>DOUU01000169.1:1160-4114 GCA_003520425.1 Deltaproteobacteria bacterium
CAGCGCGGCGGCCGGAACTTCCACGGCCACATCACCACGCGATTCCAGGGGGGAGGCCACAAGCGGCTCTACCGGCGCATTGATTTCCGCCGCGACAAGGTCGGAATCTTGGCCAAGGTGGCTGCGATCGAGTACGACCCGAACCGCTCCGCCCACATCGCGCTTCTCCATTATGTCGACGGCGAGAAGCGCTACATCCTGGCACCCATCGGGCTCAAGGTGAACGACGTCGTTTCCGCAGGTCCGGGGGCGGACATCCGCCCGGGCAACGCCCTTCCGCTCGCGAACATCCCTCTCGGAACGGTCGTGCATGCGGTCGAGCTCAAGCCCGGAGCGGGAGCGCAGCTCGTGCGCTCTGCCGGCGTCGGGGCGCAGCTCATGGCCCGCGAGGGCGGGATGGCGACGCTGCGCCTGCCCTCGGGCGAGCAACGCCTTGTCCGCGCGACATGCATGGCCACCGTCGGTCAGGTCGGCAATCTCGATCACGAGAACCAGGCGATCGGCAAGGCGGGGCGCTCCCGCTGGCTTGGCAGGATGCCCCACAATCGAGGGGTGTCGATGAATCCCGTCGACCACCCGATGGGGGGCGGCGAGGGGAAGACCTCCGGGGGGCGTCATCCCTGCACTCCGTGGGGCGTGCCGACCAAGGGGCACAAGACGCGCAGGAACTCGAGTACGGACAAGTTCATCGTGAAGCGACGGGGTAAGAAGTAATGGCACGCTCGCTCAAGAAGGGGCCGTACGTCGAGCCGAGTCTGCAGCGCAAAGTGGACAAGGTCTTGCGCTCGGGAACCAAGCAGGTGATTCGCACTTGGTCACGGCGTTCCATGGTGACGCCGGAGTTCGTGGGGATGACCTTTCAGGTGCACAACGGAAAGCTCTTCATGCCCGTGTTCGTGACCGAGAACATGGTCGGGCATCGGCTTGGCGAGTTTGCGCCGACACGCAAGTTCACCGGCCATGCATCGGACCGAAAGGTCAAGAAGGTCTGAAATGGCGGTGCGGGCCTACTTGAAGGGATATCGGGTGAGCGCGCAGAAGGCGAGGCTTGTCGCGGACCAGATCCGTGGCAAGCAGGTCGAGGAGGCGCTCGCGCTGCTCTCGCTTTCCACCAAGCGGGTGGCAAGGCCCATCGCGAAGCTCGTGCGTTCTGCGGTTGCGAATGCTGAGGAGAAGAACAACCGCGAGAAGGCGGGTATCGACATCGACAATCTCATGGTGAGCAAGATCACCGTCGAGGAGGGGCCGAGCGCGTGGCGCATCATGCCCCGCGCGCAGGGCCGAGCTGCGTGGATTCAACGCCGGTCCAGCCATATCGAAGTGATTTTGGCCGAGAAATAAAGAGAGGTTACGCGTGGGACAGAAGGTCCATCCCTACGGCTTCCGGCTCGGCACCCTCTACGGGTGGCAATCGAACTGGTTCGCGGAGCGCCGCTACGCCGAGCAGCTCCACGAGGACATCAAGATCCGGACCTACATCAAGAAGAAGCTCTACCACGCTGGCATCTCAAAGGTTGTCATCGATCGCACCGGTGACAAGCTGGTGGTGAATATCCACACGGCGCGGCCGGGCATCTTGATCGGAAAGCGCGGTGCCGAGGTCGAGACCCTTCGCAAGGAACTCGCGAAATTCTCCGCGAAGGAAATCTTCATCAACATCAAAGAAATCCGCAAGGCAGAGCTCGATGCACAGCTGGTCGCCGAGAATGTGGCGCTTCAGCTCGAACGCCGCGTCGCGTTTCGCCGAGCCATGAAGAAGGCCGTGACCTCCACCATGAAGTTTGGAGCCGGTGGCGTTCGAATCGCGTGCGGCGGACGGCTCGGGGGCGCGGAGATGGGACGGCGGGAGTGGTATCGCGAGGGCCGGGTGCCGCTGCATACGCTGCGCGCAGATATCGACTACGGATTCGCCGAAGCGAAGACCACCTACGGCGTGATTGGCGTGAAGTGCTGGGTGTTCAAGGGCGATGTCGCGGACAAGGAAATGCGCAAGGGAGCCCTGTCGCAGCGCATCCACGAGGAGCCGCAGAGGTAACGCATGCTCGCGCCCAAGAAGGTCAAGTACCGCAAGCAGCAAAAGGGTCGCAATCGCGGCAAGGCGATGCGCGGCAATCTCCTGGCCTTTGGGGACTTCGGCCTGCAAGCGGTCGGCAACGCGTACCTCACGGCTCGCCAGATCGAAGCGGCACGGATCGCGATGACTCGTCATGTGAAGCGCGGTGGCAAGGTCTGGATTCGGGTATTTCCGGACAAACCGATCACCAAGAAGCCCGCCGAGACCCGCATGGGCAAGGGCAAGGGCAATCCGGAAGAGTGGGTGGCGCCGGTCAAGGCGGGCCGGATGCTCTATGAGATGGAAGGCGTAACCAACAAGGTGGCCCATGAGGCCCTTCGGCTCGCGGCCCACAAGCTGCCTGTGGCCACGCGCGTCGTTGTGCGAGAGGGACACGCGTGAAGCCGAAAGAACTGCGCGAGCTTTCCGAAGAGGAGCTGCGAGCCAAGTCCAAGCAGCTGCGAGACGAGCTTTTCGTTGCACGGGTGAAGCATTCCACCGGGCAGCTCGAGGATACGGCCAAGATGCGGCGCCTGCGCCGGGATGTGGCCCGGGTCGCCACGGTCCTTACGCAGAAGTTTGGAGGGACGCAGTGAGCAAGCGGGCGACGAGCCAGACTCTGGTGGGAACGGTCGTCAGCGACAAGATGGACAAGACCGTCGTGGTGATGGTGGAGCGGCTGGTCCAGCACGCGAAGTACAAAAAGTACCTGCGTCGCCGCACCAAGGTGAAAGCCCATGATCAGCAGAACCAATGCCGCGTCGGTGACCACGTGCTCATTGCCGAGACGCGGCCGCTGAGCCGCGACAAGCGCTGGACCGTGCGTGCAGTGCTGGAGAAGGCAGTGTGAGGAGGCGCGTCGGCGTGTTGGGCCGGTGTGAACGAACATGGTGCAGTCGGA
>DOUU01000400.1:0-3474 GCA_003520425.1 Deltaproteobacteria bacterium
CCGAGATCATCGAGTAGCGAAGGCGCGTAGCACAACTGGTAGTGCACCGGACTCCAAATCCGGGGGTTGGGGGTTCGAGTCCCTCCGCGCCTGCCAAGTGAGTCCGTGGAGCGGAACGAACGACGGGAGTCCATGGCGTTTCACCCGGGAGAATGGATTGGGCAGTCCCGTGAGTTCCTCGAAGAGGTGCGGGCGGAGCTGCGAAAGGTCACCTGGCCCACTCAGAAAGAGTACGTGGGCGGCACGATCGGCGTGCTCGTGATTGTCCTCGTCCTGACCTTGGTCCTCGGGCTCGAGGATTATGTTCTGGCCAAGATCATTCAGCTGGTCATGTGAGCTGGGAGTAGACGGTGGAACTCGCGATGTCGAAGAAGTGGTACATCGTGCACACATATTCGGGCTACGAGGCGAAGGCCAAGCAGGCCCTGCTCGAGCGCGCGAAGATCGAAGGCAAGGAGGAGTGCTTCGACGAGGTGCTCATCCCGGAAGAGAACGTCGTCGAGGTGGTGAAGGGGGAGAAGCGGACCTCCAAGCGGAAGTTCTTCCCCGGCTACATCCTCGTTCACATGGACCTCAACGATGAAACCTGGCACATCGTTCGCGGTACCCCGAAAGTGACCGGCTTCGTGGGAGGCGGAACGAATCCGACGCCGATCTCCGATGAGGAGGTCGCGCGCATGACGCAGCAGATCAAGGAGGGCGCGGTCAAGCCCAAGCCGAAGATCCGCTTCGAAGAGGGCGAGAACGTACGCGTCATCAGCGGTCCGTTCGCGAACTTCTCAGGATTTGTGGATGAGGTGCGGCCCGAAAAGGAGAAGGTGAGGGTGATGGTGCAGGTCTTTGGTCGCGCCACGCCGGTGGAGCTCGACTTTATGCAGGTCGAGAAGGCCTAAGGCACCGAGGAAAACCAAGTGGCAAAGAAGGTCACGGCGATCGTCAAGCTCCAGTGTCCTGCCGGTGCGGCGAACCCGTCGCCGCCTGTCGGGCCGGCGCTCGGTCAGCACGGCGTGAACATCATGGAGTTCTGCAAGGCGTTCAACGCCCGCACGCAAGACCAAGCGGGTCTGGTCATTCCGGCGATCATCACCGTCTACGCGGATCGCACCTTTACGTTTGAGCTGAAGACGCCGCCTGCAGCCGTGTTGCTCAAGCGTGCCGCGAAGCTGGAGAAGGGGTCCGGCGAGCCGAACCGCACGAAGGTGGGCTCGGTCACGAAGCGGCAGGTGCGTGAGATCGCCGAGATGAAGCTCAAGGACCTAAACGCCCACGAGGTGGGCGCGGCCATGCGCATCATCGAGGGTACGGCGCGCTCCATGGGTCTTGACGTGGTGGAGGGATAGGCGTGGCAAGGGTCAGCAAGCGCTACCGCGCGGCGCGGGAGGCCGTGGATCGCACCCGGCTCTATCCGCTTTCGGATGCGGTCGCACTGCTTAAGTCACTTCCGGGTGCCAAGTTCGACGAGAGCGTGGACCTTGCGCTGAACCTTGGCGTGGATCCCAAGCATGCCGACCAAATGGTGCGCGGCTCCATCGTGCTGCCCCACGGCACCGGAAAGTCGCTGCGCGTTCTGGTTTTCGCGAAGGGCGAGAAGGAAAAGGAAGCTCGCGAAGCCGGCGCGGACTACGTGGGCGCGGAGGACCTGTCCAAGAAGATTACCGAAGAAAACTGGTTGGAGTTTGATCGCGTGATCGCGAGCCCGGACATGATGGGCGTCGTGGGCCGGCTCGGGAAGGTGCTCGGCCCGCGAGGCCTCATGCCGAACCCGAAGCTCGGGACCGTCACCGCAAATGTCGGTCAGGCCGTGCGCGAGACCAAAGCCGGGAAGGTCGAGTACCGAGTCGAGAAGAACGGCATCATCCACGTCTCGATCGGCAAGCGCAGCTTCAGCGAAGAGGCTCTTGTGGCGAACGCGATGGCGTTGCTCGAGGCCGTGGCGCGCGCCAAGCCAGCCTCGAGCAAGGGCACCTACCTAAAGAAGATCTCACTTTCCACCACGATGGGCCCTGGGATCCACATTGATCCGGCGGTCGTCGCGGTCGGGAAGGCGGCGTAGGGAGAATGACGTGCTGACGCGCGGCCAGAAGGAAGAGCAGGTTCGCGAACTCAAGACGAAGTTTTCGCGCGCGACCAGCGTGTTTGTCGCAGAGTACCGGGGACTCGACGTCCGGCGGCAGGATGCGCTGCGACGCAAGCTGCGGGCCGAAGGCAAAGGCACCTACGAATACCGCGTGACGAAGAATACGCTCCTGCGGCGGGCCGCCGAAGGCTCGGAGGTGGCTCACATCTCGGCGCACTTCAAGGGTCCTACCGCGGTTGCGATTTCCTACGGCGACCCGGTCGGACTCGCGAAGATCCTGGTGGAGTACGCCAAGGAGAACGAGATCTTCAAGCTCCGCGGCGCAGTGCTCGAGGGGCGCCCGCTCGGTCAGGCCGAGATCGCGACGCTCGCGACCTTGCCGTCCCTGGAGGCGCTGCGCGGGAAGATCCTGGGCCTGCTCGTGGCGCCGGCCAGCCAGCTCGCACGGCTGCTGGCGGCACCGGGGGCCCAGCTTGCGCGCGTCATCGAGGCGCGACGCAAGGCACTCGCAGAGGCCGGACAAGGCGCGACAGCGCCCGCAGAGGCCGGGTCCTAAAGGGACGCAAAGGTTTTTCCACCCAGCCGACCGGGACATGGAGAACGGCGGCGCAAGAAAGGTTGAACGTACATGGCGGATCTAGACTCAATTGCTGACACGCTCTCCGGTCTCACGGTGATGGAGGCGGCGAACCTCGCCAAGCTGCTGGAAGAACGCTGGGGCGTCTCGGCCGCGGCCCCGGTCGCCGTCGCCGCAGCCGGCGGCGCGGCCGCCGCTGCTGCCGCCCCCGTGGAGGAGAAGACGGAGTTCAACGTCATCCTCGTCAGCGCAGGCGACAAGAAAATCCAGGTGATTAAGGAAGTGCGTGCAGTCACCGGTCTTGGCCTCAAGGAGGCCAAGGACCTCGTGGAGGGCGCGCCGAAGCCGGTGAAGGAAGGCGTGACCAAGGACGAGGCCGCGAAGATCAAAGCACAGATCGAGGCCGCCGGCGGCCAAGTTGAAGTGAAGTAGCGGCTTCTCGCGAAGCCGACGGGGAGGCGCACCCTGCGCGAAAGGGCGCGCCTCCCACCGTAGATCCGACACCCAAACGCGGAGGGCCACCCGCACCCGTGACCGAAATCTTCTTCTCCGAGAATGCGCCCCGGATTCGCAAGGACTTCTCGAAGGTGCCCCCGATCCTCGAGATTCCGAATCTCATCGAGATTCAGAAGCAGTCCTTCGAGCGCTTCCTCCAGACTCACGTGGAGCCCGAGAAGCGCGAAAACATCGGGCTTCAGGCGGTCTTCAACTCCGTCTTCCCGATCAAGGACTTCAACGACACGGCCTCCCTCGAGTTCGTGGGCTACGTGCTCGAGGAGCCGAAGTACGACGTGCAGGAGTGCCTGCAGCGCGGCATGAC
>DOUU01000400.1:3544-4619 GCA_003520425.1 Deltaproteobacteria bacterium
ACGGAACGCGTGATCGTCTCCCAGCTCCACCGCTCCCCCGGCATCTTCTTCGACACCTCGACCTCATCGACCGTGAGCGCCGCCGGCAAGAAGATCTACTCCTGCCGAATCATTCCGTACCGGGGCTCCTGGCTCGATCTCGAGTTTGACCACAAGGATCTCGTGTACGCCAGGATCGACCGGCGTCGAAAGATCTATGCGACGGTGCTGCTCAAGGCGCTCGGCTACACGCCCGAGGATTTGCTGGCCTACTTCTACAAGCCGGAGACCATTCGGATCGACGCAAAGAGGATCCTNNATTCTGGTCCGCAAGGACAAGAAGTTCACCAGCGCGGGCGTACGCAAGATCGTTTCCGAGGGCATCGAGTGGATCCAGGTCGGGGTCGACGACATCATCCGCACCGACGCCGTGAAGCGGGTCGCCCCGATCGACATCGTGGACGAGAGCACGGGCGAGGTGATTCTCGAATGCAACGAAGAAATCACCGAGGCTCACGTCGAGGAGCTTCGCAGCCGCGGGATCCACGAGTTCCCCCTGCTTTACCTCGACCCGATTTCCACGGGGACGGCGCTTCGCGACACCCTTTTGGCGGACAAGACCGCGACGCAAGACGAGGCGATTCTCGACATCTACCGCCGGCTGCGCCCGGGCGATCCGCCGACAGTCGACACGGCGAACAACCTCTTCCACAACCTTTTCTTCAATCCGGAGAGGTACGACCTCTCGCGCGTCGGGCGCCTCAAGCTGAACCACAAGCTCTCCTTCAACCCGGACGAACGGGTGACGGCAACCGTGAGCGGAGGGGCTCGGGAGGAGATTCCCCTCGGAGAGCTTTCGACCCTACGGCCGGAAGACATCCTCGCCGCGGTGAAATTCCTGGTGGACCTCAAGAACGGGTCGGACCCGGACAAGCGTGTCGACGACATCGACCACCTCGGCAACCGACGCGTACGCGTGGTGGGCGAGCTGCTTGAGAACCAATACCGCATCGGTCTCGTGCGGATGGAACGTGCGATCAAGGAGCGCATGTCGCTCCAAGAGATCGAGACGCTCATGCCGCACGACCTCATCAAC
>DOUU01000340.1 GCA_003520425.1 Deltaproteobacteria bacterium
CCGCCGCTCCGGGTCGCCCCGCCCGGCCCGCCCGCGGCGACCCTTGCGGGTCCCCGCCTGCGTCCAGCACGAGACTTGGGGATGAGTGAGATCCCCTCAGGCTCACCCACCGTATCGGACCGTCCGCGCGCGGTCTAGAGGCCCCGCCGGTACACTGGCTCGCATGACCGAGNNTCCTGTCCGGACCGGCGGGGCCTCGTCGCGGCCTTGGCGCAGCTCTTGTATGGGCACGGGGCCAACATCCTCGACTCGGCGCAGCACATCGATGCCGCGGAGGGCCAGTTCTTCCAGCGCATCCGCTTCGATCTCTCCGAGCTCCACGGCGACCGGGTGAGCCTTGAGGCCGGAATCCGTGAGGTGGCCGAGCGCTTCTCGATGAGCTGGCGCCTTTGCTATGCGGCCGACGAGAAGCGGGTCGCGATCTTCGTCTCCCGCTACGACCACTGCCTGTACGACCTCTTGCTGCGCCACCGCGCGGGCGAGCTCGCGTGCCGCATCCCCGTGATCGTGAGCAATCACCCCGATCTCAAGTCCGTGTCCGATCAGTTCGGCATCGACTATCGCGTCTTCCCCAAAACCAAGGAGACCAAGCTCTCCCAGGAGAGGCGCGAGCTCGAGCTCTTGCAGGAGCTGCGGATCGACCTCGTCGTCCTCGCGCGCTACATGCAGGTGCTCTCCGACGACTTCGTTCGCCGCCTGCCGGGACGCATCATCAACATCCATCACTCCTTCCTGCCCGCCTTCGTCGGGGGCAGGCCCTACCACCAGGCCCACGCCCGGGGCGTGAAGCTCATCGGGGCTACCGCCCACTACGCGACGACCGACCTCGATGAGGGGCCCATCATCGAGCAAGACGTGATCCGCGCCTACCACCGCGATTCGATCGACGATCTGGTGCGAAAAGGTCGCGACGTGGAGAAGACGGTCCTCGCGCGCGCCGTCCGCTGGCACCTCGAAGATCGCATTCTCGTGTATGGGAACAAGACGGTGGTCTTCGAGTGATTCCGCGCGCGGTGCTCCTCGGTCTCATGCTCCTCGTCGCGCTCTTCGGTGCCGTGACGCTTTGCGCACGTCACCGGGTGCGCAGCGCCGCCGCCGCCGTGGCGGCGCTCGATCCGCGAAGCTTTGGGACCCTCTCGCTCGTCGTCGTGGGCTCGGGAGGCGCCCACGAGAACCCCGAGCGCCGTGGCCCGTGCATCGCCGTCGGCTTCGGGCCGCGGATCGTGCTGGTGGACGCGGGGCGTGGCGCGGCCGAGGGCCTGCGCGCTGCGGAGATTCCGGTGGATCAGCCGGACACGGTCTATCTCACGAGCCTCCTGCCCGAGAACGAGCTCGGCCTCGACGACGTCTTGCTCACGGGCTGGCTTGCGCCGCGCAAAAAGCCCCTGCGCCTTGTCGGCCCGGAAGGCACCCGGGAGTTCGCGGCGTCCCTTGAGCGCGCCTATGCCCGCGGGGCGGGAGCACTCTCGAAGGGTCTGGGTCTCCCCCCGGAAGGCGCACGCTTCGAGGCGCTTGAGATTGGGGACGGCTTCCACGAGGAGCGGGACGGCCTCTCGGTGCGTGCGGCGCTGCTCCCCGGTGGCCCGCTTCCCGCCCTCGCCTACCGCGTCGAAGCGGGGGGCCACGCCGCCGCCATCTCCGGGGCGGGCTTCGGCGATGAGGCCGTGGTCGCCCTTTCGCGGGGCGCCGCGGTGCTCGTCCACGAGGCCCTCCACCGCCCCTCCCTCGACGCTGCGATCGAAGCCGGCGGCGAGGACGCAGAGCGGCTGCGGCGGGAGGGAGAGCTGCACACGTCCCTCGAAGCCGCGGGGCTCCTCGCGAGCCGCGCGGGCGTTCGCACCCTGGTTCTCGTGCGGCTGCGACCGCCCCCGCTTTTCGCGTGGCAGTTCGAGCACGCGGCAGGCGCGAAGTTTGCGGGCGAGGTGATCGTCGCCTCCGACGGCGACGAGATCACACGTTAACGCCGGGGTTCTCCGGCTCTACCGCAGGCGGATGCCGCGGGGACGGCGGCGGAGCCTCCTCGTCCTCCGGAGGAGGAGCCGGGCGGTCGTCCGGGGCGCGCTCGCCGGTAAAGCGTCGGCGCTGCTCGGCGAAGTAGGGCTGCTGCGGTCGCAGGGCGATGGCTTCGTCGATCGTCGCCACGGCGTCCTCGGCGCGGCCCGCCGCGAACTGCGATTCCGCAAGCGTGTCGAGGAGATTCGGGTCCTCGTGGTTCGTGGCCTCGACCGCTCGCTCGGCGAGGCGCACGGCCACCGCCACCTGCTCCTCGGTCGGCCGCTTGCTCGTAGCGATCATCCACGCCGTGTTGTTGAGGAGAAGCGGTGACACGTCGGGAAGGCGCAAGAGCCGCACCCCGCGGCGGGCGAGCAGATTGGCATCCCCCCTCACCTCTCGAGCCACGGCGGCAATCGAGAGGAGCACGCAAAGCGCGAAGGCTGCGTTGGCCAGGGTGAGCCAGGGCCGTGCGGCCTCGCGGCGCAGGGCCGAGGGCGCGACGGTCGCCGCTGCGATGGTCCCCAAGGCGAAGCCGCCGAGGTGGGCTGCACCCGCGACGCCCTGGTAGAAGACAGAGGTTGCGGCCGCGAAGGCGAGAACGACAAGAAGGAGCCGCCGGGGGACGCGCCAGGTAGCGGGCAGGCGGTGGGTGCAGCGCAGCTCGAGCCAGAGCGCAGCTCCGAGGAGCCCAAGCACGATCCCAGAGGCGCCGAGCGCCTGCTCGTAGCCCGTGGCCAGAGATGCACCCATGGCACCGAGGGCGGAGGCGCCCATCACGAAGGCCGTTCGCGCGGTTCCGAGCGAGACCTCGACCAAGGCGCCCAGGCCCAACATGAAGAGCAGGTTGGCGATGAGGTGATGGGCGTCGGCATGCAGCAGATTGGCGCTGAGTACGCGCCAGAACTCTCCCGCGCGAAAGAGCGTCGTGCTGAAGATGCCAGCAAGGGCAAGATCGGGATCGAAACGGCGCTCGAGCCCGTACACGAGGATGCAAGCCACGGCGAGAACGAGGGTTGCGCGCGCCCGGCCCGGCGAGCGCCGGAGCTGGTCGAGGTCCGCCATGCGCGCAAGCTGCGCTGCGCCGCCGGGCTCGCGGGCGATCCGCTCGCGAAGGGCCTGCTGGAGCCGCTCCTTGCCTTGGGGATCGGCGAAGAGGGTTGCGGGGAAACGGTAGACGGAGCTGCGCGTCCCCATGCGCAGGGCGCGCCCCGTATCGACAAGGTGGGTGATGTCCGGGTACGCCGTGAAGCTCTCGCCCGAGAGCTGAGCGGGGTGACGAAGGCCTGTCGCGTGGAGGGAGATGACTCCGCGTCCGCGCCTCAGTGCAAACGTCTCGGGCGCCGCCGAGAGGGGCGAAGGTGCGCTCACCCGCGAGAGACTAGCAGGGGCCTGAAGAGCCAAGCTCCCGGCGCGCGTCCCCGCCGCGGCGGCGCGCCTCAGCGCTGGCTTGGGACCGCCAGCCCGGGAAAGACGCGGGTGAAGGAGAGATAGACCAGGCTGAAGGCACCGAGGAAGCCTGCTGCGATCCCAAACTGAACGGCCCCGACCCAGGATCCCCCGTCCGCTGGGGCGAGGGACGGCCACACCAGCAGGTTTCGCTCGAGCCAGAACCCGAGCACGACCACGAGGGAGACGCCGCCCAGGATCGCCGGGGTCTTCTTCGGCTGCACACCGAGGAGCACCCAGAAGGGAACGATCCAGCAGCACGCCCAGACCACCATCGAGAGCCAGCCATAGGGCGAGGCGCTCATGCGCGCGAAGGAGAAGTTCCAGTACCAGGCGAAGTTGCCCTGCTCGGTGAGAAACTGGGGGCCGAGGCGCGCCGAGAAGAACTGCGTCTCCTCAGGCAAGTTGCCATACCACGTCACCAGGTATTGCGCCCAGAAGAGATACATCCAGAAGATCGAGAAGGCGAAGATCATCTTCCCTTGGTCGTGCATGCGCGCCTTGGTGATCTCGCCCTCAAGCCCCGGACTGTTGCGGTGAAGGACCGACAGCAGGGCCGTCGCCGAGATCGCGGAGAGAAACGCCCCCCAGGTGAAGTAGGCGCCGAAGAGATTCGCGTACCAGCTTGGGGTGAGGGACATGACCTGGTCGAAGGCGATGAAGCTAAAGCCAAATGCGAAGACCAGGATGAGGCCCGGGGCGATGCGCCGCGTCTTGGCATTGGAGCGCTCGAGCTCCTCCGCATCGCCGCGCCAGCCCGCGGTCCACCATTCGAAGAGGCTTCGCGCGCGGCCCTGCGCGGTGGCGGCAACGCCGTGGAGCGTCGGGCGCACGGAGTGATAGAGGTAGAGCATCGTCATCACGGCGAGGATCCCGAGAATCGCAAGATCCAGCCCGGCCACCCGCGGCACGCTGAGCCAGGCGGCCTTCGACGGGACGGGCTCGGCGATCCATGGGTAGATGTAGTGCCGGCCCAGAAAGTCGAAGGCGCCCAGCACGAAGGAGATGGGCACCCAGGCCGCGAGGCCCTCGGCGATGCGGCGCACGGGTCCGGGCCACTTTGCGCCTACCGTGACGAGCATGCACGAGACAACGGCCCCTCCCTGGGCGAGGCCCGCGAAGAAGAGATAGTTCACATGGAAGGCGCGCCACGCGCTCGCCGCGTCGCGGGCGAGCCCCACCACAAAGGCAAGCCCGCCGAGGGCTGCCAGTGCACCCGCCAGCGTGGCAAGACCTCGCGGGAGGCCGCGCGGATTGGCCCGCTCGACGGGTGCCTGGGCCTCACTCGCGCTCACGGCTTCCCTCCCTTCTGGTCCAGGTACCGCACGTAGTTGATGATGTCCCAGCGGTCCTCGGGCGGAATACGGCCGTAGCTCGGCATACGGCGGCGACCCTGGTGGATGGTGGTGTAGATGTGACCGTCGCTGCGGCCCCTCACCACGCCGACGAGCGGAAGGACCCCGACAAACACCTTCGCGACCGGACCGTCGGCGAGCCCCGTCATTCCGTGACACGGCGCGCAGAATGTCTCGTACTGCACCTTCCCGTTCTGAAGCGACCGGAAGTCCGCCGGCGTCGGGTTCACGAGCGCGTTCGCCTCGGCGTCGCTCCCGACCGTGCCGGGAGGGTTCGGCGTCAGCACCCAGGGATCCAGCTCCGGAAGGCGCGGGTCTCCCCCGCCGAGGGGCACCGTGCCTTCGGGGGGCGCGAATCCCTGGGGATGGTCGGGGATCCCCGTGTCCTCGAACGCCTGAACGGCCGGCTGCCACTTCATCTGCGGGAACCACGACTGCGACCACTGCTCCCAGCAGCCGGTCGTTGCGAAGGCGAGCAGGGCGCCCCCCACCGCGCACCGCAGGAGGGAGCGGCTACGGCTCGACAAGGCTCACCTCCTTGGCGCTAAAGGCGCGCAGCAAGGCATCCACCTCTGCGACATCGCGCTCCTTGCAGCGGACCGTGAGACCGAAGTCCTCGGCGGAGAAGCGCGCGCTGTAGCCGACGTCGTTTTTTCCGAACCTTCCGTGCGGAAGCCCAGCGTGCACGGCAAGACCGACGAGTGTCAGCAGCCCGCCGAACAGGATCGTGAGCTCGAAACCGATGATCACGTAGGGCGGGATCGACGCGAGGGCCTTCCCGCCGACGACAATCTTCCAGTCGTAGGACATCCAGATCGTCATCGCAAAGCCCGTCGTGACCCCCGCGAGGCCCCCGATCAGCGTCCAAAGACGCACGCGGCTCGGCTTGTCGATGAGGGCGTCCTCGACCTCGGGGAAGGGCGCGGGCGAGAAGACGTCGAGGTCCTGGTAGCCGCGGCTGCGCAGCCGGCCCACAACCTCCACCACCTTGTTCGGGGTCTCGAACACGCCGAGCAGAAGCGGCATCAGTGCGCCCCCTCGTGCGCGTGGCTCTTCTTGTGGATCGCGAGCTCCTTCATCTCCGCCACCGCGATCACCGGGAAGAGCTTGATGAAGATCACGAAGAACATGGCGAAGAAGCCGAAGCTTCCCGCCAGGATCATGAGCTCTGCGGGTTGCGGCGTGTAGATGCCCCAGACGGCGGGGTTGTACTCGTGGGAGAGGCCGATCACGATGATGACGTAGCGCTCGAACCACATCCCGATGTTGACGAAGATCGACACCGCAAAGACGGTCGGAACGTGAACGCGTGCGCGCTTAAACCAAAAGACCTGGGGGATCACGGTATTGCAGATCAGCATCGTCCAGGTCGAGATCCAATAGGGCCCAAACACGCGATACCACCAGGCTGTCTGCTCGAACTCGTTCCCGCTGTACCACGCGATGAAGAACTCCATGAGATAGGAATAACCGACGATGAGCGAGGTCAGCAGGATGAACTTCGCCATGTTGTCGAAGTGATAGTCGGTGATGTAGGCCTCCAGGCCATAGATGCGCCGCACGGGAATCATCATGGTGAGCACCATGGCGAACCCGGAGAAGATGGCTCCGGCCACGAAGTAGGGAGCGAAGATCGTGGCATGCCAGGTCGGCACGATCGACATGGCGAAGTCCCAGGACACGACGCTGTGCACGGAGAGGACGAGAGGAGTGCAAAGGCCTGAGAGGTGGAGCACGGTCCGGTTCCAGGCCTTCCACTGCTTGGACTTCCCCTCCCAGCCGAGGGCGAGGGCGGTGTAGAGGACCTTCCGCCAGCCCGTCGACCGGTCGCGCGCGATCGCAAAGTCGGGGATGAGCCCTACGAACAGGAAGAGCGCGGAGATTGTTCCGTAGGTGGAGATCGCGAAGGTGTCCCACACGAGCGGGCTCTTGAAGTTCACCCAAAGCCCGCGCTGGTTCGGGTAGGGCAGGATGAAATACGACTTCCAGATCCGGCCGACGTGGATGCCGAGGAACTGCGCCGCCGTGAGCACGGCGAAGATGGTCATGGCAGCGGCGCTGCGGTTGATGGCGTTCCGCCACTTCGAACGAAACAGGTAGAGGATGGCGGAGATCAGGGTGCCGGCGTGGGCGATACCGACCCAGAACACGAAGGTCACGATGTAGACGCCCCAGAAGATGGGGTGGGCGTAGCCCGCGATGCCGAGGCCCTTGTAGACCTGGTAGACCCAGACCGCGCCCGCGGAGTGCACGAACACGACCAGGAACCCGAGGAGCAGCCAGTACGGCATCGTCGGGCGGTCCATCACCGCAAGGATGTCGCGGTTCACGTCCGAGTCTGCGACGGCGGGCACCGGGCGGATCATGTCGGCAACGGAGGCAGCAGGAGGCGGCGTCATCGTCTAGACCTCGACGGGTCCGCGGACCACCTTCGCCAGGTAGGTGGTCGCGGGGCGCGTGTTCAGGACGTGCAGCGCGTGGTAGCCACGCTTCGGGTCACTCCCCTTCTTGGCGACCGCGCTGTCGGCGTCCTTCAGGTTCCCGAAGGTGATGGCCTTCGTCGGGCAGGCCTGGGCGCAGGCCGGCGTCACCTCTCCGTCGCGGATCAGCCGCTTTTCGTTCTTGGCGGGCTGCCGCGCGACTTCGATGCGCTGGGTGCAGTAGGTGCACTTCTCCATCACGCCCTGGCACCGGACCGTGACGTCGGGGTTCAGCATGAGCTTCATGGGCTCGGGCCACGTCTCGAGGCTGTAGTCGTAGTAGTTGAAGCGGCGCACCTTGTACGGACAGTTGTT
>DOUU01000423.1 GCA_003520425.1 Deltaproteobacteria bacterium
GGATCGAAGTCGAGCCAGGAGTGCGGGCTCGTAAAGGCGAGGCTCACGAGCTGATCGTCGGGCTTGGGCTTGTGCACCGCCTCGACCGGCCGCGCCCGCAGGAAGAACGTGAGGGTCCGGCTGGTAAGGCCCCGAGTGATGGGATGACTCGCGTACGCGGCGACGACGGGATTGACGCCCGCCGGTGCACCCTCGATCGGGCCCGCGGCCGGGTCAATCACAAGCGCGTCGGGAACCGCAAAGCCAAAGTGTTCAAGCGTCTCCTCCAGGCCGCTGCGCACGCCCGGCTCGAGCAGCGCAACGAGGCGGCCGCCATGCTCGAGGTAGCGTTCCACAGCCGCTGCGGCCTCGGCGCGCAGCGCGCGGCGCGCGCCGATCACGAGGAGCCCCGCG
This sequence comes from Deltaproteobacteria bacterium, assembly GCA_003520425.1. Classification (GTDB taxonomy): domain Bacteria; phylum Myxococcota_A; class UBA9160; order UBA9160; family UBA9160; genus UBA9160. The sequence continues at coordinate 394 of DOUU01000423.1, forward strand.
GCGTCCTGCGGCACCTCGTTCGCGGTCGCGGTGACGAGCCCCCGCAGCTCATAGCCCTCCGTCGTGAGCGCCGTCGCGAGGCCGGAGTAGCCCGACGGCTCCACACTCTCGGCGTCCCCCTCGCCCTCGCCGACCGCCGTGTAGAGAATGCGGGTGGGTGCTCCGCGCAGTCGCAAGATGGCCTCGAGCAGGCCGCCCTCCGTCGGTCGGTCCACGGTCTCGGAGGCGCCGCGGAGCTCGAGCACGACCGCATTGGTGCCCCTGATTCCGAAACGGTCCACATCCTCCTGCGCCTCTTCCAGGTTGCGCACCCGCACCCGCACGGGGCCCATCCGGGCGAACTCCTCGAGCAACATTCGGGTACGCCGGGCCCGTGGGTCGCCGCGGTCGTGATAGAGCGTCGCGGTGAGCTCCGCGGGCAGCGTCGCAAGCGCCTTCTTTGTGGCGGGGAAAAGCTCGAAACGGCGGTCCACCGTCCAGTCGAGATGAAGCTCCGAGTGCGCTGCGAGCCGCTCGACGGCGACCCCGGCCCCCAAGACCACGAGGCACAATCCCACGCGCGGAAGCAGGATGCGGCGCGCCGCCCCTTCGGCCAAGCCATGCACGCGCCGGATCGCTGCGATCGCGGAGAGCAAGAGTGCCGCGCTGCCGAGGGCGACATTTGCGATGCCGAAGGGGCCCATCTCGCCGGTCGCGTAATACGAGCCGAGACCGAACGCCACGGCGATGAGGCCAGGCAGGGCGAGCCGCTGCATCATCGAACCCGCACGACGTCGAGTCCGAGGCGTGCCACCGCGGCGGCCGTCGCGACGATCGCGGCGAAATACAAGAGGTCGGCGAGCGAGACGATTCCCTCGGCGAAGCCCACGAAGCGGGGCTGAAGCGAGATCGCATCGAGCACCTTTGCCGCGCCCGCGCTCGTAAAGGGCTCGAGCCAGCCAAAATCGTAGATCACGAAGGCCACGGCGTAGGCGGAGACGGCGGCCATGATCTGGTTGGAGCTCAGGGCGGAGCAGGCAAGACCGATCGCGGCGAGCGCGAAGCTCAGCGCGAAAAGTCCGATCGCCACCGCGGCAAGGTGCGGAAGGCCGAGCCCTGCGCGAAGCACGGCCGCGGCGGGATACACGAGCGAGCAGGTCAGCATGAGGGTCACGAAGAGGAAGGTGGCCACAAACTTTCCGAGCACGATCTGTGACGGCGTGAGCAAGCTCGTGACCAGGATCTCCTCCGTCCCTCGTGCGCGCTCTTCGGCGAAGACCCGCATGGTGACGAGGGGCACAATCCCTATGAGCGCGACCCCAAGCTGCTCCATGAGGGGCAAGAAGACCTGGTCCTCGAGGTTCACGCGCTCGGGAAGCGTTCCAAGTTCGAAGCCGCCGCTTGCGCTGCTCGTGTAGACGAAGAGGATCTGGTTGTAGACGCGAAGGTGATCAAAGAAGAGCAGGGCGGTCACAAGACCGACGAACGCGAGCACGAGATAGGCCATGGGCGAGCCGAACAGGACGGCGAGCTCCTTGCGCACGAGGGCGCACACCGCCCTCATGCCGGCACGGCCTTCGCTGCACGAAACAGATCGAGAGGTGCCGCAGCATCCAGCACCTCATCAACGGAGCCGAGCGCCGCGAGTTTGCCTGCCCGCAGGACCCCAACGCGCGTTGCAAGAGCCCTTGCCTCGAGCAGGTCATGGGTGCAAAGGATCACGGTGCGCTGGCCGGCCAACGAGCGAAGGAACTCGCGCACCTCGAACTGCTGGAGCGGATCGAGGCCGCTCGTGGGCTCGTCCACCACGAGGAGCGGCGGGTCGTGAACGAAGGCCTGAGCGAGGGAGACGCGCTGCTGGTATCCCTTCGAAAGATTGCCCACGAGACGGCGGGACACCGCCGTGAGATCGAAGCGCTGGAGCACGCGTTCGACTGCTTCGTCAAGGGCAGGTCCCGCGAGCCCGCGAATCTGGGCCGCGAAGCGCAAGAGGCCATGGACCCGGAGGTCTGGATAGAGGCGCGAGGTCTCCGCCACGTAGCCCACCCGGGCATGCACGGCGCGCGGCTCCGTGTCGGGAGAGAACCCGTCGACCGTCACCCGTCCGCTGCTCGGCGCGAGGTAGCCGATCACGAGCCGCACGAAGGTCGTCTTCCCCGCTCCGTTGGCGCCGAGCAGCCCGAAGCTCTCGCCCGGCTCGATGGCAAGCGAGATCCCGTCGAGCACAACCTGCGTCCCGAAGCGCCGGGTGAGCTGCATCGCCTCGACGCGCGCTCCACGCCTTGCCCCCTCTATCCCCGCTTCGTACATTGCGCCCCCGTGATTGAACACCGTCCCGCAAGCGGATCATGCGCCCGGTGTCGCAGGGCGCTCCTGCTCGATGCTGTCAAGGCCAATGGCATCTGGTACTGCAGCTCCGCGTGCGCCGAGGGGCACCCGAATCTGGCACCGGATCCGCCCGCCGTCCCGGAGCCCTGGCTCTACGCGCGGCCACGACGCTTCCTCCACAAGCGGACCCCAAAGGAGCTGCGCGCCGCGGGAATGCTCGACTAGGCTCTCGGTCCCTCTCCTACAGACGCTCGAGCGCCTCGAAGTAATCCGGCCAGGTCTTCGACACACAGCCGGGGTCGCGAATCACGACCCCCGGAACCCGAAGACCCGCCAAGGCGAACGCCATGGCCATGCGGTGGTCGCTGTAGGTATCGATGGCGGCTCCGTGCACGGGCCCCGGCTCGATCAGAAGCCAATCCGGCCCCGTTTGGGCTCGCGCGCCGAGCTTGCCGAGCTCCCGTTCGAGGGCGGCCAGTCGATCGGTCTCCTTGATGCGCAGGTTCGGAACGTTGCGGATGCGGGTCGGACCCTGCGCGAAGAGCGCGACGACGGCAAGGGCGAGGACCGCATCGGGGAGATCGTTCATGTCGACGTCGATACCGTGGAGCCTGCCAGGGGGACCGCACACAGCGAGCGAGCGGCGCCCGCGCTCGACGGTGCAGCCCATCTTCACCAGCACATCCACCAGCCGGAAGTCGGACTGGAGGGATTCGGGGGGTATGCCCTCCACACAGACGCGCCCGCCAGCGATCGCGGCGGCGGCGAAAGGGTAGGCAAGANNTGAGGCATCGGGTTCAATCTCATAGCGGGTCCCCTGGTAGTGGCGGCCCGCCGTGACGACGAGCTCACGGCCTCCGGCGCCCCAGCCGCACTGGGCTCCGAAGGCGCGCATCACCTCCAGCGTGAGGTCGACGTAGGGACGCGAGACCACGACACCTCCCATGGGCTCGATCACCACATCCTCGCGTGCGTAGGGCGCTGCGAGGAGCACGGCCGACACGAACTGGCTGGAGCGCTGCGCGTCGATGGTGGCCCGACCGCCCCGCAGGCCACCGCCTGCCACGCGCACCGGCGGGCAGCCGTGGGCCCCAAGGATCTCGATGGAAGCGCCGAGCGCGCGCAAGGTGCAAACGAGCTCTTCGATCGGCCGCTCCCGCATGCGCGGGGAACCGTCGACGACGACGGGTTTCTCGGCGAGCTGCGCAGCGGCCGTGAGAAACCGCGCGGTCGTGCCCGAGGCCCGTGCGTCCAGCGTCGCAGGGTCCGGTGCGCGCACCCGACCGTCGACTCCGCGGAGGCGCCAGGTCGTGCCGTCGACGTCGATCGCAGCGCCGAGGGCCCGGAGCGCTTCGCGCATCGCCTCGGTGTCGTCGCTCTCGAGAGCGCCCAAAAGCTCGCTCTCGCCGCGCGCGAGCGCTGCGCAGATCGCGGCCCGGTTCGTGATGCTCTTCGATCCCGGAACCCGCAGCGTCGCTGCGAGGGGACCGCGTGGCCGGATCGCGAGCTCGGGGGGATAGGCGCGGGCGACCAACGGCTATTTGCCCTTCCAGACCGGCTCGCGTTTCTCGAGAAACGCCCGTACGCCCTCGATCGCATCCTCGCTGCCCAGGTTGATCGTGAGCATGCTCTGCAGATAGTCGAGGGCGCGCTCGAACTCCATGTCGCTCATGCTGTAGAAGGCATCGCGCCCAAGGCGCAGCACCGCGGGCGACAGTGCTGCAATCTTGCCGGCGAGCTCGTCCACTTTCGCGTCGAGCTCGGCGGCAGGCACGGCATAGTTTACAAGCCCGAGGCGCTCCGCCTCGCGCGCGTCGATG
>DOUU01000102.1:0-10745 GCA_003520425.1 Deltaproteobacteria bacterium
GCCGGGAAAAAGCGAAGCGGTGTGCCCATCCGGTCCCATACCCAGGAAGACCATATCCAAGCGCGGCCTATTGCCGTCCTGGGGCTCGAGCACGCGGGCAAGATCACTGGCGTAATCTCCCGCCGCCTGCTCGAGGTCCGCCAGTTCGGCCTTCATGCGATGAAAATTCCCGGCAGGGATGTCAGCATGATCCAGGAGGGCCTCACGGATCATGCGATAGTTGCTGTCCGGGTGGTCGGGCGGAACGCAGCGCTCGTCCCCCCAGAAAAAGTGGACGCGCTTCCAGTCCACCATGTCCCGAAACGGAGCCTGTGCGAGGAGCTCATAGGTCCGCCGGGGGGTGGAGCCGCCCGAGAGGGCCACGCGGAATGCATGTCCCTTGGCGTGCAGCTTGCGACTGAGCCGCACGAACTCCCCGGCAGCCGCGCGCGCCACGGTCTCGGGATCCGCAAGCACGCGCACGACCGGCTCACCCTTGCGCGTCGGCTTCTGACGGTGCGTGGTCTTGCCGGAATCCCGACGCCCGGCCGCTTTTGCTTTTCCTCGCGGTTTGGTCATCGCACGAGCGCCTCCGCCATGCGGCGCGAGAGCGAGAGCGTGTCGCGGAACAAGGAATCGTGGAAGAGCTTTCCCATCTGTCGCGCGACGAGACTGGCGCGCGACTCGCGGCGGGCGGACAAGACGCGCGCGGAAGCGGAACTGCTGCCGGCCAGGACGACCAGGCGGTCTTGCCCGTCCCAGGCGAAGGTGGCCTGACCCTTGCCTGCCTTCCCATTCCAACGGATGACGACACGCGAGAGCTCTGCCTCCCCGCTCGCGAGCCGCCGCACGCTCGCCCGCAGCGGGCTCCTTGCGGATTCGAAGCCGAAGGTGACTTCCACGCCCGGGGCGACCTTTCCGGCGGTCGGCTGCCAGCCGAGACGCCCGGCAAGCCAGCCGATCAAGAACCAAGCCTGCGGGAGGGCGTGGGGACCGTGCTCGATCTCGACCTCTTCGATGGACTCGAGCGCCGCCGGCGCGATCTTCGGGTCGAGCGTCTCGCCGATGAGGCGCCGCCAGGGCTTCCCCCGCCGCCACGCGAGGTCAGAGACAACCCTGCGCGTCTCAAGGCCCATCTCCCAGGCTGCCACCGAGAGCACGCCGTGCACGGGATCGAGCCAGCCTGCGCTGTCATAGATCACGTGATCCGCCATGAGGGCGAGATCGTCGAACAGACCTCCCGCGGCGGGCGGCGGCTCCGACGCTGCCCACCACAGGGTGGTCGGCAGGTCGCCGATCAGCAGGGGGCGCGCGATCGACGGCAGCCGCTGGACCGAGGAGCCCGGCGCCGAGAGCGTGACATGCTCGGAGCAGATCTGGCCACCCGCGCTCGCAGGATGACACACCGCCGAGACGCTGGCAGAGAGCCCCGCGTTCTCGTACTCGGGCTCGCCCACGAGGAGCAGCACGCGGGAAGGGTGCTTTTCCACGATCGCGCCGATCTCGATCGGGAGCCCGCGGGCCTGCTCCTGGGTTTTGCACCAGATGAGGAGGTTGGACATGCAGGCGCGGGTGGCGGGCTCCATGCCCTCGGCGCCGGCCGCCGCGCCGCCAAGCGGCTCGCTCCAAAGCTCGGCGAGCTCGCGCTCGATGGCATCGATGTCCACAGGCTTCGGAGAGGTGATCGACTCACTCACAGCGCACGCCACTTCCGCCCGTCGGCGCCGATCAGCTTCTCCGCCTCGAGCGGGCCCCAGCTGCCCGCGGGATACTGGGGCAGCCAGCGCGTGCCACGCTCCTGCCAAGCCTCGAGGATGCCCATCGCCCAGGTCCACGAGGCCTCCACCGCGTCGCGGCGCATGAACAGCGTGGCATCGCCCGCCATCACGTCGAGCAGCAATCGCTCGTACGCCTCGGGGGACTGCTCGCCGAAGGTGGTGCCGTAGCGAAAATCCATCTTCACGGGGTAGATGCGCACCTTGGGGCCCGGCAGCTTGGTCGCGATCTTGAGCGAGAGCCCCTCATCGGGCTGGATCCGCACCGTCAGCACGTTCGGCTCGAGGGGCGAGTGCAGATCGGTGTTGAAGAGAATGGGCGGCACCTCCTTGAACTGCACCGCGATCTCGCTGGCGCGCTTCGGCATGCGCTTGCCGGTTCGCAGGTAGAAAGGAACGCCAGCCCAGCGCCAGTTGTCGATGAAACACTTGAGCGCGACGTAGGTCTCGGTCGTCGAGTCGGGCTTCACGTTCGGCTCGTTGCGATAGCCAGGCACCTCCACCCCGTGATGGAAGCCGCTCGCATACTGCGCTCGCACCACGTGCTGCTCGACGTCCTTGCCCGCGATCGGACGCAGACCCTGCAACACCGCGCGCCGGTTGTCGCGCACCACATCGGGCGAGAGCGACCACGGGGGTTCCATGGCGGTGAGGCAAAGCACCTGGAGAATGTGGTTCTGCACCATGTCCCGCAGGGCCCCCGCCTCTTCGTAGTAGTTGGCGCGCGTGCCCACACCCTCTTCTTCTGCCACGGTGATTTGCACGTGATCCACGTACTTCTGGTTCCAGAGTGGCTCGAAGATCGAATTCGCAAAGCGCATGACGAGAAGGCTCTGGACCGTTTCCTTTCCCAGGTAGTGGTCGATGCGGAAGACTTGGTTCTCGTCGAAGACGCGCGCCACGGTGGCGTTGAGCTGGCGTGCACTTTCAAGGTCATGGCCGATCGGCTTCTCCACGATGATGCGCGAGAACGGCGGCGCGTCCGGCGGCCGCACCAGTCCCGCGGTCTGGAGCTGATCGACGCACACGCCCATCACGCTCGGCGGGATCGAGAGGTAGAAGATGCGGTTGCCCGGAACCCCGCAGCCCGGCTCGATCTCGTCAAGGCGCTTGGCGAGCGCGGCATACGCCGCCGGATCCGCAAAGCCGCCGCGCACGAAGAAGAGGTTGCGGGCAAAGTGCTCGAAGGCATCGGGATCGAGAGAGCGCCGCGAGTATTTCTCGATGCCCTCGCGGGCCAGTGCGCGGAAGCGCTCATCGTCGAGATCGGTGCGCGCGAAGCCGACCACCGCGAAGTTCGCGGGCAGCACACCATCGCGCATCAGGTTGTAGAGGCCGGGCAGAAGCTTGCGCCGCGACAGGTCGCCCGCGCCCCCGAAGATCACGAGGCTGCAGGGCTCCGGAAGCAGGGCCTTCGACAGACCCACCGTGAGCGGATTGGGGGACGCGGTCGGCATCGACTCTCCTCCCGTGCAAAGGGATCCGCTGGAAGCTAGGCCTCCGCGCGCTTGCGCACCTCCACGCGCCCCTCCTCCTCGACGATCACCACGTCCGCCATGCCGAGGAAGAGCCCGCTGCCGACGAGGCCGGGGATCGCTCTCAGTTCGCTCTCGAAGCGCGCCGGATCGTCCAGCGGTCCGATGCCACAGTCGAGGATGTGGTTACCGTTGTCGGTCAGGGCGGCCGCTGCGCCGTCCATGCGCAGCCGGGGCTCGCAGCCCAGGGCGCGCAGCCGGCGTGTGGCGAGGGGAAGACCGAAGGGCACGACCTCCACCGGCAGCCGCCCGCGGGCTCCAAGCTTGTGCACGAGCTTCTCCGGGCCGACGAGGATCACGAGCTTGCGAGAGCTTGCTGCAACAATCTTCTCGCGCACGAGGGCGCCGCCGTAGCCTTTGATGAGGTCGAGCCGCGGATCGACCTCATCGGCGCCGTCGACGCACACGTCGAGCGTGCCGGCCTCGGCCAGGCTCACGACCGGGATTTCGAGGTTTCGTGCGAGGACTTCGCTGCGCTCCGAGGTGGGCACCCCGCGAACGCGCAGCCCTTCCCGGACCCGCTCGCCCAGGCGCTCGATGAAGGCGCTCGCCGCCCGCCCGGTCCCGAGGCCCACGGTCTGCCCGTCTTCGATGAACTCGAGCGCCCGCTCTCCCGCCGCCATGGCCGCTCCCCTGTCCTGCGAAGGCCTTTGGCTCTTGTCGAGCATACACGGACCGGGCGCTGTGCGAGGAGGTCGCGCGCGGGAGGTTGTCAGCGCGCGCCCAATCCGGTAGGCCTGTGCGGCCTTGGGAGGGACGCGCTCCACGCGCGGCGACGGGCGGGCGAAGGCGGCATGGATCTCCTCCATCACGCGCTCGACATCTTCTTGCATCTCGACCAGCACCTCAATGACTGGGCGGGGGTATTGGGCCCCTTCCTGTACCTCCTGCTCTTCGCCGTCGTGTTCTGCGAGACGGGCCTCGTGCTCACGCCGTTTTTGCCCGGGGACTCCTTGCTCTTCGCCGTGGGCGCCCTTTGCTCCATCGATGCCTCGCCCATCTCGCTGCCCCTCATGGGGGGTGTGCTGCTCACGGCGGCAGTCTTGGGCGATGCCTGCAACTACGCGATCGGCCACTATCTCGGGCCCATGGTCTTTACGAGCGAGCGCTCCCGTCTGCTCAGCCGTCGGCACCTTCTCCGCACCCAGGAGTTCTATGCGCGTCATGGCGGCAAGACCATCTTTCTCGCGCGCTTTGTTCCGATCATTCGCACCTTCGCCCCATTCGTCGCGGGCATTGGCCGGATGCGCTACCGCCACTTCGCGCTCTGGAACGTATCGGGCGCAGCCGTCTGGGTGGCGGGTCTCGTGCTCGCGGGATACCAGTTCGGTCAGATCCCGCTGGTAAAGCGCAACTTCGAAACGGTCATCCTTGCCATCGTTGCGATCTCCCTCCTGCCGATCTTCGTCGAGTTCGTCCGCGCCAGGCGTGCCGCGGGCGTTCCCGGCACGCCCTAGGCCGGCGACCCCCCCTCCTCAACCCGACTCTCGGCCTGACCGATCTACGAAGCGGCGATGAGTGCGCCTGAGCGAGCCCACACGACCGCGATCGACGACGACGGGCGTGCCCCGGAAACGTCGGCTCTGGGCGCTTCTGCAGCCCCGATCCGTCTCCTTCTCGTGGAGGACGATCCGGGCGACTCCCTGCGCATCCGAAACCTGCTCGGGAGCTGCGACGAGGCCTCGTTCGTGATCGAACAGGCAAGCGAGGTCGAGCAGGCCCTCGGCATGCTCCAGAAGCGCCGCTACCAGGTCGTGCTGCTCGACCTGAGCCTCCCCGAGGGCAGCGGCGTCGACGTGCTTGCGCGCGCGCAGGTCGCGGCGGAGAGCGTCCCGATCATCGTCATGTCCCCACAGGAGGACGACGAGCAGGCGCTCCGCGCGCTGCGCCTTGGCGCCCAGGACTGCCTGCCCAAGGGGCGGGTCGAGCCGCGGCGCCTCGTGCGAGCGCTGCGTCACGCCGTCGAGCGCCACCGGCTCCTCACGCAAGTTCAGTTCGCACGCCACCGCGAACACTATGTCGCAACCCACGACATGCTGACGGGGCTTCCCAATCGCATCCATTTCCAGGAGCAGCTCCGGCGCATGCTTGCCTATGCGGATCGCGTGGGACGCCAGATTGCCATCTTGTTTCTCGATCTCGATCGCTTCAAGACCATCAATGACAGTCTCGGCCACCCGGCGGGCGACGAGCTCTTGCGCCGCGTCGCAGAACGGCTGTGCCCTCTCATTCGTCGGAGCGATCTCATGGCGCGGCTCGGCGGGGACGAGTTTGTGATCGCGCTCCAAGGCATCGACCAAGACCACGCGCCGGCACGCGTGGCGCAGCAGATCCTGGAACGCCTCGCGGAGCCCTTCATCCTTGCGAGCGGCGAGCACTGGATCACGGGCAGCATCGGCATCGCGGCAAGCCCGCGCGACGGCTCGGATGTGGAGTCCCTCGTGCGCAACGCCGACACGGCGATGTACCGGGCCAAGGCCGCCGCTCGAAATGCCTATCGCTTCTACGACGAGTCGATGAATGCCGAGGTGGCGCGGCGCCTCAAGGTCGAGCGGGACCTGCGCCGGGCCCTCGCCTCGGGCGGCCTCACCCTGGCCTACCAGCCGCGTGTGGATCTTCGGAGCGGGCGAATCGTCGGAGCCGAGGCCCTCTTGCGGCTTACGTCAGGCGAGCTTGCAGGCGTCGATCTCGCGGAGCTGATCCCCCTCGCCGAAGAGACGGGCCTTGTCCGGGCGATCGGGGAGTGGGTCATCCCGACGGCGTGCGCACAAGCGAAGGCGTGGCAGAGGGCGGGCGGCGTTCCCATCGTTCTCTCCGTCAACGTTTCCGCCCAGGAGCTCAAGCAGGAGTCGCTGCGCGAGACGGTGGTCGCCGCGCTCTGGGAAACGGGACTCGCCCCGGAGCTCGTGGAGATCGAGATCACCGAGAGCGCCCTCATGCGGGATGAGAAGACCTCTCTTGCCGTCCTCCAGGAGCTAAAGCGCGTGGGTATGCGCGTGTCCCTCGACGATTTCGGCACCGGGTTCTCGTCGCTCTCGCTGCTCAAACGGATCCCGGTGGACACGCTCAAGATCGACCGTTCTTTCGTGCGCGATGTGGCAACCGATCCCGACGACGCTGCAATCGTCGCGGCCATCCTGGCGATGGCGGAGCAGCTCGGTCTCACGGTTGTCGCCGAGGGAGTCGAGACGGAGGCGCAGCAGGATTTTCTGCGCGCCCGCGGCTGCCAGCAGATGCAGGGCTACCTCTTCAGCCGGCCCGTCTGCCCAGAGGAGTTCCTCGCGAGGCTCTTGAGCCAGCAGGGCTAGCCGCCCCAACCTCTCCGGTCTTCCATCCTCGGGCTCGTCCTCGCTAAAGCGGCGGGGGACAACGCCCCGGCGAGGCTATGGAGCCGCACGCTCCGCGATGAGCAGGGCGCCGCGGGGAGCGTCCGGCGCAAGGGGGACTGGCCACGGGCGCCCGAGTCGCACGCCCTCCTCCGGTGTGCTGTGCAGGCCGGCGCGCCAGCCGCAGCGCGCGAGCAGGCCAACCGGATCATCGGTCGTGAACGCGACAGCGCACCCACGCTCCGCGTAGAGCTCGATGAATTGTCGCATCTCGAGGAAGCCTGGCGGCAACGTGTCTACCCCGAGCTCAGCCCCCTGTACAGAGAGGCGCGCAGTCTCCGCGAGGAGGCGTTCGACTGCTACGGCGGGCAGGTACATGAGAAGGCCTTCGAGGAGCCACGCGGTGGGCTCTGTGGCCCGATACCCGGCGTCGACGAGCCCTCGGGACCACTCCTTGCGAAGGTCCGCGGCCACAGTGATCCGCTCGCAGCGTGGTGTCGCTCTCAGCGGCCCAAGGACGGAGGCCTTGTAATCGAGGACTTCCTCCTGGTCGATCTCAAACAGACGGAGTCCCGTCGGCCACTCAAGTCGAAACGCACGACTATCCAGTCCAGCAGCCAGGAGAACGACCTGGCGGATCTCACGCACCCGGACTGCTGCGAGCAGAAAGTCATCAAAAAAACGCGTGCGTACGGCGAAGTTTGGCCGAGGCGTTCCCCCGAACACCATCCAGTGACGCTCGAGGAACGCGAAACCCTCCGGCCCCGCGAGGGCGGCCGCGAACTCATCGCGAAAGAGACGGTCCGGGCGCTCCGTTTCCCGCGCCCGCGCGGCGGCCGTGAGGCGCGAGGTAAAGCCCACCGGATCCATCACGAAGCCCACTCCTCCGAAGGTCAGCCTACAACGGAGACAAGGGGGCGGGCTTAAAGGTCGAGCGGCGGTCCTTTTGCGCCCCGAGTCATAGAGGGAGAAGCTCGTGCCGCTCGAAAAAGCCGAAGCCATCGCAAGACTCCAAAGGAAAGCATCGAAGCCGGCGACCCGTGGACTCTTTCCGACTGTGCGGCACTCGGGCTCGCGCCTCCGTCTTCTCGCTCTGCTGTCGCCTTCCGAGCGCCGCCGTCACGGCCAACCCGAAGGCGGCGAGCAGCAGGGACGCCGGCTCCGGCACAACCGTGGCATTGAGGACCACATCGTTGGGCTCCAGTCGCAATGCCTGGAGGCTTTCAGCCAAGGTCTTGTCGTATCGTCCCATGAAGGAGTAGTTGGCGCCCAGGTTGTTATACGGAACTGCGTCGTTGGGATAGTTTGCGATCCACAGTTCGTAAGTCTGTGCCTCTTTCTCCAGTTGGCCGGTGGCGCGGAAATAGTCCGCTGTTATGCGAAGCTTCTCCCGTTCTGTAACGTGGTCGCGCAATGCATATGCCTTGCTTGCGTATTCAATGGCCACCGATGGTTCACCAAGGTTGTTGTACGAGATAGCCAGCCCCGCATACGCCATCGGAAAATTCGGATCCAATTCAATCGCCCGCTTCAAGAACGGAATGCTCGGAGCGTCGCCTTTCTCGCGCCCTACGGTGATGCCCATGCTGTAGCTTTTCAATGCTTCCAGGGAGGACGTTGTCGCCTCGATGGGGACTTCGAATTTTTGCACCGATGGCAGCGACTCGCCTAGCTTGGTGCGCAAGGTTGTTGAGGTTCTGCTGAGCGTCCTTAGTACTTCTTCCTTGTTGGCGGCCTCGCCCTGCTCCTTGGCCAGCGTGTCCCCGGTCGCGCAAGCCACCGCGTTAAGGTCAAGCAAGTAATGGCTACCGAGTGTGGATATAGTTCCGCCAAGCAAGGCCTTGCTGCCGGTACGTAGGCAAAGTTCACGGCCGACATCCATCGTGATGCGCTGGCTTGCAGGCCGTCCCATCATCCCGAGTGTCTCGCTGACTTTGCGATCAGAGAGCACGTTTAGAAATGGCGATTGTCCTAGTTCGACCGCCAAAGCCTGCTTGAGAGCGTCGTCAAAAACTGCATCTCCCGTCTTGTTATCGAAGTCGGCCAGGACGATGGTGTCTTTCTCCGTCAGTGGAGCAGCTTTCGCCACAGGCGCTGCCGAACGGGAACGCAGGTAAAGGCCGCCGCCAATCAGCAGCAAAACGAGCACGACAATTCCCGCAAGAACAATTTTCCAGCGAGGCTTGGTGCTGCTCGCCGCTATCGATACGGTCTGAGCCGCAGGCGCCGCTGCGCCTGATGATGATGAGACCGCGACCGCGCCCGAAGATCGGGACGGCGCTGCCATAGTTGCTGCTGGCTGAAAACCGCTCTCCTGCACGGGCTCAAAACCAGAGCCCGACGTGGCTACGGCTCGCCCACTCTCAGTGTCACGTTTCAGCCGCTGCAGGTCGGCTCGCATCTCCGCTGCGCTTTGGTAACGCAGATTCCGATCTTTCTCTAATGCTTTGTAGATGACGTCTTCCAGCTTCGGCGGAATGTCGCGATTAAAGCGAAGAGGCGGCGGCGGATTGGAATCGAGGATTGCCTTGAAGATCACCGCGGAAGTTTCGCCGTGAAACGGCAAAGCTCCCGTTGCCATCTCGTAGAGCACGGCCCCGAACGAGAACAGGTCGCTTCGTGCATCCAGTTCTCTGCCCTTAGCCTGCTCCGGAGACATATAAGCGACGGTTTCAATAGTCGAGCCAGGACTGGTCAAGTGTTCGCCAATCGTACGCGTCTGCGTATTAGCGGATGTCACTGGGGCCGAAGCGGCAGCCGGCACCAGCTTCGCCAGCCCGAAATCCAAAATCTTTGCGTGCCCACGTTTGGTAACAAAGATATTGGCGGGCTTAATGTCGCGGTGAACGATGCCTTCCGCATGAGCCGCGTCCAACGCATCGGCGATGTCGATTGCCAGCGAGAGAATGGTCTCGGTGTCCACGGGACGACCAGCGATGCGATGCTTTAGGGTTATGCCATCGAGGTATTCCATGGCAATAAACGCCTGCCCGTGATGATCATCAATCTCATAAATGGTGCAGATGTTAGGATGATTCAGTGCTGACGCAGCTTTCGCTTCGCGCTGGAATCGACCAAGCGCTTGTGGGTCTTGGGCGACATTTTCGGGTAGAAACTTGAGCGCGACAAAACGCCCCAGCTTAATGTCTTCAGCCTTGTAGACAACACCCATGCCACCGCCACCGAGTTTTTCGATGATGCGGTAATGGGAAACAGTCTCGCCGATCATTGGAATCGGAATCTTACGTTGGAGAGCGAGGCAAGTCAATGAAGACAAGCACATTGCGTGGGGATATGGGCTTTCAATTGGCGAAAAATCTCGTGGATGTTGAAAAAGTAGTTCAACGCAACGTCTTTTCGGCTGCGACCCGCACGAACTGTTGAACGAAGAGCCGCTGCGGCAGATCAAGCGGAGCGGCAGCGTGGGCGCGTCCCCCCTGGCGGGGGCGGGGCGTGCGACGGGAGCGGGACCGGGATGAGCAGATGGACCTTGCAGACCCTCCCACATTGGGGCTGGTTCATGATCCTCGACTCTACGGGCCGCTCGAGCCGTCGTTTGGAACCCGGGTCTTCGAAGGGGTAAATTGTCGGAGGATATAGCGATGAAAACTAGGATGTTGAGCATGGACAAAACACACAGACAAGGCAGAATTGGTGGCGCGGTCCTCCGAGACGCAAAAGAAACTGCCAAAATCGAGCAGATTTGGCACGTGTTGGGCAGAGCGAGGCTGCGCAAACCACCAAAGAAATATGACTACGTAGAGGAACTTGCCCATCTTCAACTCGAACTAATTAAGCTGCAGGAATGGGTTCGCATGAAGGGGTTGCGTGTCTGCGTCCTCTTTGAGGGTCGTGACGCGGCNNGGCAAAGGCGGAGTGATTAAGCGCATCACCCAAAGCCTCAATCCCCGCGTTTGCCGAGTGGTGGCACTGGGTACACCGACGGAAAAAGAGCGCGGGCAGTGGTACTTCCAACGATATGTCGCCGAACTACCCTCGCGAGGGGAAATCGTGCTCTTTGACCGAAGCTGGTACAACCGCGCAGGGGTTGAGCGGGTGATGGGATTTTGTACCGAGGAAGAATATCGCGAGTTCCTGCGCTCCTGTCCGGTCTTCGAAAAGATGCTGAT
>DOUU01000102.1:10777-12265 GCA_003520425.1 Deltaproteobacteria bacterium
CGAAGGCACTGGGTGGATTACTCGCGAGCTAAGGACGAAATGTTCGCCCACACAGACACGAAGCAATCACCCTGGTACGTAGTGAATGCTGACAACAAAAAGCGTGCGCGGCTCAACTGTATTCGGGATCTATTGAGGCAGATCCCCTACCACGACATGAAGCCGGTAGAGTTCGATCTGCCTTCACGCCAGTGGACAAGGTACAAGCGACCTAAAATGTCCAGCCAGCGCTTCGTGTCTGAGATTTATTAAGCCGACGATGTGGTGTAGGCGAATGTACATTGGCAGTTTTGACCCGGACGAAAAACGAATGAACAGAGAAAGCGGAGTGCGCAGTCAAGTCCAACACGAGGACAATATCAAGGGGTCGGATGTTACAGGGTGATTGCACGGATATGGCGATAATCCGGCTTCTTTCGTGAAGCCAATTGCATCCACGCTGCTCTCCGTGCCGGATCACCATGAAGCATTGATCCGGTGAATCAAGTCTTGCAATGTCCGACAAGGTCACAATTCTCCGGACTTGGGAATCGTAACCTGTGGGAGAGCTTACCCACCACCTCGACGTGCTTGTCCTGGAGCTTCTGAGCCTTTTTGGTCAAGCCCTCAAGCTCGATGGAGCCGACCTGTTTGCTGTCAACCGAGATCGCAGAGTCAAGCTCAACGGCCCAACCCGTGGATTCTCTCCCCACACCCCTGGAGTGATGAAATGCGCCTGGTAGCCCTCGCCCTGAATCTGCTGATGCTCTGTGTCTGTCTGCAGGCATCGGCCCAGGAACAAAAGCCGATCACCGTGACGGGCAAGCTGGTCAATATCACGCTGGGTTCCGTAACTTGCGATAACGCTGAATCCGTCAATCATCAATCCGTATAATGCTAGGGCGCGTGAACCAAAGGAATTAGCGTGAAGCCTCGCGAGTGGCAAGAGGAAGCACAAAAGCGTCAGCGCAACATAGCTCCAGAAGACACGATTAGAAATGACGCTATTGCCGAAGGGCTTCTGATCAGAGGCGACCGGCGGTTGACGGGCGTTCAGCGAGTCACCGCAGTCGTGCTCGGTCTCATCCCGGCGTCGGTTGCGATTCTCTCGTTGTGGGCAGCCAGCGACATCGCCACCACGGGCGGATTTCATCCAGTGTACGCATTAATCGTGCTGCCCATCATTCTGTTTGGTGTTGCATTTGGGTACGTTGCGTTCCGCATGATACGCACCGGAATTACGGGAGGGCGTCGCGACGGACGAAATCTGTGACCGACTTCGTTGATTCCGCGTAGTTGGCGAAAAATCCGGATTTCACTCTTCTTCCTCCGCAGCCGGGCATTTGAGTGAAATCACCTGATTCCAACAGTCATGGTTTTTGCTACGACGGACCGCTTCAGAACAGTTCAGTATATGCACGCAGCTTTGGTTTTGCGCCCGAGAGTTTTCAATGAAACCGTTGTAGCGTGGGCCACGCCTCCTGCAGCGATGTCTTCAGGTGCGAGCAA
>DOUU01000102.1:12345-13477 GCA_003520425.1 Deltaproteobacteria bacterium
TGCCCACTGATCGCTTTGGGCAATCCGAACTTTGTGCCGAAGAGGCCAATCGCGCCGGCTTGGGCATACGTGTTTGCGAGAATTGCAGTCCGACTGCGTTCTGCCGCGGGGATCGTTCGGTAAGCACGTGCCACGGCTTGCACGAGGTCGCGCCAGCCAATCATGCTCCCGAAATACGTTGGAAGCTCCTGGCCGACGTCGCTCTTCTCGAACTGCGATCCATGAAACCGCAGCAGGTTCTGATAACGGACAAGATTGGGCACTGAGAGCACGGGAAGCGCCATGGGCAGCCAGACAGTTCCGGCAATCATCAGCGCGCTCAAGAACACGGGCTTTAACCAGGGCCGGCGCCATTTTTCGAAAAGCTCACTCACCAGCACAGCGCCCCCAGCCAGGATGACTGGAAATGCTCCGGAAAGATAATACGCCTTGCCGTTCTCCGCCGTGAGGATGACAACCGCCACTAGGAACGCGATGCCGATTGCGCAATATGCTCTTCCCCTCCGCGAAAACAGAAAGAACGCCAAGCCAGCCAGACCGGCAGCGCCAGAAACCCATTCAGCACGACCTGAGTGAACCAGAAATTCGAAAACGAAAACGGCAANNGTGACCCAGTGATGCTGCTGCTCCCATACGACATTAGGAAACGCGATGATCAGCGCCAGCGCCGCTCCAATCCAGATCCACCGGTTCAGGAATTCCTTGCGCGACATCAGCAATAGACCGACGGTAAGGCCGAATCCCCAAAACAACATGGAATGCTTGTTCATCAGTCCAATGCCCGCCGCCGCGCCGAACCACAACCAGAGTTTGGGCTTATGGTCACGAAGGATGAGGATCACCAGGAAGCCGCACGCCGTCCACATCGGTTCGATACCGGTAGTCAGAACATTGCCGGAGAACAGAAACACGGGAGCGAGCAGCACCTCAGCGCAACGAGTGCCTGCGCAAAGCGCCTTCCCCCGAGGGTTCGCGCCATCCATCCAGTCAGGAATACGAGGCCGGCATGGGCCAGCGCCGAAAAAAAGCGGATCGAAAACAACGAGTCGCCCATCAGCAGGCGCGACAGTCTGGCAAGAAACGGGACAAGCGGCGGTTGATCAACGTAGCCCCAAGCCAGATGATCGCCGCA
>DOUU01000402.1 GCA_003520425.1 Deltaproteobacteria bacterium
GGTTGCCGAGGCCTTCGCCCTTGGACGCCCCGCGGACAAGCCCGGCGATATCCAAGAACTCGACCGTGGCAGGCACGACCCGTGCGGAGTGCACGATCGCATCGAGTGCGGCAAGACGCGGATCGGGAACAGGGACGACGCCTGCGTTCGGCTCGATCGTGCAGAAGGGATAGTTCTCGGCAGCGATGCCTGCCGCCGTGAGCGCGTTGAAGAGCGTGCTCTTGCCGACGTTGGGCAAACCCACAATTCCGCAGCGCAGGGCCATGGGGTCGCTAGGGTCGGCGGTTTTGGGCCGGAGCGCCAGAGCCCAGCTGCGGGTCGCGGCGAAGCGCTCGGTTCAGCGCCTTCGCCGCAGGGGAGCGGCTCGGACGACCGCGATCGAAGGGGCGTCCCGCCCCCCACTCCCGTCCGCCCGCCCGGGGAGGGGGGAGAGAACGGGGCGCTGCCCGGGGGCCAAAGGCCGAGCGGCGCGCGCGAGAGAGCGCCGGCGGCTTCCCCTCCTTCGACCTGCCCACGCTGGAGGAAGGCGGGAGCGCGCCTGCCTACTGCTCTCGCTGCTCCTCTCCGGTGTAGGCGGCGAGAAACCCCCGCCTCCACTTCTCATAGCCGCCCTGGACGATTGCAGATCGCGCATCGCCCACGAGCTTTTCGTAGAAGCGAACGTTGTGCACGGAGCACAGGATGGCAGAGAGCACCTCGTTGGCTGCGAACAGATGGTGCAGGTAGGCGCGCGAAAAGCCTCCCGCGCAGGCCATGCAGTCGCACGAAGCGTCGATGGGATAGGCATCGCGGCGGTAGCGCCGGTGGGTGAGGCGAAGGCGTCCTCGGGTCGTAAAGACCGAGGCCGAGCGCGCGTAGCGCGTCGGAATCACGCAATCGAACATGTCCATCCCGCAGGCGATGGCTGCGAGCAGGTCCTCCGGCAGGCCGACGCCCATCAGGTAGCGCGGCTTGTCCTCCGGCAGGAGCGGCGCCGCATGGGCCGTCACGCGACAGAGAAGCTCATGGCCCTCGCCGACGGACACCCCGCCGATCGCATAGCCGGGCAGACCCATCGCAACCAGCGCCGCCGCGCAGCGCTCTCGAAGCCCGGCGTAGACGCTGCCCTGCACGATGCCAAAGAGCGCCTGCTCGCTCGGGCGGGCATGGGCGCGCAAGCAGCGCTCCGCCCACGCGAGCGTGCGGCGGACCCCGCTCTCGGCCAGGGCCTCTTCGGCAGGGTAGGGCGTGCATTCATCAAACATCATGATGATGTCTGCACCGAGTGCGTTTTGGATCTCGATGGATCGCTCGGGCGTGAGCTCCACCGCCGAGCCATCCACCTCGTTTTTGAAACGCACACCGTGATCTCCGATCTCTTTCTTCGGAAGCGAGAAGACCTGGAAGCCGCCGCTGTCGGTGAGAATCGTGCGCTCCCAGCGCATGAAGCGGTGCAGGCCGCCGAGCTTGGCCACGAGCGCCTCGCCCGGCCGGAGCATGAGGTGGTAGGTGTTCGCGAGCACGACCTCCGCCCCGGTGCGCGCGACCTGCTCGGGCGTCATGGCCTTGACCGCGCCATGCGTTCCCACGGGCATGAACGCGGGTGTTCGGAAGCTGCCATGGGGCGTCGTCGCGAGACCTGCCCGCGCGGAGCCGCAGCGAGCTTCGAGCATGAATCGCAGGGGAGGGCCGCCGTCGGTCACGCCCGAAGGCTAGCCGGCGCACGAGCCAAGGCGCCGCCTTGGCCCGCGGCCAAAGCACGTTGCGGCGGGGCTTTGGGCGAAAAGCGCCCGCCGAGGGCTACCCTCGCCCCATCCATCGGAGGATCTCCATGCAGGCGTCTTGGCGCCTTCTCTCTTGCCTGTTCGCGCTCGCATGGCTTGTGGCCTGCGCCTTTCCCAGTGAGGCGGCCGAGCCCACGGCGACGCTCGAGCTTACGGGCGGTACGGTGGCCGCGGGAGTGGGCTTCAGCTGGGGGAGCGGAACCCTCACCTTCCGGGGCAAGGCGTACCCGGTCAGCGTCTCCGGCCTCTCGGTGGGCGATGTGGGGATCGCCCGCGCAACCGCCAGGGGAAATGTCTACGGCCTGCGGAAGATCCAGGACTTTGACGGCATCTACACCGCCTATGCCGTCGGCTCGACGATCGGCGGCGGCGGCTCGGTCGCCAGCTTGCGCAACCAGAACGACGTGGTGATCCGGATCGTGGCGACGACACAGGGCCTGAGGCTCACCTTGAGCGCGAGCGGCGTGCAGATGAAAATCGAGGCGCCCGCGGCTCAGTGAGGGCTAGCGATAGCTCGTGCGCTGGCCCCTGGTCATGCGGCGGCGCGCGCGTCGAAACTTGGCCTTGAGCTTCGCGCGGTAGCGAGCGCTCTTGCGGCGGTTCCGGTGGGGGAGGGGCTTGGCTTTCTTCACACGGGACCTCGCTTGGGCTTCGCGGCGGCGCAGCTTAGGAGAACCCTGAGGCCTCGTCCACGGCCGGGTCGCGGATTAAGCTCGCAGCGCCAACCCCTCACCCGATGAGGCCCGCCATGACCGAAGGCCCTCCCCTCTTGCGCATGGCCGACTTCGACCTCTCCGCGGAGCAGCGGCTCGTGCGCCGGGCCGTGCGGGAGTTCGCCGAGAAGGAGATCCTGCCCCATGTCGAGCGCTACGAGCGCGAGGAACGTTACCCGCTCGAGCTGATCGCCAAGCTTCCCCCGCTGGGCTTCATGGGACCGATGATTCCCGAGCGCTACGGCGGCTCGTTTCAGGACGTGGTCACCTACGGCCTCCTCTGCGAGGAACTCGCGCGCGTGGACTGGGTGGTGGCGTCCGTCGTCTCGGTGGCCAACTCCCTCGTCGCCGGCTCCATTCTGCGCTTTGGCAGTGAAGCCCAGAAGGAACGTTGGCTCCCGGGCATCGCGAAGGGCGAGACCCTGTGTTCCGCTTGCCTGACCGAGCCTGGCGGCGGCACCGATCTCGGCAACCTGCGCACCAGCGCAACGCGGGACGGGAGCGGTTGGCGCCTGACCGGAACCAAAGTCTTCATCTCCCACGCCGCCCATGCCGGCCTTTTCTTCGTGGTCGCAACGGTGGACCGCGCGCGCAAGCACAAGGGGGTGACCGCGTTCCTGGTCGACCCCCGGACGACGCCGGGGATTGCGGTCCGCGAGTTTCCCATGCGCACACTCAAACGCGACAACCTGGCAGAGGTTCACTTCGAGCAGGCCCTGGTGCCCGCAGAAGCGCTTCTCGGCGAGGAGGGCGGGGGGTTCCCGATTCTCGGCTCTGCGCTCGACATGGGCCGCTACTCGGTCGCAGCGCGTTGCGTGGGCCAAGCCCAGCGCGCGCTTGAGCTGGCCACCTCCTACGCCATGCAGCGCGAAGCCTTCGGCCAGAAGATCGGGGAGTTCCAGATGATCCAACAGAAGGTCGCGGACATGGTCTGCCGCACGGAAGCAGCGCGAGCCCTCGTCTACCGGCTCGGCCGCATGAAGGATGCCGGCGTCGAGCGGGCATCGCTGGAATCCTCCATGGCGAAGCTCATGGCCAGCGAGGCTGCGACGCGCAACGCGCTCGATGCGATTCAGGTGCACGGCGGGTACGGGCTGGCCCAAGAGTATGAGGTGGGCCGTCTTTTGCTCGAGGCGAAGGCCCTCGAGTTCGGCGAGGGCACGAGTGAGCTGCACCGCAAGCTGATCGCGGAGTTCTGCCTGGGCCTGAGGAAACAGTGATGGAAGAAGACGCCAGGGCGAAGGTTGCGGCCGCGCTAAAGCGCCAGCGCGAGGAGCTGCTGAGGCTGATTCTCGAGGTCTCGTTCGAACGCCGCAAAGTGACCCTTTCGAGCGGCAAGGAGAGCCACTTCTATCTCGATCTTCGCAAGACGCTGATGCGGCCACGGGGCATCGCCCTGGCAGGCCAGCTCGTGCTCGCCAAGCTCATGTCCGGGCCCTGGGTCGATTCGGTGGGGGGGATGGCCGTGGGCGCCGTGCCCCTCGTCTCGGCCGTGCTCGCCGCGGCCGCCGGCGACCCGGCCACCAAGCTCGTCGGCTTTTTTGTGCGCAAGCAGGCCAAGGCGCACGGCCTCAGCCGGCAGATCGAGGGAGCGTTCGCTCCGGGGCAGACGGTGGCGCTCGTCGAAGACACGACGACGACCGGAGGGTCGACCCTCGAAGCCCTGGATGTGGTCACCGCCGCGGGAGGCAAGGTGGCGCGGGTGCTGTGCGTCGTGGACCGGGGCGAAGGGGCGGTGGAGGCCTTCGCGGGACGTGGCATCACCCTCGAGCCCTTGTTCACGCGCGCCGACCTTCCGGTGTAAGGACCTCCGCCCCAGGCCTCGCGCGTGCGGCGGAGCCGGGCACGGCCCACGAGAGCATCGCCCGCCTCGAAGGCTTTACCCGGCACGATCCCGCCGAGGTATCCTCCCTCGCTCCTGGGAGGAGACCATGTATCTCAACCTCGGCACGATCCTCGAATCGAGCGCCAAAGTGCGCCCCGATCACACTGCCCTGCGTCTTAACCAGTTTGCCCTGAGCTACGCGCAGCTCGACCGCGCGGCGCGCGGCGTGGCGCGGGGTCTGCGTGAGCGCGGCCTTGGTCCGGGCGACCACGTGGCGCTGATGATCCCGAACGTGCCGGAGTTCTCGATCGCCTACTTCGGGATCCTGTACGCCGGGTGCACGGTGGTGCCCCTCAACGTCCTCCTCTCCGCGCCCGAGGTCGCGTACCATCTTCAGGATTCCGAAGCGCGGCTCCTGATTGCCCATCCCTTGTTCGCGGAGACCGCAGCCAGGGGGGCATCCGAGGCAGGAGTCCCGCTGCTTCGGTCGAGCGGGGATGCCGCCGGACACGAGAGCCTTGTGGGCATGGCACAGGGCACTGCGCTCGAGGTTATGCATCAGACCGAGGCGACGGACACCGCCGTCATCCTCTACACCTCNNGCCGAGCTCACGCATTCGAACCTTTTTTTGAACTGCGCGGTGGTCGTGCCGAAGCTCCTGCCGCTCGCCCAAGATCACGTGGCTCTTGCCGCGCTGCCTCTCTTCCACTCGTTCGGCCAGACCTGCATCCAAAACGCGAGCATCGCCAACGGGGGCACCTTCACGCTCCTTCCCCGCTTCTCGGCCGAGGAGGCGCTTGCGATNNCGCAATCCTGCACCACCAAGGCAAGCCGCGGGATCTGTCGAGTCTGCGCTACTGCATGACGGGCGGAGCGGCGATGCCCGTCGAGGTGATGCGGGCTTTTGAGGAGAAGCACGGCGTCCAGATCCTGGAGGGATTCGGCCTCTCGGAAACGTCCCCCATTGCGAGCTTCAATATGCTGGACCGTCCCAGGCAGCCGGGATCGATCGGCTACCCCGTGTGGGGCGTCGAAATGGCGATTCTCGACGATGCCGACCAGCCGCTGCCCGACGGCGAGCGGGGCGAGATCTGCGTGCGCGGCCACAATGTCATGAAGGGCTACNNCGAGGATATTTTGAGCGGCCGGAGGAGACGGCCCAGGCGTTCGAAGACGGCTGGTTCCACACCGGCGATATCGGCATTCGCGACCGCAACGGCTCGTACACGATTGTCGATCGCAAAAAGGACATGATCATTCGCGGCGGCTTCAACGTGTACCCGCGCGAGATCGAGGAGGTGCTCTACGGGCACCCCGCCGTGCTCGAAGCGGCGGTCGTCGGGGTGAGAGATGAGAGCCACGGCGAGGAGGTGAAGGCGATCCTCGCGCTCAAGCCCGGCCACAAACTCGGCGCGCCGGAGGTGATCGCCTTCTGCAAGGAGCGTCTCGCCGCCTACAAGTATCCGCGCGTGGTCGAGTTCCGTGACGTGCTGCCCAAGGGACCGACGGGAAAGATCTTGAAGCGGGAGCTGCGCTAGAAGCGTCGCCGCCGCGCCTCAAAGGCGAGGAGATAGACCCCGGCCAGCACCAAGGCTCCTCCCATGACGGCTCCGGGCCGGAGCTCCTCGCCGAGGGCGTAGTGACCGAGCAGCACGCCGGCGACGGGCTGCAAGAACACGAAGCCTGCGAGGGTGGAAGCGTCCATCTGCGAGAGCGCCTGATTCCACAGCACGGTGCCGAGGGCCGACGCAAAGAGGCCAAGACCCACTGCCCAGCCCAAGGCGGGAAGGAGCGTGGCCGCAGGCGCAGCGTACGGGAGCTCAAACGCTGCAAAGGGAAGAAGAAGCGGGAGCGCAACCGCCAGCGACGCCGCCGTGATCGCAAGAGGGGGGAAGCGACCGAGCAGTGATTTTCCCGCAATCGTGTAGATCGACCAGGCAGCCCCGTGCGCGATCAGCAGGAGATCGCCGGCGAGGTGGGAGTTCTCGGGCATCCCCCGAAAAGGGATGCCATTCGACACGACGGCGGTGGCGCCCGCGAGGCCCGCGCCGAGCGCGCCAAGACGCAGCGCCGACAGGCGCTCTCCCAAGAGAAGGGTGCCGAACGCCGCCACGCAGATCGGCTCCGTCCCGATGAGGAGCGACGCGCGGGAGGCACTCGAGAGAGCGACGCCGTAGTTTCCAAGGGCGAGAGGGAGCGCGTAGCCCAAGCCGCCCATCGCGAGCAGCCGCAGCCGGGCGGGTTTTCCCGCGCGGAAGATCTGACGCAGGGACGGCGCTCCCGCGAGAGGCACAAGGCACGCAAGGGCCACCCCGGTGCGCACGACGACGACGGTCAGCTCGGGCAGCCCTTGCAAAGCCTTCTTGGTGGCGAAGTAGGTCGCCCCAAGGAAGAGGTTCAGGAAGAGGGCGAGCAAGAGGGCGCCGGGGGCGGCGGAGGCTATGGCGCGCTCCCGCGACGGCGGCGCGCGATTTCACCCATCTTCGCGAGGTCGACCGACACGAACAGGCCCTCGGCTTCTGCCGTCAGCAGATCGCCTGCGTAGAGATGGCCTTCGGTGAAGATCTTGCGCCCTTCGACGCGAAGGACCCGCGCGTCGAAGCGAAGCTCCTCGTGCAGGGGGGTCGGCTTTCGGTAGTGAATCGTGAGCTCCCCGGTCATCCCGGGGTGTCCGGTCGTCGATTGCACGAAGCCCAGCACCTCGTCGAATGCGGCCGCAATGAAGCCGCCGTGGACATGTCCCGGAGGCCCTTCGTAGGCGATGCCGAACGTGACTGTCCCGCGCACGACGTCGCCTTCGACGCGGAGGACGATGGGGGGTGCCAGCGGGTTCGAGAGGCCAATGAGCGGGCTGTAGTCGAAGAACGCGCCGACGTCGCCCGCGTTGGCGGTCTCGGCGAATCCCGCGGGCAGCACACGCCTCGGGTGACTCGCGAGGCGCCGAGCGTAGCGCTCGAGGGCGTCGGCCGCAGCGCGCAACTCGGCCTCGGGCGCGTCGCTCGTGACGAGGCGATCGATGACCTCGCGCATCGCCTTGGCGAGCCGGCGCCGCTCTGCCCACGCTCCCGTGGCCTCAAGGTGCGCCGAGCTCCAGTAGGGCCAGCCCTTCCGCTCCACCTCGTCCGCCATCGCTCCTCCGCCTAGAC
>DOUU01000253.1:0-1840 GCA_003520425.1 Deltaproteobacteria bacterium
GCTGAAGGGCTCGTCCATGAAGAGCAGCTCGGGGTGGACGGCGAGCGCGCGCGCCATGCCGACCCGCTGCTTCATGCCGCCCGAGAGCTCGCGCGGATAGGCGTCCTCGAAGCCCACGAGCCCCACCATCCGGATGACATCGTCGATCCGGCGCCGGATCTCTTCGCTCGGCAGCTGAAGCGCCTCGAGCACCACCTCCACGTTCCGGATGACCGTGAGCCAGGGCAAGAGGGCGAAGCTCTGGAACACGATCGCGACCCCGGGATTCATGCCGACAAGCGGCGCGCCGCGGTAGCGCACTTCGCCTTTGGTGGGCTGGACAAGGCCTGCCATGATCCGAAGGAGCGTCGATTTGCCGCAGCCCGAGGGCCCGAGGAGAGCCACGACCTCGCCCTCCCGGATCACGAGGTCGATCCCCTCGAGCACCCGAAGCGGCGGAGCCTCGGGCCGCGGGAACTCCTGCACGACCCCGCGCGCCTCGCACAGCACCGGGGCTTGCGCCGGAGACTGCTCGATCATCGCCATGCGGTCCCTCCGGGCGTCATTTGGAAAGGGAGAAGCGCTCGGCGGCGAGGTTCTGGCAGCGCCGCCACACGGAACGGTTGAAGATCACGACCATGAGCGCCATTACGCACACGCTGGCGGCCAGGACGGGAAAATCGGCCGCCTCCGCCGCGCGGCTGATCTGCGCCCCGAGGCCGACCGTGGAGAGCGTCTCGCCGCGAAAGCTCACCGCTTCGGATACGATGCTCGCGTTCCAGGCGCCGCCCGCTGCGGTGACCCAGCCGGTCACAAGATACGGAAAGACCGCGGGCGCCCAGAGCGTGCGGAAGGTCTGGGTGCGGGAGAGGCGGTAGCTGCGCGCGGCCTCGCGCAGATCGGCGGGGATAGCGGCCGCACCGGCGATCACGTTGAAGAGCACGTACCACTGGGTCCCGAGGAGCATGAGCACGATGCTCCCCCAGCCGAGGGTGATGCCGGCGGCGTGAAGCCCGGCCACCACCAGGGGAAACAGCATCGGGGCGGGAAAGGATGCCACGACCTGCACGACGGGCTGGAGCAGGCTCGAAAGCCGGGGAGAGAGCCCGATGGCGAGGCCCGCGGGCAGGGTCCAGAGCGTCCCCACCGCAACGGCCGTCAGAACACGCATGAGTGTCGCGAAGGCCTGCGCGAGGATCGAAAGCCAGGCCTTGGCGCCGACGCCGGCGACGAGCGCCGAAAGGCGGAGAGCCCCGATCCCGAGTCCGCAAAGGAGGGCCGCCCCGAGTACTACGCGCAGGGCCGTGACCAGCACGAGGCGCCGGCGCCTGGCGGCCGGCGAAGGCGGCGGCTTGGGCGCTGCGGAAGCGCGCCGGAGCGGGGCATAGGAGTGGGAAAGCCGCCGATCGGCCCACGCAACGAAACGGGAACGGCGCAGAAGGTCCAGCACGAGCGACCGACCCTCCTCGCGCTGACCGCCCTCTTCCATCCGGAACCGCTCTCCCCACACCACGAGCGGACGCCAGAGGACCCGGTCCAAGGCCACGATCACGAGCGTCATGGCCAGGATCGCGAGGAGCATCGCCTGAACGTCGCCCTTGGCCACCGCCACACTCATATAGGAGCCAAGGCCGGGGAGCCGGTAGTCGCGGTCTCCCAGCACGAACGATTCACTGATCATGAGGAAGAACCAACCGCCCGCCATGCTCATCATGCTGTTCCAGACCAGGCCCGAGGTTGAGAACGGCAGATCGACAAAGCGCACCCGCCGCCACTCCGAGAATCCGTATACCCGCGCCATCTCGCCGAGTTCCGGAGGCACGGAGCGCAGCGAGCTGTAGAAGCTGAAGGTCATGTTCCA
>DOUU01000253.1:1888-4631 GCA_003520425.1 Deltaproteobacteria bacterium
AGGATGTCCAGGATCGGCACGAGCACGCGCTCGGCCACGCGATCGCGCGCGGCCCAGTAGCCGTAGAGGAGCGTGAAGCCGAGGGAGAGGACGTAGGCGGTGAGGCCCCGGCCCAGCGAGTAGAGGGCATAGGCGGGAAGCGCGCGCACNNGACAGGTCAATCTCGACGCTCGGGTGGTAGGCCGCTCTCCACTCCCGAGCAAAGTCGATGCTGAGGGCAAGCACGCCCACCGCTCCGAGCGCGAGGAGCAGGTCGACCAGCGCGGCGACGTGGGGGGCGTCCCCCGGGAGCGTGCTGCCGCCCCACACCCGGCTATCGCGAGCTTGCATCGAGGCCCTCAGTCGCGCGTGCTTCGGTGCTCCGCGTACTCCACGAGGGCACGCAGCGCCTGCACAGCCCGGTGCGCGCTGGGATAGCAAATGCGTCCACCCTCCCGCACGGCGAGGGGCCCTGGGTTCCCGTAGGCGCGATCGGTGTAGGCGAGCTCCGTCGCCACGAGGACCGGCTTGTCATGCTTTTCGGAAGCCGCTTTCGCGGCCTCCGCGTAGCGGCGGTCCTGGCGCTCGTGGAACTCGACGATCCGATCGAGGCCGTAGCCGGGGTAGAACACACCGGAACGAAAGAGCTGCGCCTGGGCGGCCTGGATTCCGATTCCGAGGTAGATCACCGCGTCGACCTCGGGGTGCGAACACAAGAGGTCCATCACCTCAGGAATCGTGTCCCGCGTCTCCCCGCCCGCGAGGTCGACGGGGTTGTTGCGGCTCCAGCGCGCGGGAACGAGCCCATCGATCCGCTTGCGGATGTCCTCGGGGAGGGCCACGAGCTCAAGGCCCGCCGCGGCGCAGGCGTCGGCGGCGAGCACTCCCCAGCCCCCCGCCGAGGTGAACACGACGGTACGTCGACCGGGCGGAAGCGGCTGGGTCGCGAAGGTCGCCGCCCACTCGAAGGCGTGCTCCACCGTGGGGGCGCGGATGATGCCGAGCTGGCGGGCGACACCGTCGAAGACCCGGTCGTCGGTGGCGAGCGAGCCGGTGTGGCTCGCCGCAGCGCGCTGGCCCTCGGCCGCGACGCCACCTTTCAAGATGACGAGCGGCTTTTGCCGCGTGAGGGCTGCCGCCCCATCCAAGAAGCGGCGGCCGTCGCCCACCCCCTCGAGGTACGCGAGAACCGCGTGGGTATCGGGGTCGGCCGCGAAGTACTCGAGGTAGTCGGCCAGGGAGGTTTGGGCGGAGTTGCCGCAGGAGATGGCCTTGCTGATGCCGATCCCCGTGAGCACGGCGTAGTTGAGAAACGAGGAGACGAGATTTCCGCTCTGGCTTGCGACCGAGATCCGCCCGGGCGGCGGATAGGGAGCCACGATCTGGGCGCACATCGAAGGCGCCGTCGAGATGACCCCCTGACCGTTCGGTCCCGCAAGCACCATCCCAAGCTCGTCCGCCACCTCGACGAGCTCGCGCTCCAGGACTTTTCCCTCGGGCCCCGCTTCGCCGTAGCCCGCGCTTGCCACGAAGGCCGCGCGGATGCCGATCTTCGCGCAGGCCCGCAGCAGCGGGACGTTGACCGAGTTGGGCGTGCACACAAAGACGAGGTCCGCGCGCCCGGCCGGGACTTCCGACACATCGCTGTAGGTGGGGCGGCCGAGGATCTCGCTGCCCTCCCGGTGGACGGGAAAGAGCTCCCCTTGGAAGCCGAAGCGAAGGAGGTTGTGGTACGCGACAAAACCAAACTTTCCCGGGTGGTTCGAGACGCCCGCGATGACGATTCCACGGGGATGGAAAAGGGGGCGGAAGCGCTCGCGCACATCGACCGGCGCCCGCGGCAGCTTTGCCGCCGGCACGGGCCCGGGCTCGAGCACCACGAGCGCATCGACGGCGACGGGCTCGCTCCCGCGCACGATGAGCGGGTTGAGATCGACGCTCCGCACGTCCGGTCGCTCGGCGCCAAGGCGGGAGAGACCAAGCAGGATGCGGGCGAGGGCCTGCGGGTCCACGGGCGGCTCGCCGCGGAAGGGGTTCACAAAGAGCTCGCTCGTGTGAAGGCGCCGCACCAGGGCTGCGGCATCGGAGGGCGTAAGGGGCGCCGCCGCAAAGACGACGTCACGAATCGCCTCCGTGAGGATCCCGCCGAGGCCGAGGAGCACGCAGGGACCGAACTGAGGATCGCGCACGAGCCCCGCGATCAGCTCGCGACGGCCGCGCACGAGCTCGCAGACGAGGAGCTCGGTCCTTCCGTCCTCAGGGCGGCGCTTTGCGAGGAGCTCTTCCGACGCTCGCCGGACCGATTCGGCGTCGGCGAGACCGAGGCGAACAAGGTCGCGTTCGGTCTTGTGGGCGATGGAATCGCCGCAAAGCTTCACGGCCACNNCGGGATGCCGTAGTCCGCAAGGAGCGTCTTAGAGGCGTGCTCGGAGAGCGTGCGACCGGGCTCGGGGGAGGCGGGACCACGAACCACGGCGGCGCCGGGGACTAGGAAGGCTGCTTATGGGAAGGCTCTTCCTCGTCCACCATGCCATAGCCGCGCAGATCGTCGACGGACGCCACCTGCGGGCCGGGCTTGCGGTCGCCGCCCTGTTCGGTCCTGCGCTCGCGCTTCTCAGCGGCCTTCTCGGCCTTCTTGAGCTCGCGCTGCCGCTTCAGCACCGATGTGCCCTTCTTGCCCATGGGCTGCAGGATAGAGGATGGGGCTTGGAGCGTCACGGGGAGCAAGCTCAGCCAAGGGAGCGACCCTTCATCCGCCGATCAC
>DOUU01000119.1:0-142 GCA_003520425.1 Deltaproteobacteria bacterium
GCGTCGCCCCTGCGAGCGCGACGATGACGGCGGCCGCGAGCGCGGGCAGCGCTGGCCGGAGTCTCGGCCATCGCTCCGCCAGCTCCGTGGTGCCGAACACGGTGCCAAGGAAGATCCCGATGAGCGGGAGGTAGGTGTAGCG
>DOUU01000119.1:156-10088 GCA_003520425.1 Deltaproteobacteria bacterium
CCAACCCACGATCGCGTAGGGCCGGCGACGTCGCTCTCGGATGCACAAGGCGGTGGCTCCCGCAAGAAAGAGCGCAGCCCCCGCCACCTTCCATGGGGCAAGCTGCGACGGGATGAGGGGATAGAAGACCGCAAGGCGCGACGGCCAAACCGCCTGAACGAGATACTCGGTGTAGGAGANNCGCGCGCACATGGAAAGGGAGAAGGTCCAGGGACGCGACCGCCCCTGCTTCCTGCTGGGCCAAAAAGGTGAGGACGCTGATCCCCGCGGCCAAGACGAAGATCGGAAGCTTCTCCACGATCGCCGCACGCATTCGCTCGGGATCCACCGTGCGCGTCCGCTCTCTTCTGTCGCAAAGACGCCCGAGCGGCCAGTAGTCGAGGAGCAGCAGAAAGAACGGCAGCGTCATCACCGTCGGCTTNNGTCACAAGCATGGGCTTTGCGAGAAGGCCCGCTGCACTCGCGCACACCGTCGCGCTTCGCCGGGCGAAGGTCGGGAGCTCGCAGGCACGGGCATGCGCCAAGAGGGCCCATGAGAAGAAGACGCCCGAGAGGACGTCCTTCCGCTCCGCGGCCCACGCCACCGACTCCACGTGGAGCGGATGGAGCGCAAACAGCGCCGCCACGACGAGGCTCCTGCCCGTTGCCCGGGTCATGCGGAGAAGCGCAAGAAAAAGCAGTGCGCTCGCCGTCGCGTGGAGCCCTGCGTTCTCGAGCAGGTAACCCCTCGGCGCGAGGCCATGGAGCTCGAAGTCTGCGAGCAGCGAAAGCCAGGTGACGGGTGTCCAGTTCCCGTGGAGACCCGTGGTGAACGCCCAGCGGAGGCCGGCCCAGGAAAGACCTCTCGTGAGCGCCGCATTCTGGAAGATGAATGCGTCGTCGTCGAGGCTTACGAAGGAGTGCGACGCGACCCGCGCGTAGACGCCAAACGTCCCAGCGAAGAGCAGGAGTGCGAGCGCGGGAGTCGCGAGCGCTCGATGGCTTGCGCGGCCCATCGGGGCGCGGATGCTAGCAGCGGTCGCAGGCCAAGGAGATCACCTCGATCCCTGTTCCCTGCGAGGCCGCGCCGGGCACCCCGTCTCGATCGGCAAGCACCTGGGTTGGAACAAGGAGGGAGGCCTCCCAGGAGAAGCACGATCCGTCGTGCTTTTCGCTAGGGCAGCTCCTTTTGAAACCAGCCCACATCCCAAAAGCGGCCAAACTTTCGGCCGACCTCCCGCATCACACCCACGGGTGTAAATCCGAGTTTCCGGTGGAGCGCCACCGACGCGGCGTTGGGGAGTGTGATTCCTCCGATGGCGCGGTGGACGTCTTCCCTTCGCAAGAGATCAAAGAGCGCCCCGTAGAGTCTCGTCCCAATGCGCTGTCCGCGCTGAGCCGGGTCGAGATAGATCGAAGTCTCGACGGTCGGATCGTAGGCGGCGCGCTCGTGGAAGCGGCGGCTGTTGGCCCAGCCGAGCGCCTGGCCATCGGCCTCTGCCACAAGAATCCGGTAACGGCCCGTCGCGGCGAACTGCGAAAGCCAGGGCCGCCGCCCTTCGATGGTGTAGGGCTCGACTTCAAAGGTGATGGCCGTTTCCCGGATGTAGTGGTTGTAGATTTCCGTGAGCCGCGGAAGATCGTCCTCCCGCGCAGGCCGGATCATGAGCTCGCCCAGCCGCTCCTCCTTCCTCGTGCGTTGCGCCGCGCCGCTGGCGCCCCCTCTTAACGATACGCGAACTCGAGCGGAAGGGGAGTCTTCGTCGCCTCAAAGTCGCGTGTGCGGAGAGGGACACAGCGCCGGGCTAGGGCGCCTTTTCTCTCGATTTCTTCCCGAGCGTTCCACCGGGATGGCGGGCGTGAAAGTCCGCGCGCGTAAAGCCGCGGCCCCGCTCAAGCACGGCTGCGAGCGCGGCCAGCACCATCGCCTGGGCCGCCACACTGGCTCGGGGCGCGAGACCCAGGCTCCCGCCCTCGCGGGTCACTCCTGCATCGAGCACCGCCTCCGCCTGCCGTGCAAGGTACGAGCTTGTGTTCCCCGTGATGGCGAGGATGCGCGCGCCGAGCGCGCGGGCGACATCGATGGCCGCGTGAAGCTCTTCCGTCTCGCCGCTCGCGCTCACCGCGATCACGATGTCGCCTGCCACGATCTGACCGGAGGCGCCATGCACCGACTCATTGGCGTCGTAGAAGTTGGCCGGGGTTCCCGTCGACGCGAGAAGCGCCGCACCGTAGCGCGCCACGTGCCCGGCCTTGCCCACGCCCGTCACATGCACGCGCCCGCCCCTCGCCTCGGACTCCCGCACGATGCGCGCCGCTCGCTGATAGGACGCACCCTCGGTGCGCCGGCTCAGCGCCGCGAGCTCCTCTGCGGCAGCGTCGAGGATCTCGAGCGCCTCTTGTCCGTCGTCGAACCCTGCCGGAGATCGCCGGGCAGAGCCCGCGTCGGGGGCCGACACTCCTTTGGGTCGAGGAAGGGGCCCGAGCGCGAGCGGAGGACCGTCCCACAACTCGAGGACGTGCGCGCGCGCCGCCGCGGGATCGTCGGGGAAGGCTCCGAGCTTCTCCACGCAGGCCGCTCCGCAGGCATTGGCGAGGCGCCCCGCCTCGGGCAGAGCCAGGCCGTAGCGCAGCCCGGCAAGCAGGCCTCCCAGGAAGGCGTCCCCTGCACCGGTCGTGTCGACGGCCTTCACGCGCCGCGCCGCGACCCATCCCTCATGGCTTTCGGAGGCGATGGCGCAGCCGGCTTCGCCGTCCGTCACAACGACGATTGCGCAGCCGAAGCGCTGCCGGAGCGTCCGGGCGAGCTTCAGCGCGTCATCGCCCGCCTCCGGAGCGAGCTCACGCGCCGCAACCTTCGACGGCTTGAGGAGCGTCGCGCTTCGCAAGAGCGCGGCAAGCTGCGCCTCGTCTCCCAGCGCAGGCACTGCGTCTCGAGCCGGCACGTCGAAGTCGAGGGCCACGGGGATGCCTGCCGTCCGGGCGATCGAGACGGCCTCGAGGGCTGCCGCGAGGGGAAGCTGTGAGACCTCCGTCGTGAGCCAGCGCGCGCGCTGGATGAACTGCGCGTGATGCAGGCGCACGTGCTCCGCCGTGATCTCCGCGGTCGCACCCGGCGCCATGTAGATCGCGCGCCCGCCCGAGTCGTCCACGAAGATCTCGGCTGCGCTGCTCGCGGATCCATCGAGCATGAGCTCGTGTTCAATCCCCGTGCGATCCATGGCGGCGCGCAAGAAACGTCCATGCGCGTCGTCGGCCTGCTTGCCAAAGATCCCGACGCGCAGACCGAGCGCGGCAGCCCAGCCGAGGTGGTTTAGGACGACGCCGCCCACGAAGGCATGAGAGCGCGCGCCGTCCTCGAAGCGCCGCAGGATCCCCTTCTCGTCCGGCCCGAGAATCCGGGGGCTCCGGTAGAGCTCGTCCACGACCATGGAGCCAATGCCGGCGATGTCGAGCCGGGTGCTGCGACTCACGCAAGGCTCCGCCCGCTCTCGTCGACCGGTGCGCGCGTCACCCAAGGGGGACCGATGCGTTCTCGCGCGAGGGCACGCACGGACGCGAACGCTTCGTCAAAGCGCTCCGCGTCGGGCCGGGCAAGGCTCGGCGTGCCCGGTGCCACGGCATCCGAGGTGATGACACCGAGCGTCTGAAGCGCCCGTTTGAGGCACGCGATGCTGCGCCGCCCGCCTGCAGCGCGTGTTCCCACGCGAAACGCCTCGAGCACCTCCCGCACGTCCTCCATGCGCTCGCGGTCTCCGGCGCGACAGACCTGCCAGGCACGGGCCCACTCGCGGGGCAGCGCGTTCGCGGGCCCCGCCACGACACCGGTCGGCACTCCGCCGCGCATGCGCCAGCGGTTCCAGCGCTCGACGAGCGTGCCCATCGGACCCGTAGCGGGGCGGAAGATCTCGAAGATCAGCATCGCGTCGCCCACGTAGATTCCGAACTCTCCGCGATCGTGAAAGTGCGCTGCGGCCTTGGTGTAGTTGCCGAGCACGTTGCGCGGCGCCGAGACCTTGATGCCGCGCACAAAATCGAGCCGGGACAGAGCCTTCACCTGGCGCGTGCGGATGTGAGGGATCTTCGGGTTTACGGCGATGTCGGCGTTGTCGTAGAGATAGATGGGAATCCGGCGCGGCCGCGCGTCGAGAAGGTCCGCGACCTCGCGCGCCACGAAGCGAACCGGATCGGCAAGACCACGGATCGAGAGCGGCGCGAGCACCGCGGCATCCACTCCGGGATTGGCGACTGCGAAATCCAGGCTCTCGAGCGTCTCTTCCGGAGAGGAAGCGGTCACGCCCGCCCATACCTCGACCGCCCGGCTCACTCCGTGGCCGAGGGCGGCGTTCGCCTTCGCGACCTCTTCCGCGCAGACCTGGACGACACGGCGGCAAAGGCCCGCGGGCAGGCGGTCCCACTCCCCCGTGGTCCCCGCTGCGAAGACGATGTCCGCCCCGTAGCCGTCCTGGATCACGTGACGAACGAGCGCGCGCTGGTCCGCTTCGACGAGCTCGCCGCCTGGATCGAGCACGGTGACGAGCGGTACCGAGAGCCCCTGGCGGGGCCGGGTGTCCTCCACGCTGCGCAGGGCGTGAACTCCTTCCGGGGGGCTCGCGAGACGGTGCAGGCCAGGGTTTCTGCCGCTGCCCCGAAAGGGCTACAGGTAGCACCCCGTCGGCATCCAGGGCTCGGAATCGAGCCCGCTCACAGGCTCGAGCATGCTCTAGGTCCGCGAAATTGCAATGGGACGGGGCCCGCTCTCCTCCATGCCACGAGTTCAGGGAGAGCCCTCGTGAAAAGATTGTCCGGCGCGGTAGCGCCCGAGACGGGCTTCGATCTGATCCGCCAAGGAAGTCTCGGCCTCCGCGCGGGCCAGGACGAGCGCGCGCTCAGCCGCGCCGATGGCCTCGGAGAAACGCCCGGCTTCGGCGTAGGCGGCAGCCAGTGTGTCCAGGCAGCTCGCGTGGTTCCCCTTGAGCCGCACTGCCTCTTGAGCCAGTCGGACGGCCTCGCTGCCGTTGCGGTAGCTCGCGTCCGGATGAGTGGCGTAGAGCCACGCCAGGTTCTCGTAGGCGTCTGCCAACGCGGGATCAAGGGTGAGCGCCTCCTGAAACTGGCTCTCCGCCTCCAGGATCTGGCCCGCCTTCACAAGGGCATTGGCCAGGTTGTAGTGAGCGTCCGCGGAGTCGGGCCTAAGGCGCACGGTTTGCTCGTACTGGGCGATGGCCTCCGGCAAGCGACCCTCCCCTTCGAGGGCGATTCCCAGGTTGTTGTAGGCTTGGGAGAAGTCCGGTTTCAGGCGCAGCGCCTCCTTGTACTGGGCGATCGCCTCGGTGAAACGTCCCCCGCTTGCGAGGGCGAGACCCAGATTGTTGTGGGCCTCGGGGAAATCGGGCTCGAGGCGGAGCGCTTCCTCATCTTGAGCGATGGCCTCCCGCAACCGGCCCGCGTTCGCGAGGGCGTTGCCGAGGTTGTTGTGGGCGCGGGGATTCGCCGGCCAGTTCTCCACCGCGCTCCGCCAAATTGAGAGATCGCTTCGGTAGTCCTCGTTGCGCGCAACGGTCCGTGCGGCCAGTGCCAGGACCGCAAGCCCGAGGATCAGCGCGGGCCCCGCGCGTCGGATGGCCGGCGGGAGCGCGCCAACCCGCCGCCAGAGCGTGTACCCCCCCACGACGGCGAGCCCCATCACCCCGACGAGCGGAAGGTACATCCGATGCTCCGCTCCGGTCTGCGTCACGAGGGGCACGAAGCTCGAGGTCGGCCCCAACACCAGAAAGAACCACAGCCCGCAAAAACCCAGGGCGGGCTCGCGCCACAACGCGAGCAGGGTGAGCGCGAGCAAAAGCAAGACCACCGCCGCATAGGGCACGACCTCCCCCACCGTCCGCGCGACATACGCGCCATAGTCGAATGTCAGCGCGCTCGGCCACGCCGAAAGCAGGAGGTACCGGCACAAGTAGTAGGGCTGTGTGCGCGCATAGTCCCAGGGCCTCATCCCCAACCCGAAGCCGGCGGATCCCATTCGCTGGTGGGAGGCCGCCATCAGCATCGCGAGCAAGACCCAGGAGCAGGCAAGCGCCGCGTACAGCCCTCCACGCTCACGCCACAAGCGCCGCCACGACGGTGCGAAGAAGACCCGATCCATGGCCAGGGCCGCGAGTGGCGCCGTCGCCACCGTTTCCTTGCTTGCCAGCCCGAGAACACAGAAGATGAGCGATGCCGCGCTCCAGAGCTTCCTCCGCCTCCCCCCCGCAGTGATGCTGCGCACCACGCCATAGAGCGTCAGGAGGTAGAAGAGTCCGCCCAAGATCTCGGAGCGTTGCACCACGTACGTGACCGATTCTGTTTGCAGCGGATGCACGGTCCAAAGCAGCGCGATCGCCAGCGCCAAGCCGAACGACTGCTCGCCGTAGCGAGCACCCAGGCGGGGGCTCTCGAGCAGGCGCCTCGCGAGCACCCCCAGCGTCCAGGCGCTGAGGACATGCAGCAGAAGATTCAAACCGTGGTAGCCGCCGACTTCCTTCCCGCCCCAAGCATGATTGAGCCACAACGACACGCGCACGACGGGCCGGCCGACCAGGGTGCCCCCGTTCTCCGGACTCTCCGGCAGAGCTGTCGCGAGGTGATGGAGGCGGGGGTTGTCAACGATGGAGCGGATGTCGTCGAAGATGAACGGGCCCGAGAAGCTGTTGTGATATGCAGCGAGAGCAGGCAGGGTGACAAGCGCGAGGGTCGCGAGAGTGCGGCGCAGACCCAGACGGCGCGTCGGAGTCGCGACTGCGAGGCACCCGCCCGCCCCTTTTCGAGATCGTCGGCTCGCTTCCATCTCGTCGACCGCTTCCCCAGCCGGCCCGCGCGAGAAGACAGCCGGTCCAAGTCCCAAGAAGGAGCTCGGCGCAAAGACAGCCCGGTTAGCGGCGGGCCGCTCCCGCAAGGGTAGAGGCGCCGGCGTAGCGGGCTCTCGCACCAAGCTCCTCTTCGATCCGCAAGAGGCGGTTGTACTTGCATACACGGTCTGTGCGGCAGAGGGAGCCTGTCTTGATCTGACCCGCGCCTGTGGCGACCGCGAGATCGGCGATCGTCGTGTCCTCGGTCTCCCCCGAGCGGTGCGAGACGATCCGGGCGTAGCTCGCCTCGCGCGCGAGGCGCATGGCTTCAAGGGTCTCGGAGAGGGTCCCGATCTGGTTCAGCTTGATCAGGATGGCATTGCCGATTTTCTGCTCGATGCCGCGGGCAAAAATCTTCGTGTTGGTGACGAAAACATCGTCGCCCACGAGCTGAAGCTGACTACCCAGCTCACGCGTCAATTGTTGCCAGCCGCTCCAATCCTCTTCGCCCATGCCATCCTCGATGGAGACGATCGGATACTGCCGGGCCCAATTTTTCCAGAAGCCCACCATCTCTTCCGGCGCGTGCGCCGATTTGTCTGATTTCTTGAAGACATACTTGCCCGAGGCTTTGTCGTAAAACTCGCTGGCCGCAGGATCCAGGGCGATGGCCACCTGCTCGCCCGGCTTGTAGCCGGCGGCCTGGATAGCTTCCAGCACGGCCTGGATGGCTTCCTCGTTCGAGCGCAGGTTGGGGGCGAAGCCGCCCTCGTCACCGACACCGGTGGATTGGCCGCGTTTTTTCAGCACGCCCTTCAACGTGTGGAAGACTTCGACGCCTGCGCGCAGAGCCTCGGAAAAACTCGGCGCGCCCACCGGCATCACCATGAACTCCTGAAAATCCACGGAATTATCGGCGTGCGCGCCGCCGTTGAGGATGTTCATCATGGGCACGGGAAGCGTGGCGGCGCCGGGCACTGACGAGTAGCGTGCCAAATATTTGTAGAGCGGAAGCTCGCTCTGCGCGGCCGCGGCCCGGGCTGCAGCCATGCTCACGGCCAGCAGGGCATTGGCGCCCAGCCGGCCTTTGTTAGCCGTACCGTCAAGCTGGATGAGCCGCCGGTCTAGCGCCACCTGATCCGCTGCATCCAGGCCGGCGATCGCCGGGCCGATTTCTGCGTTGACGTGATGCACGGCTCGGAGCACGCCCTTGCCGAGGTAGCGGGCCTTGTCGCCGTCGCGCAGTTCGATGGCCTCGTGTTCGCCCGTGGAGGCGCCAGAAGGCACGGCGGCGCGGCCCATCTGCCCGCCGCTCAGCACCACCTCGGCTTCCACCGTGGGATTGCCGCGCGAGTCGAGGATCTGGCGGGCGCGAACGTGCGTGATGCGTGTGGGCATGGCCTCTCCTCGGAAGTGAATGAGGGCTACTCCGGCTCTTCCAGCATGGATTCCTGGCGGACCACCACCACAATCCCCCCGGGGGAAACGTGGAAGCGGCGGCGATCGTCTTCGGCGTCGAAGCCGATGATCGTGTGCTCCGGGAGCTGCACGTGGCGGTCGATGATGGCGTTCCGCACGTGGCTATAGCGGCCGATGTTGACGTGGTTGTAGATGATGCTGTTTTCCACGTCGCAAAAGCTGTTTACACGGACGTCGTAACCCAGGATGCAGCGGCGCACGCGTCCCCCGGAAATGATCGAGCCCCCGGCGACAATGGAGTCGAGCGCCACACCCATGCGGTTTTCGTCCGCGAAGACGAACTTGGCCGGCGGGTACTGCTGCTGCCAGGTCCACAGCGGCCAGGCCTGGTCATAGAGGTTGAACACCGGTGAAACGCTGACCAGGTCCATGTTGGCTTCGTAGTAAGCCTCGAGCGTTCCCACGTCCCGCCAGTAGAGCGCTTCTTTCTTGTTCTCATCAATGAAGTTGTAAGCGAAGACGCGGTAGCGGTCGATGAGGCGCGGCATGATATCTTTGCCGAAATCGTGGGTGGATTCCGTGCGCTCTGCGTCCTCCAGCAGAATGGGAATCAGCAGCCGGCTGCTGAAGATATAAATGCCCATGGAAGCGTTGCACTTGGCGGGGTTTCGAGCCGAGCGCTTGGGCTCCGCGGGCTTTTCCTCGAACCCGGCGACCCGCCCGGTGCTGTCCGTTTCCAGCACTCCGAAGCGCCCGGAAGCCTCCTGCGGATCCACCTCCAGCGTGGCTACGGTCACGTCGGCTCCCGCGTCCACGTGCTGCTGGAGCATCTTTTTGTAATCCATTTTGTAAATGTGATCGCCTGATAGGATGATCACGAAGCTGGAACGCTCACTCCCGATGGAGTAAATATTCTGGTAGACAGCGTCCGCGGTTCCCTGATACCAGTCGCGGGAAACGCGCATCTGTGGCGGAAGAATCTCGATGAACTCCTGGTGGCCGGCCAGGCCGGACCAGCCTCGGCGCACATGGCGGTTCAGGCTCAGCGCCTTATATTGCGTGAGCACGAAGACGCGGCGCAGATCGCTGTTCAGGCAGTTGGAGAGCGTGACGTCAATGATGCGGTAAACGGCGCCGAAGGGCACTGCAGGTTTGGCGCGGTCCCGCGTCAGCGGCCAGAGGCGTTCCCCCTGCCCGCCCGCCAGAAGCACGCCGATGGCTTCACGCATGCGGTCCATATGGTCGGTGCTTTTCCCCAGAGGCGCGCGGTTGGATGCATTCCGCTGTGCGGGCCGGCCGGCGGCACGCCACGCTGCCGGGCCAATCATTCTAGTGCCGTTCGCTGCGTTCCGGGCGAAGATTTCTCACCACGCTCCCGGGAACCCGATGCGCCTATGTGTTGCCGGAACGGCCTGCGTTCCGCGTCCGCCGGCTCATCAGGGAAATTTTCTGCCATTTCGTTCTACAATACTCGGGAGAGACTTTGAGCCGGCGAATGCGCTCCGCGCGCCGGCAGAATCCGCGCCACAGGGCCCTCCGCAGGATGCGCTCCGGGAAATTGCCTGGATGTGCATGATAGCCTCGCGGGCAAGTTGCGCGGCAATGATGATGTCTCTTCAGAAATTTCTTGACATCGCTGGCGGAGCGGGATAGAAGCGGGCAACCAACACCGTATAAGGCTTTCGCGAGAGCCTATACTCCTCGCTG
>DOUU01000487.1 GCA_003520425.1 Deltaproteobacteria bacterium
GGTTGTAGGCGTCGAAGCAGGCTTTCTTGTAATCGAGGTCGGGATGATTGCACAGCACCATCCCGGTGGTGGGATAGATCACCTCGGCCGCAACCCCGTCTCGCGCCTGGTCCGAAAGACGCGCCACGGGATCCCAGCCGCCGCGATGGAGTTCCTCGAAGCGCGCTCCCGAGATGCGGATCTCCTCCGCAGGCTTGCCTGCGGCGGCGACGAGCCCCATGGGCACGGGCTTCGAGAATCCGTCGATCACGAAGATGTCGCCAAGCTTGTCGTGGTACTGCATGCGCGGCGCGCGGTCGCGCCACTTGGGGTCGATGCGATCCACGTACGTATCCGGCGGCTCGGTGATGTGGGAATCAGCGGAAATGATGGGATAGCTCACGACGCCCTTCCTCCTCGGAGTACGCGGCCGGGAAGCGGCCCCTCCGGGTCCACGCAGTCCTTTCCATCCTCGCGGATCAAGACGCCATTCACGATGACGCTGCGGATGCCGCGCGCCTCGGACACAAGCCTGTCCGCGCCGGCCGGGAGGTCATGGACGCGCCGCAAGGGCGAGCAGCCCACGGTCTCGGGGTCGAACACGACGACGTCCGCGGCGAGCCCGGGGGCGAGTCGGCCGCGACCCTCGATCCCGAACACCTCCGCGGGTCGCGAGCTCAAATGACGCACGGCCTCCTCGAGGCTCAGCGTCTTGCGCTCTCGCACGAAGCGGGAGAGAAGGTGCGTCGAGAAGCAAGCGTCACAGAGCTGGCTGGCGTGCGCACCCGCATCCGAGAGGCCAAGCACGATCCCGGGGTGACCGAGGAGCTCCGCCACCGCATCTTCGTCGGTGTTGAGCGCCGCCACCCGGAACCGGGCCTCGAGGTTCGAGGCCAGAGCCAGATCGAGGACAAGATCCACGGGATGCATCGCCCTCTCGCGCGCAACCTCCGCGACCGAGCGCTCCTCCAAGGAGCGGTCCGTCGGACACACGGCGATCACGGTGTCCTCCCATTTGCCCGCGATAAGGCGGTGCCCCCCCTCGGCGCGGAAGGCGGCGCGGAACTGCGGGTCGGCGTAGATGCGCTTTTTGCCCTCGAAGTCCGCCGCCGAGACGGGCTTGAAGAGCGGCATGCTCTCGAACGGGAAGGGCGCCTTCCACTGGTACTCGAAGTTCAAGGGGCGGCACGACACCTGCGGCACCACCCGCACGCCTTGGGCGGCGAGCTTTTCGTGCTCGGCCATGATCTTGCGATGGCCGTCCGGACCCATCGTGCCCGTGAGGAGCGCCGTCCAGCTGACCGTCCGGCCCGTCTTGCGCTGGATTCCCGCCAGCTCCTGGATGAAAAATCCGCGACCCACGGTGGCCTGCATGACGCCTTTCCCAAGGCGTCCCAGGCCGGAGGCGAGCGCCTCGATCTCCGAAAGGGATGCGGCGCGGCTTGGAACCGGCCGGCCCGCGTAGCCGACATGGGTGGGTGACTTCGAGGTCGCAAACCCGAGGGCGCCCGCCCGGACCGCCTCCTCTACGATGCCGGCCATCTCCCGCACCTCTTCGTCTGTGGCATCCCGCTCGGTCGACTCTTCGCCCATCACGTACATCCGCACCGGGGTGTGGCCCACCATGGCGCCCACATTGATCGCGGCGCCCCGCCTTTCAATCGCATCGAGGTACTGGGGGAAGGTCTCGAAGGGCCAATCCGCACCGACGCCGGCGTGGAGCGCGTCAAGCGACATGCCTTCGACATTCTCGAGGGTACGCAGGATGAGGTCGCGGTGCGCAGGTCGGGTGGGAGCGATCCCGAAGCCGCAGTTCCCCATCACGACCGAGGTCACGCCGTGCCAGGGAGAGATCGAGAGCATGCGGTCCCAGAACACCTGTGCGTCGTAGTGGGTGTGGATGTCGACAAAGCCAGGGGCTACCGCGCAGCCTGTGGCGTCGATCGTGCGCTCTGCACTGCCGCGCACCTCGCCGAGCTCGGCGACTTGGCCCCGGCGAATGCCAATGTCCCCCGGGCGGGCCGGCGCCCCCGTCCCGTCCACGAGCATTCCGCCACGCACGACCAGATCGAAGGGCTCGGACATTGGGGGAGGCCTCCATCGAGGGGGGTGGGCACAGTGGTAGGATC
Organism: Deltaproteobacteria bacterium; assembly: GCA_003520425.1. Lineage (GTDB taxonomy): Bacteria > Myxococcota_A > UBA9160 > UBA9160 > UBA9160 > UBA9160. The sequence goes on from DOUU01000487.1 coordinate 2,109, forward strand.
CGCTCCAGATTAGCCGACCCGGCGGCGCGGAGGCCGAGAAACATGCCCCTTCATCCCCAGGCCGAAAAACTCCTCTCCCTGCTCCAGGGCGCCCTTCCGCGCGATCCGGCCACCCTTTCTCCTGCCGCGCTCCGCACGGGCTACCGGGCTCTCGTTGCGGCGCGCCGCGGACCCGGGGTCGCCCAGGTCGAAGACCGGCGCATCCCCGGCCCTGCGGGGGAGATTCCTGTTCGTCTCTACCGGCCTCGCGCCTCGGGAGAGCTTCCGCTCCTCGTCTTCCTCCACGGCGGCGGCTTCGTGGTGTGCGACCTCGATACGCACGACCCCCTCTGCCGGCTCCTCGCCAATGCGGCGGACTGCGCGGTCTTGTCCGTCGACTACCGACTCGCGCCCGAGGCGAAGTTCCCGGCGGCTCCGGAGGATTGCTACGCCGCCACGTGTTGGGCAGCGGAAAATGCGCGTCTTCTCGGCGCCGACCCCGCTCGCATCGCGGTGGGGGGAGACAGCGCCGGAGGAAACCTCGCGGCGGTGGTGGCCCAGCTCGTCCGCGTTCGCTCCGGCCCGCCCTTGGCGCACCAGCTCCTCATCTACCCCGTCACCCATCACGCTTTCGATACGCCGTCCTATCGCGAGAACGCGGAGGGCTATTTCCTCACGCGGGAAATGATGCAGTGGTTCTGGAATCACTATCTCGAAGGACCGGAACAAGGGCGCGACCCCCTGGCATCGCCGCTTGTGGCCGAGGACCTCTCGGGCGTGGCCCCCGCCACCGTGATCACCGCGGAGTTCGATCCGCTGCGCGATGAGGGCGAGGCCTACGCAGAGCGCCTGCGTGCCGCGAGGATACCGGTCGAGCTCCAGCGCTACGACGGGATGTTCCACGGATTTTTCGCAATGACGGAGATGCTGGACACGGCGAAGGAAGCTCTGGATCTCACTGCAGCGCGACTCCGCGCGGCCTTTGCGGCATGAGGACACGTTTGCCATCTCAGCTCGCAAAGCGCGGGATCACGTGCTGGCCGAAGAGCTCAATCGAGCGCAGCACCTTCGCATGCGGGATCCGGCCGAACTGCATGAGGCAGAGGACGCGATCGACACCGGTTGCGGCGTAGCGCTCGAGCTTTCGCACGCATTTCTCGACGTCGCCCACGATCACCATGTCCTCGGCGTCGAGCTCTTCGTAGGTCACCTCTCCCCGCATCATCTTCGGGAGGAGGGGATAGGCTTGGACGAGCTCCTTGTTGGGGCGCCAGGGGGCGCCGGTCGTGCCTTCCCGGGAGAGCCCGCCCGAGAACACCTTGAAGGCATAGGTCAAATAGTCGACGGCGCCCTGCGTCCCAAAATCGCGGACCGCAGCGTCTGCCGAATCCGCGCAGTGCACGACGGTGAAGACACTCGTCTGGTCGTTCACGAACGCCCCGGCCGGCCGGGGCGTT
>DOUU01000045.1 GCA_003520425.1 Deltaproteobacteria bacterium
CGAGAGTATCGCACCCGCCGCGAGGCGCATCCAACCGACGAAGCCGAAAACGATCCGCCAAGTCTCGGGTATTTCCTCCGTGAGCGAGCCGGACCCACGACTCGATTTTCATCCCGAAGGGCGAGACCCGCGCGGGACGAAAGCCTGCGACGGAGGGTCTTGCCGAGCCCGTCCGGGGGGACGGCATCCCTCGCCTTCCCCAACACCGTGGGGCAGTGACTCCCGGCGNNATGGCGTGGGCGATGCCCAGAAGATCTCGAAAACACGTGCCGGTTGCAGGGAAGGTCCTTGTCCTGCGTGTTTGGGAGGGCGAGCCCTCGGGCCCGCTCGGCTTCGGCCGCTTGACTCAAAGGAAGACCTTCTGATAGGAGCTGTGAAGGAGCGAGAGGGGAAAATCGGCGCGTCACGCTCTCGGGACGCTCCAGGGGTTTCGGGCAGTCCGACCGGACCCATCTCTCGGCTCACGGCGTATCCAAGGTGGGGGGGAACGCGGAGGAGGATGACATGCGGCTGCTCCGCCGCAGGCTGCTTTGCCGGCTCACGTGGACCATCGCTCTCGCGCTCTTGGCGGCGGTGATCGCTCCCACCGGGCTTGCCCCCGCTACCGAGTCCCACACCGAGCGTCACGAGCCACACTTCGGCTGCTTCGAAGGTGAGATCCCCTGGGTCCGGTTCTGCGACCTCGTCCAGTTCTCATGGATGCAGGGGTACGACGATCCAGCGACGCCCAACGCCCTTAACCGGGTCGGTGTGCTGAAGGTCGGCTCCCCCTTTGCGAGAAACGTGCTCGTCTTGATCCCCGGCACCTCGGCGGGCTCCGGATACTTCGTACCGCTGGCCAAGGACATCGTGAACCGGACCTACGGCCGCTGGCAGGTCTGGTCGGTGGAGCGCCGCGAAAACCAGCTCGAGGACCAGTCGGTGGTCGACCAGTACAAGCAGGGGGAGGCCACCTCCCAGCAGTTCTTCGACTACTACCTCGGCTGGATCGTGAATCCCAGCATCACGAATCACTTCCTGCCGGTTCCCGACGCCTCCGTCCCCTTTGCCCGAGGCTGGGGGATGAACGTCGCGATCGAGGACCTCCATCGCGTGGTCGAAGCCGCGGGACGCTTCGGCCGTAAGGTGGTGCTCGGAGGCCACTCGCTCGGTGGTTCGATCACGACCGCTTACGCGACCTGGGACTTCAACGGTGAGCCCGGCGCGAAGGATCTCTCTGGCCTGGTCTTTATCGACGGTGGCAGCAGCCCCGTGCCGATCACGCCCGACGAGGCGACGCAGGCGCTCCAGGCCCTGCAGACGGGCTCGCCATGGCTCTCGTTCGGGGGCATCCCGACCCCGTTCGCGGGCCTCTTCTCGACGACCGGCTCCTGCGCCGCCGTCTATGACAAGGACAGCGCCTCGATCGGCTACACCTTCCCGCTCTTGCCGTCCAACCTGAAGCCACCGCTTCCGCCCGGCGAGGCTCCGACCAACGAGGCGCAGTTCGGCTTCGGGGTCAGCATCCCGAGCTCGCCTCCGAATCTCGTCGCCGTGCAGGTTCACGCCGGCCAGATCGCCGACAGCGGCAACCCCCGCCCCTGGGAGCGAGACGGCGCGATCACCCCGATCCAGCGCTACGGCGCGATGCTCTGCGGAAAGAAGCTGAAACTCGACGGCAGCGCCTGGTATCACCCGCTCCGCCTGACCATCGACTCGGGCGCCGTCGCGGACGGAAACGCAAACCCGGCCCAGAGCATTCTCGACGTGAAGGCGATCCATGGGGCCGACCTGCCCAAGGGCACGCCGATCTACGCCTTCGGTGCGGCATTGGGTGGCCAGAATGTCCTGGATGCCGCGCGCCTCTTGGCGCAGCAGTCGGGAATTCCGGAGAGCAAGCTGACGCTCATCAACCGGGCGGACACCTACGCGCACAACGACCCCAGCGCGGCGAGCCCGGAAAACGACTTCCTGGAGAACCTGATCCCGTTCCTGGGCGAGGTCGAGTTCTCGCCGAGGCTGAGGTAGCGCAAGCGCAGGGGCATCCTGAGATCAAGCTCCAGTCAGTGCCCGCGATGCTCTTTGCAGAGTTTCGGAGAGTGGCTTGACCACAATGCGAATCGGTGTGATCGGGGCGGGTAGCGTCGGCGGGACGCTGGGCCGCCGCTGGGCGGAGCGCGGCCATGAGGTTCTCTTCGGAGTCCGCGATGCCACAGACGAGAAGGTACGCAGGCTCCTTTCGGCGAGCGGAGGGCGCGCAAGGGCTGGAAGCGTAGAGCAGGCGGGAGCGTTCGGTGAGGTCGTCGTTCTCGCCACCCCCTGGTCCGCAGCCGAATCGGCGCTGCGAGCCGCGGGGGATCTCAGAGGGAAGACGCTCCTCGACTGCACCAATCCGCTGAAATCGGACCTTAGCGGCCTCACCATCGGACATACGACCTCGGGCGGAGAGCAGGTCGCGGCCTGGGCACGCGGAGCCAAGGTCGTGAAGATCTTCAACACGACGGGCTTCGACAACATGGCGGACCCCGAGTACAAGGAGGGGCCTGCGACGATGTTCTATTGCGGCGACGATTCTTCTGCCAAGACGACCGCCGCGACCCTCGCGGCAGATCTGGGATTCGATCCCGTGGACGCGGGGCCTCTCGTCCAAGCGCGTCTTCTCGAACCCTATGCCCTTCTGTGGATCACCCTCGCGTACAAGCAGGGACTTGGGCGCAGCTTTGCCTTTCGCTTGGTTCGCCGCTGACAACCGCTCGCGCGCGGCCTCGCGATCCACAGCCGAGGATTCATCTTGTCGGAGAAGGCGGA
>DOUU01000306.1 GCA_003520425.1 Deltaproteobacteria bacterium
GTACCAGATCCAGACCAAGTTTCGGGACGAGCCCCGGCCGAAGGCGGGGCTCTTGCGGGTGCGCGAGTTCACCATGAAGGACTCGTATTCCCTCGACCAAGACCGGGCAGGCCTCGACCTTGCCTTCCAGAAGCATTTCGAGGCGTACCGCAGAATCTTCCAGCGCTGTGGCCTCGAACCTCTCGCCGTGGAAGCGTCGTCGGGTTCGATGGGCGGCAGCGAGTCGGTGGAGTTCATGCAGGCCAGCGAAGCGGGCGAGGATCGAATCGTGTCCTGCGCGGCCTGCGGCTACGCCGCCAACGTCGAGAAGGCCACCTCGGCGCTCGGAGCGGTGGAGGATCCACCCGGACCGGCGGCGCCCGAGCGCTTTCCCACTCCCGGGGTTCGCACGATCGAGGATCTCGCAGGCATGGACGGCGGGGCGCCTGCGGAGCGTCAGATCAAGACGCTCGTCTATGTGATCGACGGCACCCCCACTCTTCTCCTGCTCCGGGGGGACCACAGCCTTGTGGAGCAGAAGCTGCGGGATGGCACCGCGGCCCGGGAGCTGCGTCCCGCTCGGCCCGATGAGATCCGCAGCCTCCTCGGCGCGTCGCCGGGCAGCCTCGGCGCGGTCGGGGTCTCGGGTGTGCGAATCCTGGCCGATCCCGCGCTCCGGGGCCGCCGCGCGATGACCACGGGGGCGAACCAGGACGATTTCCATGTTCGCGGCGTCGAGGTCTCTCGGGACATCGCGGTGACGAGCTGGCTCGATCTTCGCGAGGTTCAGGCGGGCGAAGCCTGCCCCATGTGCGAGGCGCCGCTGGCGGTGGGCAAGGCCATCGAGATCGGCCACATCTTCAAGCTTGGAACGAAGTACAGCGAGACCTTGGGTGCCGCCGTGCTCGACGAATCGGGCAAGGCGACGCCCATTGTGATGGGCTCCTATGGAATCGGTGTGGACCGCACCATGGCGGCGATCGTGGAGCACTCCCACGACGACGCCGGCATCATCTGGCCGGTGAGGGTCGCCCCCTACGAAGTCGTCATCACCGTGCTCAATCCCAAAGATGTCAACACCTCGGAGGCAGGTGCGCAGATCTACGAGGCGCTCCGGGCCAGCGGGGTGGACGCCATTCTGGACGACCGCGACGAGCGTCCGGGGGTCAAGTTCAAGGACGCCGAGCTCGTGGGCATCCCCTACCGTGTGACCGTGGGGCCAAAGGGGCTCGAACACAAGCAGGTCGAGCTCCTGCGCCGCCGTGACGGTCGAAAGGATGCCCTCGACCTTCACCGCGCAGCCGAGATCGTGCTGGAAGCGATCCTCGAAGAGCGCCGCTAACGCCCTACCAAATCGTACGCAAGCCCGACCGTTGGGGATAGAATGGCCGGGCACAGCTCTTGGAGGGACACATGCTTGAGCTCTTCCTTTTTCTGCTCCGCTGGCTCCACTTTCTGGCGGGGATCACCTGGATCGGGATCCTCTACTACTTCAATTTCGTGCAAACGCCCTTCTTTGGCACCGCCGACCCCGCCGTGCGCAGCGGCATGGTGCGTGGACTCGTCCCCAACGCACTTTGGTGGTTCCGCTGGGGTGCCATGATCACGTTTCTCACGGGTTGGCTCATCGTCCTCACGAAATGGGGTCACCAGGGCATTCCCCTGTCGGATCCGTACATGACACGCATCCTGACCGGCGGCCTCATGGGCTCCCTCATGTGGTTCAACGTATGGTTCGTGATCTGGCCGGCCCAGCAGATCGTGATCGCGTCGGCCGAGGCCGTGGCAAGCGGCGGACAGGCGAACCCGCAGGCAGCACCGCGCGGCGCGCGCGGCGGTTTGGCGTCCCGCACCAACACCCTCTTGTCGATTCCCATGCTCTTTTTCATGGGATCGGCGAGTCACTTGTCCTCGCTCGCGAAGAGCGGAGGCGGAGTGCTCTATTGGATCGTCTTTTTGGCCATCCTGGCGGCGGTGGAATGGAACGCGCTCGTCGGGACCGGACAGCCGCGCCAGAAGCCCCTTGGAACCGTGCGCGGGACGATTCACGCCGGGCTGGGTCTCACGGTGGCGCTCTGTCTCGTCGCCTTGATCTTCGCCTAGCGAGGCGTGACGGACGCGAGGTAGGCGGCCAAATCGTCGATGCTCCCGGCGAGCTGCGGCAGCGCCACCATCGCATGGGTGGGTCGCTTCGGCGTGTAGCCGGGCGGATACTCCGCTCGCAGCACGCGGGCCTCGATGAGTGCCCGCTGCGAACCCGCGACGGCGGGGCCGATCGCGCCGGGGAGTCCAGGATCGGTGTTGTGGCAGGCCGTGCAGTTCGCGAGATACACCTTGCGTCCGCGCTCGATGCTGGCGGCCGCGGCGGAGGGGGCCGCGTCGTCCCTTTTGGCCTGCTCGCAGCTCGCTGCGAAAAGCGCGGCGAGCACTCCGCCTGTCGCAAGCGCGAGCCGCGCTCCTCGTCTTCGTACCCCCATCGCCCGCCATCTCCCGCAGTCGGCCGGGCGCGAGGGTAGCGGCGGCGTGCGGCGTTTCCAGGAAGCCTGACGCCGTGGCGGCGCTCGCCGGACGCGTTGCACTCGTCACCGGAGGGGCCCGGGGCATCGGCGCCGCCACGGTGCGTCGCCTTGCGGCCGACGGGGCGCGCGTCGCCATTCTCGACGTGCTTCAAGAGCAAGGCCAAGCCATCGCCGATGCCGTGCACGGTATATTCGTGCACTGCGACATGGCGAGGCCCGAGAGCGTGCGCGGCGCCGTTCGCACCGTGGAACACACCCTCGGCGGCCTCGACGTCCTGGTCTCGAACGCGGGGATCGACATCATGGGGCCCTTCGCTTCCAGCGATCCCGCGACCTGGGAGCCGGTGCTGGATGTGAACCTTCGGGGTCCACTGCACCTGTGCCATGCGGCGCTGCCCCTGATTGTCCGCCGCGGCGGCGGCCGCGTCGTCCTCGTGAGCAGCGATGCGGCGCGCGTGGGATCGAGCGGGGAAGCCATCTACTCTGGATCGAAGGCAGCCGTGGTGGCATTTTCGAAGACCCTGGCGCGCGAGCACGCGCGCGACAACATACGGGTGAACGTGATCTGCCCGGGACTGGCCGACACCCCGCTCTTGGGCGAGATCCAGCAGNNGCGGGCCTGATTGCGCTCGCGAAAACGCTGGCGCGTGAGCACGCGCGAGATGGGATCACCGTGAACGCGGTCTGCCCCGGTCCGACCGATACCCAGCTGATCCACGGACTCATGGGCTCGAGCGAGGAAGGCAAACGCATCCTTGACGCGGTCGTGCGTCAGATCCCGCTGCGCCGGCTCGCCCGACCCGAGGAGATCGCGAATGCGGTGGCATTCCTGGCCGGGGACGAGTCCGCCTACATCACCGGTCAGACGCTTTCGGTCTCNNGGCGGCCTGACCATGGTGTGAGGAACGAGCGCTCGATGGACGGCCCGGTGCGCTGGCTCACGCTTGCGAATCTCTTCACCCTGCTGCGCCTCGGGGCAGCCCCGCTGCTCGCGCTTGCGGTATGGCGCGACGCCACCATCGCCGCCGCTGCCCTGTTCTGGAGCGCCGTGGCGAGCGACTTCGCCGACGGAAGAATTGCGCGCAGCCGCGGCGAGGCTTCGAGTCTGGGCGGTCTTCTGGACCACACCACCGACGCGACATTCGTGTCGCTGGGTCTGTTTGCCTTCGCTGCGAAGGGGGCTCTGAGCTTCCTGCTTCCCCTGCTCATCGCACTGGCGTTCGCGCAGTACGCGGGTGATTCGCGCGCGCTTCGGGGCCGCCCGCTCCGGACCAGCCTGCTCGGTCGCTGGAATGGCATCGGGTACTTCGTGCTGCTCGGGATGCCAATTACGCGGGATCTTCTCGGTTTCACCTGGCCGAGCCACGATCTCGTGTCGGCACTGGGCTGGATTCTCGTGGCAACGACGCTCGTCTCGATGGTCGATCGTGCGCACGCCCTTGTGGGAACACGCCGCCGCACTGCGCTCTAGTCGGGCTCTCGCATCTTCCCTCAGGTGGGATCTCGCTTCGCGATCTCGAAGCTCGGGGTGATCGCCGCTTCATGAGCAGAGTTGCGCGCTCTGCGAGCGCGAGCCCAGCGTGACGAGGCTTGCCGCCGACCAAAGGAAAAACATGAGGTAGCATATACACCGGTCTGCGCCTCCACAGGGCGACCAAGGAGGCCGCCACTCCATGGCGCACGCGGGTCGGCGACCCCGGAAGCGGATCGGGGGCGAGCAGACCGCGCCCGGTGCGGCTCGCTCATGACCCGGGNNCAGCAGGCGCCCCTCTTCGAGGGTCACGGTCGGGCAATAGAGGCCGACCTTCTCCCGCGTCCACCACACGCCCCGGTGTCGATCCGCCGGTGTCGAGAAGTGATACTGCCAGAGTGTACTGCGCAGGTAGCGCGGTGGAGCCCGGGGGAACGGGTTCACCGCCAGGAGTTCGCTCACCACGGGATCGCCTTCGAGCAGGCGTTGGAAGAACGCGTGCAGCCAGAGTTCGTGCTCGCAGCTTCCGAGTGCGGCAAACCACATCTGCCAGTCCNNTCCAGGCGCGGCATGTGCGGCGTTGTAAAGCGCGGCCTGCGATCCACCGCTCCGGGCTTCCAGCGGAACTCATAGGGCTGCCACGTGAGGCCGTCATCGCTGCCTTCGATCACGATCTCGGGACGTTCTTTGGTCATGACCGCGAAAAGCCCATAGCTGTTGAGCGTGCGAAACGGCGCCAAGGCCACGAGGAGGGACTCCGCTGCCTCCGGGACCAGGAAGTCGGCAGCCACACGCTCGAGTGCCTCGCAACTCGTGAGGGCAAGGAGGGCCGCCGCGACGAGCGCGATCCCGATCCGGGCAAGCCGCGGGCCCGGGACGGCCCGCGGAGGAAAAGCGGGCGTTGCAAGCTGTCCGCGCACGCGAGCGGGCAGGAGGGCGCGCAGGGCGCGATCGTCGAGGAGGGGGATGCACAGGGTGAGGGTGAGAAGATTGAAGAACCCGTAGTTTCCGGTGAAGGCGATGGTGAGCTGGAGCAGAACGATGGCGGCGCAAGAGACGAGGCGGATCCGGCGCGGGCCGAAGATTCCGAAAGGCACCACAAGCTCGATGGCCAGCGTGGCAGCGCAGGCCAGCTGGTGCACGAACCCTGGAAGCTCGTTCACGTACACGCTGGTCCACACCGGAAGCGGCTGCGTCCAGTAGTGGTAGGTGAGTGCACTCAAGTCGCGCCAGGACTCGTCACCGGAGAGGAGCTTCACCATCCCCGAGAGGAAAAGGAGCCGGAATAGCAGCCAGCGCAGGAAAAACAGCGAGACGCGGTGCGGGGGACGGGCTGACGCCGCAAGCCCGATGGAGAAAAAGCACGTCTCCAGCAGCAGGGTATCCCACTGGTAGCTCAAAAATACGTTGCCGACGCTCGCAAGGGAGAGGTAGAGCGCCCACAGAAGCGCAAGCACAAAGGCGGGGCGGCGACGAGGAGTCGCCGCAAGGACGATCCCGAGCGCACAGCCGAGCCCGCACAGGAAATGGAGCGACGCGTCCGAAGAGTCGATCCAAAGGAGTGTCGGGATGCGCCAGTACGCCGCGGGGCCGAGCCGTGAGGCCGCGAAGGCGAGGAGCTCCGCCGCGGGAGCGATGCCGCGCGAGCCGATGAGGCCGTCGATTTGGACCCAGATCGATCTGAAGGCGCAAGCGGCGACGACTCCGAGAACCCGTAGGAAGAAGGCTCGAGTGAGCTCGTAGGAGTCCGGGACGTGGCAGGGGTCGTTCGACACGACGCGCCGGCGAGCGCTACAGCACCGGTCCGAAGATCTCGCGCTGCATCAGCTCGCAGTCGGGTGGTGGCTCGAGCACCAGATGGGGCGAGATTNNCCCGCCGCAAGAACAGGAGCCCGATGGCTGCGTTGAAAAAGATGAAGAAGTTGTGCATCACGAGCCCGAACGCCGCCATCTCGCCGGCATGCGCGGGGACCAGGACGGTCCAGAGCGTGATCGCCACCGCGCGCATGGGGCCTGGCGCAGCAGCCCCAAAGAACACGACGGGCAGATAGCCCAGCACCTGGCCGAAGCCGAGCGTGACCCCGAAGAGTCTCATCACCAGCGTATACGCCACCACGGCCACGAGCAGCGCCGGTGAACGCAGCAAGACGATCGCGCCGTACTGCCAGGGTTTCGCCTTTCGGAAGGCATGGAGAATGTGCCGCTCTCGGAGCGTCGAACTCGGGAAGATCGATCCACCGAAGTAGAGGATGTGGAAGACAAACCAAAGGCCGGCGGCCAGGGCGATCAGGGGGATCACGTGGAAGACGGGCGGCAGCGAGTCCCAGCGCAGCGCGACGCTGAAGGTGGCCCAGGCGAGCAGATAGTAGAACTCGCAGAACATGATGAAGAGCATGCTCGAACCGACTTGCCAGCCGGGGACGCCTTCGCGGCGGTGGAGGTAGACCGCCATGGCACCCTTGCCGATCTGCTCGTTCACGATGGAGAGGATGTACGTGCTGGCACGCACGGGGAGGATATCCAAGTAGCTCACCCGCGCGTTGAACCAGTTGATCACGCGATAGAGCACGAGCGAGTCGATCGCGAAGTAGAACAGCGAGTAGGGGATGATGATGGCGAGGAAGGTGCCCCAGTCGACCCGCTCGAAAATGCGGAGGAGGTAGGGACCGAGCGCGTAGTGCTGCCGAGCCGCCGCGGCGCTCACGCTGCGGTAGAGCCAGAGAAAACAGATCGCAGTGATCCCCCAGGGCAGGAGGCGCTGCCACGCCGCTCCACGGCGCCGCTCGAGAGGCAGAGCGCCCGCCGACTCGGTGGGGGGGGCATTTCGTACACTGCCTCTGCTCACGCGAGCCCCTGCGGCAAAAAGCAGCGCCGAAGCGTCTCGTCGAGCGGGGTCAGCGTAAGCCCGAGAGTCCGGCAGGCGGGAGCGGGGTCGATCTCATCGTCCTGTTCTAGCACCTCGAGCATGGGTCGGGTGATCGGCGGGTTCGCGAGGGTCCGCTCGGCGAGAAGCGCGAGGGCACGGGCGAGCGGGAGAGGCACGGGCAAGATGCGAGGCCGGCGCTCGAGCAGCGAGGCCACCCGCAACACGAGCTCGCGGTGCGTCAGGCATTCCGGTCCCGCGAGCTCGAGCACCCCTCCGGCCTCGTCGTCGTGGCCGGCGCTGGCGAGGATGGCCGTGGTCACGTCGTCAGCGTCGATCGGCTGCTCCCGGGTCGCGCCAGCGCGCACGAGCGGCAAGACGCGCCGCAAGGCCTTGGCTCGAAGCGCGAGGGCCGCAGGCTCGCCCGCGCCGAGCACCATCGGCAGGCGGATCACCGTCGTGGGGATCGCGCGTCCGAGGAGGATGGCCTCGGCGCGACCCTTCGAGGCAAGACACGCATTCTTGGAGTTCGCATTTGCGCCGAGGATCGAGAGATAGACCACGCGGCGCACGCCGGCNNGGCGCACACCGGCCTTCTCCGCCGCCGCCGCGACCGCGTGGGCCGTGCCCTCATGTGCCTCGGCATAGCGCGTGCGGGAGCTCTCTTTGAGGATGCCGACAAGGTGCACGATGGAATGGCAGCTCTCGGCAGCCCGCGCCAGTGCGTCGACGTCGCGGTAGCCGATCACTGCGCAATCCCACGGAAACCCCGCCGCGCGCACCGCGGCAGCAGCCTGCTCCGAGCGCACGACCGCCCGGGCTGTGACCGCAGCGGCGGGGGGACTCGGCTCGGTGATGCGCCGCAGGAGCCGCTGACCCAGGTGGCCATTCGCTCCCGTGATCAGGATTCGCTTCAAGTGGCTCCGGCCTTCTCCCGGCTCTTGCGACGCCGTACAGGGCGCGCCGCCTTTGGGCTCGCGGCCCGCGGCGTGCGACCATAGCACCGGGATCCGTCCTCCTTGTCAGGGAGTCATCCGTGAGGCTCGTCCAGCTGGTGTTCACCGCTGCCTTTCTCGCGTGGGTCGCAGCGACGGTCGTGCTCGCGCGGCGGGACCGAAATGGTCCGGCCCATGCGGATCTCGAAATCGCCAGTGGCGTCCCTGCCACGTTGTACCTGCCCGAAGAGCCCGTCCCCGGCTCTTCGATGCTGCCCGCTCCTCTTGCGCGCGGCGAGCGTCCGCCGGCGGTCGTGCTGGCCCACGGCTTTGCAAGCGACCGCATCCTCGCAAGCAGCCTTGCGCGTCGGCTCGCCGAGAGCGGGTACGCGGTGCTGACGATCGACTTGCGCGGCCACGGGGCCAATCGCCACCCGATGCCCGACGGGCGGGCGCGCCCGGACTGGCTGTTTCAGGATCTCTCCGCGGCGGTCGAATATCTCCGCGGCTCCCCCTATGTCGATGGCTCTCGCATTGCGCTCGTGGGCCATTCGATGGGCGCAGCGGCCGTCCTCGACTTCGCGACGCGCGATTCGGGCATCGACGGCGTGGTCGCCATCTCGGGCGTGCAGACGCTCACGGGCCCGTACCGCCCGCCGAACGTTCTGTTCCTCGTGGCCTCCGCGGACCCCTCCAGGCTGCGGGAGCGCAGCGCAGCACTTGCGGGTCAACTGGCGGGCGTCGATCCGGCAGAGGACGGCACGACCTACGGCGACCTGGCACACGGCACGGCCGTGCGGTTCGAAGAGGTGCCGGGCGTGAACCACCTGACGATTGTGTTCTCTCATTCCGCCGCGTCGCGGATCCTGCAGTGGCTGGATGCGTTGTTCCGGGTGGACCCTGGCTCCCGCCCGACGTCCGATCTTGCCGACCGCAGGCTCGCGCCATTCGCCTTTGCCATGGCCGCAGCTCTCGTCCTTCTCGTCGGGCTCGGCGGGGCGTGCGGTCGCCTCGCGCAACGCGTTCCTCATCGGCCTCCCGGGGCAGCTGCCACGGGAGTCGCACTGCTTGCGGCCGGGCTGCTCGTGGCCATGGCCGTGCTTGCCGTCGCCGTCCCCGCCGCCTTCCTCTCCCTCGACGTCGGCGACGTCCTGGTGTCGCTCCTTGCCGTGGCCGGAGGTCTCTGGCTTTGCGCGGAGGCCCTGCGCGCGTGCCCGATTTCGCTGCGGGAGTTGCGTCTTGCCCTTGCGCCCGGCGCGGTCGGATTCGCGGGCATCTACCTTTTGCTCGCGCCACTTGGCGTGGTGGGCCACCGCACCGCGCCCACGGCAGAGCGCTTCTTCGTGGCGGCGGGCTCCGCTTTTCTCTTGCTCCCTTTCTTCCTCGCCTTTGAGGCAACCTTTCGCCGCGGCGGCCTTGCAAGAGCGACGCTCTTGGGTGTGAGCGGGCGCATCCTCGTGCTGGCAGCGGTCGTTGCGGGCGTGCAGGTCGGGGTGCTTCCTCCGGTGGTGATGCTGATGGCCCCGATGCTCGTGATCCTTTTCATTCTGTTTGAGGTTTTTGCATCGGGTGTCTACATCGCATCGGGCAACTGGCTCGTGATCGCAGTCACGGAGAGTGCCTGGCTGGCGTGGCTTTTGGCGACGGTCTTCCCGCTGCGGGCGGGTTAGGGCTGCGCCTCTCCACCCGGCGCGCGGCTTGTGCGCGCAAGGGCGAGTGCGGCGGCCGTGATTGCGATGCACCACAGGCTTGAGGTGGCGAGCCCCGCGGCAAGTCCCATGGCGTCCCCCAGCGCGCCCGTCACCCAGGGAATCGTGAAGCCGCCGAGGGCGCCTGCGCCGGCGACAAGCCCCGCAGCCGTACCGCTCGCGAACGGGAACTCGGTGCCGACGAGCGCGATCATGACCGGATAGACGGCACCGAGCGCGAGACCGGTGGCCAGGGTCACGAGTTCGAGTTGGGGGACCCTCCCCCAGAGCGCAGCGGCGAGGATCAGCGCACCGCCCGTCCCAGCCCATGCAAGGAAGCGCGTCCCAAGGCTCCGGCCGAGGCCGAGCATGGCGAGGCGTCCCCCCAACAGGCCGAACCAGAAGGCGCTGATCGCCGTCTGCCCGCGCAACGCCGGGAGCGCCAAGAGTGCCTGCGCCCATGGGACCGCAAAGAGTGTTACCGCGGTCTCGACGCCGACGTAAGCGAACCCCACCCCAGCCAACGCGAGAAGCGGAAGCGTGAACAGGCCGTTCCTCCCATGGGCGGCTGCGGTTTTTCGGGGCGCCGGCAGCCNNCCCGGGGGCGCCTTCCGGCGCGGTCAGCCGCGCGCCGAACGCCGCCTGCAGCAGGGCGAAGCCGAGGATCATGCCGATCGCCCACGCGGCGAGCAGCACGAAGATCGCGCCGGTTGCATGGAAGCTCCACGTCCAGTCCCCGAGACGGGCAAGCCATCCGATGAGCGGAGGGCCGGCGACCGCNNNCCTGCGGTGGCGCCTGCGTGCAAGAGTGCGAGCGGCTTTGTGGCGTGGGCGCCGCCGTCGTGAATCACCACCGCGTTGAGCAGGGTGTCGTAGAAGCCTGCACCCATGCCGAGGAGCACGAGGTGCGCGAAAGCGTGCCAGAAGCTTACGTGGCGGCCCAGCGTGAGCAGCGAGAGGGCCGCGACGAGGAGCGCAGCCACGAACTGAGGCCGTCGCGGGAAGCGGTCGACGAGCGGCCCCGCAGCGGTGACGCCTATACCCAAACCGAGCGCGATGGCGGCACCGAGAAGCCCGGAGCGGGAGAGGTCCATGTCGAGAGCCGCGGCGAGGTCGGCCTGATTTGCGCCCACGAGCACAAGGACGACGCCNNGCGAGATTCAGCTCGAGGCGCGCCGCCTCGGTCATCATGCTCGGATTCCAGGGGGGGTCCCAGACGACCTCCACTTTCGCCTCGGCCACACCGGCCAACGCACCCACCTTCTCTTCCACCTCCGGCGGCAGGCTGCCCGCGACAGGACACATGGGAGAGGTCAGNNGATGTTGACGGGAATCTCCGGATCGTAACAGGAGCGCAGCACCTCGATCACGCGGTCCCGGAGCGATTCGGCGCTGGCGCTAGGCTCGGTCTCCATCGGTCGTCCTCTCGGGGCGGCGTGCATTACTCCGTCGAGACGGGCTCGGCCCGTCCTTCGAGAGCGGAGTGAAGGGCATGCCAGACGAGTGTCGCGCACTTCACGCGTGCGGGGTACTCGCGGACTCCCGCGAATATGGTGAGCTTGCCCAGGGCGGCCTGCGCGTCGGCCGAGGGCTGCGCCCGAGAGTCACCGACCAGGAGGCCGTGAAATCGCTGGAAGAGCTGTTCCGCCTCTGCGAGCGAGCGGCCCTTCACGCTCTCCGTCATCATCGATGCGGACGCCGTCGAGATCGCGCACCCCGAGCCCTCAAAACCCACGTCGCGCACCACGCCGTCTTCCACCCGCAGCTGGACGGTGACCTTGTCGCCGCAGAGCGGGTTGTAGCCGTCCGCGCGGCGGTTTGCGCCCGCCACCTTGCGGAAGTTCCGCGGCCGTTTGTTGTGGTCCAGGATCACAGATTGGTAGAGCTCGCGAACGTCCGACATCGCTAGGCGAAGACCTCCGCCACCTTGCCAAGCGCCGCCACGAGAGCGTCGATCTCGTCGCGCGTGTTGTAGAACGCAAGGGAAGCACGCGCCGTGGCGGGAACGCCGAATCGATCCATCACCGGCTGGGCGCAGTGATGGCCCGTGCGAATGGCGATGCCTTCTTGATCCAGGATCGTTCCTACGTCGTGGGCGTGCACGCCCTCCACGACGAAGGAGAGGACGCCGGCCTTTTCTCGTGCCGTGCCGATAAGGCGAACANNACACTTGCCTTGTGACGCGCCGTCCCGATCAGGCGCACTCCCCGCATGCCCTCCAGCGCACGCGTGCCATAGGCGAGCAGCTCCGCCTCGTAGGAGGCGATCGCATCGATTCCCACCGACTGCACGTAGTCGATCGCAACGCCAAGCCCGATCGCACCCGCGATGTGGGGCGTTCCGGCCTCGAACTTGTAGGGCAGCACGTTGTAGGTCGTCTTCTCGAATGTCACCGAGGAAATCATGTCGCCGCCGCCCTGCCACGGCGCCATCGCTTCGAGCCGCTCGCGTCGCCCATAGAGCGCCCCGATCCCCGTCGGCCCGTACAGCTTGTGACCGGAGAAGCAATAGAAGTCGCAGCCGAGGTCGCGAACGTCGACCCGCGTGTGGGCGACGGCTTGCGCGCCATCGAGCAGCACGGTCACGCCGCGTGCGTGGGCCAGCTCGGTGATCTCCCGCACCGGGTTCACCGTGCCGAGCGCATTCGAGACGTGGGCGAGGGCCAAGAGTTTCGTGCGCGGNNCCTTCTCCTCGCACAGCATCTGCCAGGGAACGATGTTCGAATGGTGCTCCAGGAGCGAGATCAGCACCTCGTCCCCCGCGCCGACGTTCGCCCGGCCCCAGCTCTGGGCGACGAGATTGATCGCTTCCGTCGTCCCGCGGGTGAAGACGATCTCGTTCGAATGCGCCGCGCCAAGGAAGCGCTGAACCTTGGTGCGGGCGTCCTCGAAGGCGGCCGTCGAGCGCTGCGAGAGCTCGTGCACCCCGCGGTGGATGTTTGCGTTGTCGCGCTCGTAGTAGCGGACGAGCGCATCGATCACGGCGCGCGGCTTCTGGGTGGTGGCGGCGTTGTCGAGATAGACGAGGGGATGGCCGTCCCGCAGGGTCTGGTGCAGGATCGGAAAATCCTCGCGCAGGCGCTTCACGTCGAGCGCGCTTCTCACAGCTGCCCTGTCTCCTCGCCCGCGAGACGCTCGAGCAGAATCTCCTCGATCTCGTCTCGCAGTGGCTCTTGGCGGATGCGGGAGGTCACCTCCGACGCGAAGGCGCGCATCAGAAGCCGCCGGGCAGAGGGCGTGTCGATGCCGCGGGCCTGCAGGTAGAACAGCGAAGCCTCGTCGAGCTGCCCAATGGTCGAGCCATGGCTGCATTTCACATCGTCCGCTGCGATCTCAAGCTGCGGCTTGCTGTCCACTTCGGCGTCTCGGGAAAGCAGCAGGTTCTTGTTCTTCTGGTACGCGTCGGTCTTTCGGGAGCCCTCGCGCACCACGATTTTGCCGTGAAAGATACCCCGCGCCGTGCCGCTCAAGATGCCCTTGTACAGCTCGCGGCTTGTGCCATGGGGCCGCGCGTGGTCAATCAAGGTGTGATTGTCGACGAGCTCTTGGCGACTCGCGATGTAGAGACCGTCGAGGGTACATTCCGCGCCCTCGCCGGCGAGAAGCGCCGAGACATCCTTGCGCACGAGGGCGCCACCGAGGGAGAGGTCGTGCGCCGTGAATCGGCTGTCGCGCGTCTGTTCCATGTGGACCGAAGACACATGGAAGTTTGGGTCGCCCTCCCGCTGGAGTCGCACGAGGTCGAGCTCTGCGCCGGATTCGAGCCGCACCTCCGACACCGCATTCGTGAAGCAGGGGCCCGCGCCGAGGGACACGTAGTCTTCGATCACCGTCGCACGAGCGCGCCGTCCGATCCGGACCAGCGTGCGCGGGTGGGAAACCCTCGGGCTGTGGTCAGGGAGCGAGAGGTACACCACGTGGATCGGGGCCTCCACCGCGACGCCCTCGGGCACCTGCACGAGGGCGCCGTCGTGCAAAAACGCGGTATTGAGCGCCACGAACGGCGAGGCCTCGTAGGGAGCGAGCTTCGCCAGCTGCAGCTCCACTCGCTCGGGCGCTTGCTCGAGCACGCGGGCGAGGCTCTCGACGCAGGGGCTTCCCGACAGTGCACGGGGCGCGGAGAGGCGGGGTGCGAAGCGGCCGTTCACGAAAACGAAGAGGCTGCAGGCATAGACGGGGAAGGAGCTGTGTTCGACGTCTTCCCGGGAGAGCGCGGCAGCGCCATCGGAGGCGAGCTCGAAGGCGCGCTCGGCGATCGGTGCGACGCTCGTGTAGCGCCACTCCTCCTGCTTTGTGGTGGGGAATCCGAGCTCCGCGAATCGCGCGAAGGCGTCCTTGCGCAGGGCCTTGAGCCAGCCGGGCGCCGTCGTACCGAGCCCGCGCTCGAAGCGCTCAAAGGCTTCGCCGTAGTGTTGCCGAGGATCCAGGGCTGCCATTTCAGCGCCCCGCACCTGCCTCGATCCACGCGTAGCCTTTCTCCTCCAGCTCCAATGCCAGCTCCTTGCCACCGGACTTGATGATCCGCCCGGAAGCCAGCACGTGGACGAAGTCCGGCACGATGTAGTCGAGCAGCCGCTGGTAGTGGGTAATGACGATCATCGAGCGATCCGGGGAGCGCAGGCCATTCACGCCGTTGGAGACGATGCGCAAGGCGTCGATGTCCAGGCCGGAGTCGGTCTCGTCCAGGATGGCGAGCCGGGGCTCGAGCACGGCCATTTGCAGGATCTCATTTCGTTTCTTCTCGCCGCCCGAGAAGCCTTCGTTGATCGACCGGTTCATCATCTTCTCGTCGATCTGCATCAGCTTCATTTTTTCTCGAACGAGGGCGAGAAAGTCGATCGCGTCGAGCTCCTCCTGGCCCCGGTGCTTGCGGCCTGCGTTCAGCGCCGTCTTGAGGAAGTACATGTTGGAGACGCCCGGGATCTCGACGGGGTACTGGAATGCGAGGAAGATGCCCTCCCGAGCACGCTCTTCCGGTGCGACATCGAGCAAGTTCCGGCCGAAGTAGGAGACCTTGCCGCGCGTCACCTCGATCGAAGGCTTGCCCGCGAGCACGCCCGCGAGCGTNNCTTGCCGCTGCCGTTCGGGCCCATCACCGCATGGACCTCGCCTGCGCGCACCACGAGGTTGATCCCGTGCAGGATCTCCTCGCCGCCCGCCGAGGCATGGAGGTCCTCGATCTCAAGCAGGGGCGCGTTCATCCCACACTTCCCTCCAACGAGAGGCCGAGCAGCTTTTGGGCCTCCACGGCGAACTCCATCGGGAGCTCCCGCAGCACCTGCTTGCAGAAACCGTTGACGATCATGGAAACCGCGTCCTCCGGAGAGATGCCGCGCTGCTGGCAGAAGAAAAGCTGGTCCTCGCCGATCTTTGAAGTGGTCGCCTCATGCTCGACGGTCGCGGTGGGATTCTTCACTTCGAGATAGGGAAAGGTGTGTGCGGCGCACTTGTCGCCGAGCAAAAGGGAGTCGCATTGGGAGTAGTTGCGTGCGCCATCGGCGCGAGGACTGATCTTCACGAGCCCGCGGTAGGTGTTCACGCCGCGACCGGCGGAGATTCCCTTCGAAACGATCGTACTCCGCGTGCGCTTTCCGAGATGGATCATCTTGGTGCCTGTGTCCGCCTGCTGCCGATTGGCGGTGAGGGCCACGGAGTAGAACTCGCCGATCGAGTCGTCGCCCTGAAGGATGCAGCTCGGATATTTCCAGGTGATTGCGGATCCGGTCTCCACCTGGGTCCAGGAGATCTTCGAG
>DOUU01000509.1:0-145 GCA_003520425.1 Deltaproteobacteria bacterium
CGGCGTCGGTGAAGCCTGTTCGTGGGCGACCGAGATCGCGGCCGAACTCCTCCAGAAAGTGGCGCGCGAGCGCAACCACGTCTTCGGGGCGCTCTCGGAGAGGCGGGAGATGAATCGAGATCACGTTCAGCCGGAAGTAGAGGTC
>DOUU01000509.1:301-5717 GCA_003520425.1 Deltaproteobacteria bacterium
GCGCTCGTGCCCGAAGAGCTCCGATTCGAGGAGCGTCTCCGGGAGCGCCGCACAGTTCACCTTGACGAAGGGAGCCTCTGCCCGCCGGGAGAAGCCGTGGACGAGGCCCGCGATCACCTCCTTCCCGGTGCCGGTTTCCCCCGTCACGAGCACCGTGGAACGGGTGGGAGCGACGCGGCGCGCGAGCTCGACGGCCGCGCGCAGCGCCGCGCTTTCGCCAATCACCTGGTCCGGCGCATAGCGCGCGATGCGCTCGGCACGCAGGCTCGACACCTCCCGCAGAAGGCGACTGTGGGCCAGGGCTTTCGCGACGCGGGCCTCGAGCTGCTCGAGATCGAAGGGCTTTTGCACGAAGTCGAAGGCGCCAAGGCGCATGGCTTCGACCGCAGTCTCCACGCTTCCGAAGGCGGTCATGAGGACGACGCTCGTGCGCTCGTCCCGATCGCGCGCCGCCCGCAGCACCTCGACCCCATCCGCGCCGGAAAGGCGCAGGTCCGTGAGGACGAGGTCGTAGGGCTCGAGGCTTCGGTCGCAAAGGCGAGCCACGGCGCCCTCGCCGCTCGTCTCCTCGTCCACATCGCCAAAGGCTTCGCGCAGCGCCTCGGCGATGCCACGTCGCAGCGCATCGCCGTCCTCCACCACGAGGATGCGCGCGCGGCCCTGAGGGCGACTTGCACTCACCGCGGGCTTCCTGCGCGCAAGGTCGTGTCTTTCCCCCCCTTGTGCGCGGTGCCTTCGTGCGCCGGATCGTCCTCGATCGGAAGGCGCACCCGAAACTGCGCCCCCGGCCCGCCTTCAGGCTCGAGGGAGAGGCTTCCCCCGTGGGAGGCGACGATCTTCTGCGCCATGGCGAGGCCCACTCCGGAGCCACGCTTTTTGGTGGTGAAGAAGGGATAGAAGATCCGCTCGCGCAGATCGGCAGGGACCCCCGGCCCGCTGTCGTCGATCGCGATGACAAGCGCCCGCTCCGCTGGACAACACGCGGCTGTGGCGCAGCTTCTCCCCCCAATGGACCAGGTCTCGCCCCCGAGCGATCGCTCTAAAGCCTCGTTTGTCAAGGCGAGGCGCAGCCGCCGTGCACCCGCGGGCACCGTCTGCATGGCCTCAAGGGCATTTACGAGAAGATTCGCGAGGACGGTGCGGAGCTGCTCGGCATCGCCCAAAGGCGCCGGGAGATCGGGCTCGTACTCGCGGTCGATCGAGACGGGGCCGGGCACGCGGGCCAGGGCGATCGCGAGCGCCTCCTCCAGGAGTTTTGCGGCATCGAACCGCGCCCTCACGGGGGTGAGAGGCCGCACGAACTCGAGGCTCTCCGTCACCGTCGCCGCAAGGGAGCGGAGCTCCCCCGTAAGCTCCGCGAGGAGCGCAAGCTCTTCGGGACAGCCCTCAAGGCGCCTGCGCAGAAGTCCGGCGATCACTTCCATCCCTGCCAGCGGATTTCGAATCTCGTGGGCGAGGCCCGCCGCCATCTGGCCGAGAGCAGCGAGTCGCTCGTGGAGCCGCACCTGCTCGCCCAGGCGCTCGACGGGGGTCAGGTCGCGGAAGAAGAGCGCCGCGCCGCGGAGGGTACCCGCAGCATCGCGCACCGGGCCGAGCGTAAAGCCGATGGTGCGCGGAGGAGAAGTCCCTGCCGCTTCGAGCACGAGTTCGGCACGGCTCGGGCGTTCATGGCCATCCAAGGCCTCGAGGAGGAGGCGGCTCACGGTCGGCTGGGGGCCCAGGACCTTCCGGCAATCCCGGCCCAGGGCCGACTCGGGCGCACCTTCCGGGCAGCCGAGGATGCGCTGTGCGCCGGCGTTTAGAGCCGCGATCCTTCCCTGCTCGTCGATGGCGACGAGCCCGGACCGCACGGAGCCGAGGAGCGCGCTCGCAAAGTGGGGATCACACAGCGCCACGCTTCCGTATCGGCCGGATCCGAGAGGGATCTTAGGGAGAGAGCGGCTCAGTCCTCCGCGGTGGGAACGACGTAGCGTTTTCCGTCCTGGTGGAGCCAGCCGTCTTGCTTCAGCTCCTTCACCACGCGGGTCACGGTCTCGCGGCTGGTTCCGATCATGTCGGCGATCTGCTGGTGGGTGAGGGCCGCGGTGGTCCGGCGCTCGGGGTCGCCGGCGCTCTCCTGCGCGAGGCGGCGCAGGAGACCTTTGGTGCGCTCCTTCACGCGCTGGAAGGAGAGCGAGCTCGCTTGCTCGTCCACTTCGCGAAGGCGGCGCACAAGCTCCTGGATGACCGCCATCGCAAGGTCCGGACTCGTGCGGAGCGCGTTTAGAAAATCTGTCCGTGAGAGTGCGAGGAGGCGAACGGGCTTTAGCGTTTTCACCGAGGCGATGCGCGGGGCCCGGTCGAGGAGGGCCATCTCCCCGAAGAAGCCGCCCTCGTCGAGGAAGTTCAGGATCTTCTCGCGGCCCTCGTCGGAGAGCTTTGTCACCTTCACCCGCCCTTCGCGGATCACGTACATGTAGTCGCCGGGGAGGCCCTCTTCGACGATCGTCGTGTTGCGTGCGTAGCGGCGTTCGATGAGGAGCGAAGCGATGAGCTCAAGGTCCGCATCGCTCACCTGCGAGAAGAGGGGAATCGCACGCAGCGACTCCAGGGCTTCCTTACCGCGCGTAGGATTTGAGGTCGTCACAGCAGATCCTCCCGCCCCCGGGCCCTAAGGGTATCGACGATGCGGCGCACGTGCTGGCTCTGGTCAAGGCGTGCGACAAGAAGCGCATCGGGCGTATCGATCACGGCGAGGTCTTCGACGCCGAGGAGCGCAACCGTGCGCCTTCCGCTCCAGACGAGATTTCCATGGGCGTCCTCGAAGACCACGTCCCCTCCAATCGCCCGATTCGCCCGTCCCGCGACCCCAAGCTGCTCGGCCAGCGATGCCCAGCTCCCGACGTCGCTCCAGTGAAAGTCGACGGGGACCGTCCACACGCGGCGGCTGCGCTCAAGCACCGCCACATCGACCGGAACAGACGGTGCCGCCGCGTAGGCAGCCTCCAGGGCTCGCTTCGTGAGCGGGCCCTTCCCCGCCGCGCGCACCGGCTCGAGCGCCGCGTGGATCTCCGGGGCGTGCGCTTCGATCTCTTCGAGGATCGTGCGAGCGCTCCAGACGAAGATCCCCGCGTTCCACAAGAAGCTGCCGCGCCGGACAAAGGCGCGGGCCTTCTTCGCATCGGGCTTTTCGACAAAACGGCGCACCCGATGAAGGCCAGGGAAGCCCGGCGCCTTGGGACCGCGCTCAATATAGCCGTAGCCCGTCTCCGCTCGCGTAGGCAGGACGCCGAGGGTGAGAAGCACCTGCGCATGGGCTGCCGCAGGCAAGGCACTCGCAATCGCCCGCGCGAACGCGGCTCCATCGGGGATCAGGTGGTCCGCGGGAAGGACCACAAGGAGAGCCTCGGGATCAAGCGCCGCGATGCGCGTCGCCGCAAGGGCCACCGCGGGCGCCGTATTGCGCCGGCGCGGCTCGACAAGGGTCCGGGAGGAAGGGACTCCCGCTTCTTTGCGCATCGCGGCCGCGTGTTCGGGTCCGCAGACGAGCCAGACCTGATCCTTCGGAACGCAGCGCATCGCGCGTTCCACGGTCGCGGCAAGAAGGGTCTCGCGACCTCCGANNCGCGAGTGCGGCCAGAAGCGCTCGCCTGCCCCGCCCGCAAGGATCACGGCATGGGTTCGGCGCCGAAGCGCGGCAAGGCCCGCCACGGGCGGACGCTAGCCGGAGACGCGCCCCACGCAGGTGTACTCGAAGCCCGCGGCCCGCATGGGCTCGGGCTCGTACACGTTGCGCAGGTCGATGACCACCGGCGCTCGAAGCAGACCCTTCACACGCTCGAGATCGAGCATTCGGAACTGGTTCCACTCAGTGACGATGACCAGGGCGTCGGCGCCTTCCATGGTCTCGTAGGCGTTGCCGCAAAAGGTCACGTCGGGCATGAGCTTTTGCGCCTTCGACATGGCCGCCGGGTCGTAGGCTCGGACCCGTGCGCCCCGGGAGACGAGCGACTGGACGATTTCAATGGACGGAGCATCCCTCATGTCATCGGTCTCGGGCTTAAACGAGAGGCCCAGGACAGCGATGGTCTTCCCGGACACATTGCCCTTCATGGCGCCGACGATCTTCTCCACCATGCGCCAGCGCTGGCGGTCGTTCACGCGGACCACGGCCTCGATGATCTCGAGCTCCTCGCCCACCTCGCGCGCGAAGTGCGCGGCCGAGCGTGTGTCCTTCGGGAAGCAGGACCCCCCAAAGCCCGGGCCTNNCGCTCGCACAGGTTCGCGAACTCGTTGATGAACGAGACCTTCATCGCGAGGAAGGAGTTCGCGGCGTACTTCGTGAGCTCCGCGGTCGGGATGTTCGTGAGGACGAAGGGGGCTTGGATCAGGTAGAGCGGCCGGAAGAGGTCCTTCAAGATCGCTGCCGCCTCGTCGTCCTCGGTGCCAATCACGACGCGGTCGGGCCGCATGAAGTCCTGGATCGCAGCCCCCTCCCGCAGAAACTCCGGATTCGAAGCCACGCTAAAGCGCACCTTCTTCTTCGCGGCGCGGAGCTCCTCCTGGATGATTTCCTTCACCCGCTGCGAAGTGCCGACGGGCACCGTGCTCTTGGTCACGACCACCTTGTAGCCGTCCATGGCGCGCCCGATCTCGCGGGCCACGGCCTCGACGTGGGAGAGGTCGGTGCTCCCGTCGGGACGCGGCGGCGTGCCCACGGCGATGAAGATGACGAGCGCCCCCGAGACGGCCTCCCCCGTATTCGTGGTGAAGGAGAGGCGGCCGCCGTGCGCATTGCGGTGGACGAGGGTATCGAGGCCTGGCTCGTAGATCGGGACCTCCCCCCGCTGGAGGGCCTTCACCTTCTCCTCGTTGTTGTCCGCGCATACGACCGTGACGCCAAACTCCGCAAAGCAAGCGCCGGTCACGAGGCCGACGTAGCCGGTCCCCACGACACAGATATTCATTTCCCCACCCCTCTGGCCACCGCCTCGCGCTCCGCGGGCGCCTAGGCTCGAAAGCTCTCGATCGT
Source organism: Deltaproteobacteria bacterium (assembly GCA_003520425.1). Lineage (GTDB taxonomy): Bacteria > Myxococcota_A > UBA9160 > UBA9160 > UBA9160 > UBA9160. Next base: position 5,313 of record DOUU01000509.1, read on the forward strand.
CCTCGCGAGCCCGAGTTGGAGCTCGACGGCGGGAGCGTAGCCGAGAAGCTCCCGTGCGCGGTCGAGGCTTGCAAGACTGTGACGCACGTCACCGGCCCGCGCCCCTTCGTGGATGGCCTCGACCTTCGCGTCGGTCTGCGTCCGAATGGCTGCGAAGAGCTGATTGAGGCTCGTGCGCCGCCCCCCTGCCACGTTGATCACGCTTCCTGCGGCCCGGGGGGCGCGGGCCGCGAGGATATTGGCCTCGACCGCGACGGATACGAACGTGAAGTCTCGGGTCTGCTCTCCGTCGCCATAGATCCGCGGAGGCTCGCCGCGCAGACACGCCCGGATGAAGCGCGGGATCACCGCCGCATACTCGCTCTCGGGATTCTGCCGGGGACCAAAGACGTTGAAGTAGCGAAG
>DOUU01000509.1:5841-6104 GCA_003520425.1 Deltaproteobacteria bacterium
ATGTTGACCGCGTTGGTCCTCACCGGCTCCGCGACGCTCCGGGGTACAGAAGGCACCGCCGCCTCGTGAAAGACGACGTCGCAGCCGTTGGTCGCCCGCGCCAAGGCCTCGCCGTCGCAGATACTCCCCCGGATGAGCTCGATCCTGGGCTTTGCGTGCTCGAGATTCGCCTCTCGTCCGCTCGAGAGGTCATCGAGGACGCGCACCTCGAATCCTTCCGCCAAGAGGCGATCCACGAGGTGGCTCCCGATAAAGCCAGCGCC
>DOUU01000509.1:6118-7094 GCA_003520425.1 Deltaproteobacteria bacterium
GCGGAGATATCCGCAAATGTGCGGGAGACGTCTCCAATCTGGCGCGGCAGCCATTCGATCTGCGCCGCCTTGCCAAGCGTCTTCTCGAGGAGCCGCACGACCTCAAGCACGGAGCACGTCTTCCCAGCGCCGAAGTTCAGGATGGAGAAGCCGAGGGGCTTCTCGAGTGCGCGCATGAGCCCGTCGACAAGGTCGTGGACGTAGGTGAAGTCCCGAACGCTTGATCCGTCGCCGAACACGGGGACGGGTTTTCCCGCCAGCATTCTCTCGGCGAAGCGCCGGATCGCAAGGTCGGGTCGCTGCCGCGGCCCATAGGCAGTGAAGATGCGCGCGCAGGTCACGGTGATGCCGTGGGCTGAGTGGAAGCTGTGTGCAATGAGCTCGCAGGCGCGCTTTGTGGCCGCGTAGGGCGAGATCGGGCGCTCGACGGGATCGGTCTCGCGAAAGGGACCCTCGCTCCGCTCGCCAANNTCTCGCTGCGCTCGCCGTAGACCGACGACGAGGACGCGAAGACGACGTGGGAGACACCCGCCCGGACGGCCGCCTCGAGGACGCAGGCGGTGCCGTGGACGTTCACGTCGGCGTAGTGTGCAGGGCGCTCGAGGCTCGGGCGCACGCCCGCAAGGCCGGCCAGGTGGGCGATCACCTCAAATCCGCCCTGCGCGAGGACTTCTTCCAGAAGCTTCGGATCTCGGATGTCGCCCCGGCGGAGCTTGCAGCGCGGATTCTGGAGAGCGCCGGAAAGATTCGCCTGTTTCTCGGCCTCCGGGTAATAGGGATCGAAGGAATCGAGAACGGTGACATCGCGGCCTTCGGCGAGGAGCCTATCGACGAGGGTCGAGCCGATGAAGCCCGCCCCCCCCGTCACAACGACCCTCATCCGCGCCATCATAGCACGTCACGATCCGAGACGCGGCAGAAAGCGCGCGGAGACGCGGGTCGGCTAACCCAGACGGTGCATCCAGAAGAGCGATGT